>JBLINY010000025.1:0-50599 GCA_047638695.1 Acidimicrobiales bacterium | reverse complement strand
ACGGCCGAGATGCGGCAGGGCCGGACTCTGGCCAGCCTCGTCGGCCCGTGGCCAATGCTCGTCTACGGTCTTGTGGCACTCGCTATCAGCTACGTCCGCGGTCGAGCGCACCCACCGGAGGAACCCGTCAATGCCTGAATCCTCAGCACCCTCGCCGTCGATCACCCAGACTGCGGCGTGGAGGGCCTTGGCCGCCCATGCGGTGCAGCCGCTCTCGCTTGCCGAGTTGTTTCGGACCGACCAGCGACGAGCCGAGAGCCTCACATTTGAGGCGGGCGACCTCACCATCGACTTCTCGAAGCATCTCATCAACCAGGGCACGCTCTCCCGCCTCATCGACTTGGCTGACGCGTCGGGTCTGGCCGAGCAAACGGCGGCACTCATCGAAGGCGGCCACATCAACCGCACCGAAGATCGAGCGGTGCTGCATATGGCACTCCGCCGACTTCGGGCCGAACCACTTGTAGTGGACGGTCAAGACATCACCGCCGATGTCTACGAAGTTCTCGACCGCATGACTGCGTTCGCTGACAGAGTCCGCTCTGGAGTCTGGACCGGAGCGACCGGCCAACGAATTACAACGGTGGTAAACATCGGCATCGGCGGCAGCGACCTCGGGCCGAATATGGCCTGTCGCGCCCTTGCCCCCTACGTGAAGCCAGGCCTGGATGCCCGGTTCGTTTCGAACGTGGACCCGGCCGATCTGCACGGCACGCTCGCTGAGATTGATCCCGCCACGACGCTGTTCGTGGTTGCCTCCAAGACATTCACAACCACCGAGACGATCAGCAACGCCGAGGCTGCTCGCAGTTGGTTGGTCGCTGAACTCGGAGCGGACGCGGTAGCCCGGCACTTCGTCGCCGTTTCGACCAACGCCGAGAGGGTCGCCGCGTTCGGAATCGATGTCGACAACATGTTCGGATTCTGGGACTGGGTCGGTGGCCGCTACTCCGTCGATTCCGCCATCGGACTGTCGCTGATGATCACCATCGGACCGGACAACTTTCGCAAGTTCCTCGACGGTTTTCGCACGATGGACGAACACTTCCTGTATTCGCCGCTCGAGGAGAACGCCCCGGTCTTGGCGGCCCTCATAGGCGTGCTCTACCGCAACTTCCTGGGCTTTGGCACCCATGCGGTCCTCCCCTACAGCCAGCACCTCGATCGCTTCCCGGCCTATCTGCAACAGCTCGATATGGAGAGCAACGGCAAGCAGGTGCGAATGGACGGCGAGCCCGTCGACTACGAAACAGGCCCAATCGTGTGGGGCGAGCCTGGCACCAACGGCCAGCATGCCTTTTATCAATTGATACATCAGGGCACCACGGTGGTGCCGGTCGACTTCATCGGCCTTTTCCAGCCGGCTGCCGGTCTCGAGCACGAGGCGTCTGGTCGCCAACACGATCTGTTGATGGCCAACATGTTTGCTCAGGCCGAGGCATTGGCCTTCGGCAAGTCCGATGAGCAGGTACGAGGCGATGGCGTGGCCGAAGAGCTGGTCGCTCACAAAACGTTCCCTGGCAATCGACCGAGCACCACCATCGTGGCGCCCCAACTAACCCCCGCGGTTCTCGGACAACTAATTGCTTTCTACGAGCACAAGGTCTTCGTGCAGGGTGCCCTCTGGGGAATCAACAGCTTCGACCAGTGGGGCGTCGAGCTGGGGAAGGTTCTCGCTACCGCCATCGGTGACGAGCTTGCAGCCGACGACGAGCCCACGCTGACCCACGATGGATCGACCAACGCTCTCATCATGCAATACCGCCGGGCGCGAGCCGAACGGTAAATGCTCGGTCGACCTCAGAGGTCGATGATCAGAGTGACCGGGCCATTGTTGATCAGCTCGACCCGCATGTCGGTTCGGAAGCAACCGGTGGCCACCACGGCACCGAGGTCGCGCAGCCGTTCGACCACTCGATCGATCAATGGCTCGGCGACGTCGGGGCGGGCGGCGGTGATGAACGACGGACGGTTGCCCTTCCTCGCGTCGCCATAGAGGGTGAACTGGCTGACAATCAGCACCTCACCGCCGGTGTCAGCGACCGACAAGTTCATCTTGTCGTCGGCGTCGGGGAAGATCCGTAACTTCCAGAGCTTCTCGGCCAGCTTGTCGGCCAGATCCACGGTGTCGGCAGTGGTGATACCCACCAGCACGCAGAGGCCAGCACCAATCGATCCAACGACACTGGTTCCGACGGTGACGTTTGCCCGTTCGACTCGTTGCACGACAGCTCGCACGGGCTAAGTCTAGAGCGAGTGTCCCCGGAACTTTCCCGTACCCTTGCAACGTTCCCTCTCTATTACCCGCTGGTAGCAAGCACAACGTACGCGCCCTAGCAAGAAATGCAGAACCGATATGGCCAACTCACCTTCCGCCGCCCCCTCGCCCAGCAAGCTTCCCTCGCCCGGCACGATGTCCCAGTCTCGTAGCGCTCAGAGCGACGAGCCGCTGCGTCTGGCCTACCTTTCGTATCGCTCGAAACCCACCGTTGGTGGACAGGGCATCTACACCCGCCACCTCACCAAAGCACTCGTCGATCTAGGCCATCACGTCGAGGTGCTCAGCGGCCAGCCCTATCCGGTGCTGGACGAGCGCATTGCCCTACACGAACTCCCGAGTCTTGATCTGTTCAACGACCACTATCCAGGTCGATTCCCCGCCTACTGGGAGATCAAAAGCAAGGCCGACATCTTGGAGTTGGCGACGTTCTCGACCGGCCAGTTCCCCGAGCCGCTGGCCTTCAGTTACCGAGCGCTCCAAGCCATGAAGCAGCGGCTTGCCGACTTCGACCTGGTTCACGACAACCAGTGCCTCGGTTACGGCATTCTCGGGATCAACAAGCTGATTCCGACACTCGTGACACTGCATCACCCCATCACGGTCGACCGCCGACTCGAAATGGAGGCTGCTCCCAACTGGCGCAAGCGACAGAGCATTGGCCGCTGGTACGGCTTCGTGAAGATGCAGGGTCGGGTCGCTCAACGGATGCCTCGAATCGTCGTGGTGTCCGAGAACTCAATTCAGGATATTCACAACGACATGAGTGTTGATCTCGAGCGCATGCGCCTGGTGCATGTCGGTGTCGACCCCGACCTGTTCCGGCCCATGCCAAACGTCGAGCGCATTCCCGGCCGCCTCATCACAACGGCCAGCGCTGACGTCGAGCTAAAGGGGCTGCGCTTTTTGCTGGAGGCGACGGCCAAAATCCGAACCGAACGGCCACACGTAAGCCTCACCGTCATTGGCCGGGCCAAGCCGGGCGGGACTTCAGCCAAGCTCATTGAGAAGCTCGGACTCGCCGACGCGGTCAGCTTCATCACCGGCGTTCCCGACGAGCGCATCGTCGAACTTTATGCCGAGTCGGAGCTGGCCATTGTCCCGTCCCTGTACGAAGGCTTTTCCTTGCCAGCCGTCGAAGCCATGGGCTCGGCGACCCCGTTGGTAGCGAGTGACGGTGGCGCTCTACCCGAGGTCACCGGTGTCGACGGCGAGACCGTGTTGCGGTCGAAGGCCGGCGACGTCGACTCCCTCCGGCGAGCCATCGAGCGCGGTTTGGACGACCCCGAGCTACGAGCCCGGATCGGAGCAGCCGGCCGAGCCCGCGTCAGCGAGCTCTACACCTGGCGCCAGACGGCCCTCAACACCGTCGAGCAATACCGCGAGGTGATCGCGATGCATCCGCATACAACCAGCGGGGGGCATTCGCATGCGACCAACGACGGGAAGGCCTGATGCTCACGGTCGACTACGACGTGCTCGATCTCGAGCCCGGCATGCGAGTCCTCGACCTTGGTGCCGGCTTCGGCCGTCATGCGTTCGAGACGGCCCGGCGTGGAGGCTCAGTGGTTGCCGCCGACCTCGCCTTCGACGAGATGCAATCGACGAGGAACACCTTCGCCGCCATGCACGTCGCCGGCGAGATCTCGCCGGAGCTATCGGTCACGGCGGTTCAGGCCAACGGCCTTACCCTGCCCTTTGCCAATGGCGCGTTCGATCGGGTGATCGCATCAGAGGTGCTCGAGCATGTGCCCGACGACCTTGGTGTCATGGCCGAGTTGTTTCGGGTTCTCGCCCCCGGCGGCCGACTAGCCGCCACCGTGCCCGCTTCGTGGCCCGAGCACATCTGTTGGTGGTTGAACGATGCCTATCACGCACCAAAGAGCATCGGCGGCCATGTGCGGATCTACGGAGAACCTGAGCTGCGGGCAAAGCTGGTGTCAATCGGATTCAAGCCCGGAGCCAGTCATCGAGCCCATGCCCTGCACAGTCCGTATTGGTGGTTGAAGTGCGCGGTTGGTCTCGAGAACAAGAACAACCCCATGGTGAAGGCCTACCTGAAACTTCTCACCTGGGACATCACTGACGCGCCGACCGTCACTCGGACGGCCGAGCGACTTCTTAATCCTGTGCTCGGCAAGAGCTTGGTGGTTTATGCCGACCGACCAAGCTCCGATCTCGCGGCCAGCGATCAGCAGGCTGAGAAGGTGACGACACCATGAACCACATCCCCGCGGTCGATGGCATTCTCTCCAGCGAGCAGGTCCTCGATACCGCTCGCTCAATCGCAGTCCTGCAACTGCGGAGTGGGATGATCCCCTGGTACCCCGATGGCCACACCGATCCGTGGAATCACGTTGAGGCGGCGATGGCCCTCTCGACATGTGGCTTCATGACCGAGGCCGAGGCGGCATACGACTGGTTGTCCAGCCTCCAACGGCCCGATGGCAGCTGGCACAACTACTACACCGAAGACGGCATCGAAGACGCCAAACTCGATTCGAACTGCATCGCCTACATCGCCACTGGCATATGGCACCACCACCTTGCTGGGGGCTCTGCCGCCTTCACCGACCGCTGCTGGTCGATGGTGCAGGCGGCCACCGACTTCGTACTCGATTTGCAAACCAAGAGGGGCGAGATCATTTGGGCCCGCCACCCTGACGGTGCACCGTGGAGCTACGCCCTTCTGACCGGTTCGTCATCGATCAGCCACAGCCTCAGCTGCGCCATCCAGCTCGCCGATCTTCTAGAACACGATCGCCCCGACTGGAGAGAGAGCCGCTCCCGTCTGCTCGACGTGATCGCTAACCAACCACAGGTGTTCGAGCCAAAGGCTCGCTGGGCTATGGACTGGTACTACCCGGTATTGGCAGGGGCCGTCGCCGGTGACGACGCAGTGAAGATGTTGTCCAATGGCTGGGACACCTTCGTCATGCGAGACAAGGGCGTCCGGTGTGTGAGTGACCGCCCCTGGGTAACTGCCGCTGAGACCTGCGAGTGCGCCATCGCACATCTTGCGGTCGGGGAACTTGAACGAGCGCGCGATCTGTTCCAGTGGACTCTTCCCCTGCGCGACGACGACGGCAGCTACTTCACCGGCAAGGTGTTCCCCGAACTGGTCTTCTTCCCGGACCAGGAACGCAGTTCGTACACCGGAGCGGCCGTCGTACTTGCCGCCGATGCTCTCGAAGGCGTCAGTCCCACCTCAGGTCTGTTCTTACCCTGAACAAACCGAAGCTGACCGAACCCTAACTTTGGCTCAGGCACGTGAGCCGTCTACTTCACCCGTTCGAGCACCCGCAGCGAACCGGTCACCGACCGCTCGTCGAACCGGCCTGACTCGAGCGCAGGGAGATAGATCTGCTCATACGGAGGTCGACCACCGTCGCGAGGGTCGGGAAAGACGTCATGGATGGCCAGCGTGCCGCCAACGGCCACGTGAGGTGTCCACAGCTCATAGTCGAGACGGGCCGGCTTCTCGCCATGACCACCGTCGATGAACAACAGCGAGAGCGGTTGTTTCCAGAACTGAGCGACGCGAGGGCTATCACCTACGAGTGCGACCACAGACGACTCGAGCCCAGCGTCGAATACCGTGCGTCGAAAGATCGGAAGCGTGTCCAACTGGCCGGTCTCGGGGTCGACTAGGTCGGGCTCGTGATGCTCCCAGCCTGCTTGATTCTCCTCCGAACCACGGTGGTGATCGAGGCAGAACACCTGTGTGCTGGCAGCCCTCGCCGCCGGACCCAGATAGAGAGCTGACTTCCCGCAATAGCTTCCGACTTCGAGGAGAGGACCGAGTTCATGACGAGCCTCGCTTGCTGCTCGCCACAATGCCATCCCCTCGTCGGGCGGCATGAAACCCCGAGCGGCGACGGCCACCGCCTGTTGCTCTGGCGTCATGGTGTTCGAACCTCCGTCGTGAACATCCGATCGAGCAGCAGGAATTTCGCAACCCAGACCAAGAAATATCCAACGAGGCTGGCAACGTTCACGACCAGCCCCGAACCCATGGCTCGATCAGCGGCTTCAGCCAGGCCGGTCGACACAATCAGACCAGCCAACGCCAGCAACCAGAACGGCAGCACTTCCTGACGAAGATTGTGCTTGCCTGTTACCTCCCACACCCAGGCCCGGCTGAGGAAGTACGCGGGAACGGCAGCCACACAGGCGGCGAAAACGTTGGACCATCCTCCCGACCAGCCCCACACCGTGTTGGCAACGAACAGCAGAACCTGATGGTTGGCCAGGTTGATCACAGAAACAGCGAGGTAACGCCCAACGGTGCGGTACCGCTGCTGCAGGTTGAGCGTGCCGGGTTTTTCGAGCACCCGGGGAGGGTACTTGGCGTCGGCCGCGCCGAGAGATAGAGCCGGGCCGAGAGACAGAGCAGCGCCGAGAGACAGGGCCGCTCGGAGGAGCAGAACACCACACGCTTCAACGTCTGAGGGCAGCGAGCTGGGTCCCGATGTCGACCGAAAAACGACGGGCCGCGTCCTCGTCGAGGTGGGTGAAGTCGACGAAGTCAGCATCGCCGTACTCGTCACCGGCTGTCAGCAGGGTGACTTCAAGTTCATCCGCCATCAGCTGAAGCAGCACGGCGATCTGTTCATGCTCGCGAGGGCCGCGGTCGTAGAGGTCGACAAAGCGTGGCGGAACCGGGAGTTCAACAAAGATCACCTCGATACCGCGGTCACGAAGATTCTCAACGGTGCGCACAACGGCCGCAATGTCTTCTCGGTCGGGCTGGTAGGGCGAAATGCGCGTGCGCACTTCAAGGGCCCGGTCGTCAGTGACGGCGGGCGTGAAGTCAAGCCGTTCGCCTCCTGGCCCGAGGGTTTGTCTGGCCTCGGCGAACCTCGCCGCAGCGACTGTTCGATCCGACCCGAACAGCAGCGACGGATTGCGCAGTAGGGCACGCTGGCGGAAAACAGCCGACACTTGGCGCAGGCCGCGGTCGGCTTCGGCCAGAGCTCCACCGCGAGTTGCAACTGCCCCGGAATACGCATCGAGGCCAGCCTGCCCATAGACCTCGGAGAAGTCGAGACTCGAAAGGCCCCAGAGCACGACCGACGGCTTAAGGGAGGTGACGACCTCATCGGTGAGCCACGGTTCGATTACCGTTGGTACACCCCCGGCCAGTGCTGCGTTGTAGACCCCACGGCCGCCAATAACGGTGCTGCCGCGACTTTCACCAGCAAGAGCGTCAGGTACCAAGCCTTGCCACGCCATCGATGTGCCGACAACGACAACGTCGGCGCCGCTGCGTTCGGCCATCTGAGCGACCTTCAGCTGTGTTGCTTCGTCGTACCAAATCACTACCTCGGTGTCGGTGCTTGCCTCCACGACGCGAGCAATCCCCTCAGCGCCAATTGACACACCAACGAGGGCAAGAACAAAGAGCCCAAGGCGAGAAATCACCGAACCACCCGACCTAGGCCACCTCACAGCCCGGCCGCCAACAATGCTGCGGCCAACTGCGCCGTGAGTTCCTCGCCGCCCGAGCGAGTCGGGTGCACCACGTCGTACCAAAGATCATTGGTGTCAGCGCCCGTGAGCATGCCGGCGTAGTGAGCGCCAGCAGGCACGAACACCTCGGCGGCAGCATCGTCAACGAGCTGATCGAGGGCATCTGGGCCGTTGACATACCGGGCCTCCAGCACAGGCGCTAGTGGCATCCCAAAAATCACGACTCGATGCCCGGCAGCGGTGAGCTCGGCAATGACCTCGCCGATAAGGGCCACCCGGTCGGTACAGAAGTCGCCGCGTTGGAACGGGGATTGGAACTGTTCGAGCGATTGTTGCAGCTGAACCGGGTCGGGTTGGGCGAACTCAAACGCGTCGCCGTTGGGATTGGGGAAGCGACGGTCAAGGCTGGCAAAGGTCGGCGAACCAACGTATGCCTGCGAGCCGGGTAGTCCGACCAGCAACTCGAACTGGTCGATGCCATCAGCCCACGGCAGGGCGTAGAACAGGTCGTCTTTTAGGGTCGATAGCCGCCGGAACTCCTCGGCCCGACCGTCAGGCTCACAGATCGCAACCATGTCCAGCGTGCCGATGCCCCAGACGATGACCGATGGGTGGACGAGCGCCGCTACCTGAGGCAACCACTGTTGTTGGACCTCAGCCAGTGCCCCCGGCAACGCTGAGCTACCAACAGAAACAGACAGCGCCTCAGCCAGCAGGTCGGGCTCGATACCCAGCATTGTCTGTGACGTACCGGCGACAAGAACAGCAACCTGCCCGGTCTCGCGCATCCACAACCGATGGGCCAGCTCGTCCGGGTGATAGAAGAGCGGGCTTTTGTTGTCGCCCCGGAGGGCTTGATACACGGGTTCGACGGCCGCAATCGAAGCCGAGGTGACATCGGTTAGGGCGCCTCGGGCAGTGGGCGAGGTCGGGGGTGGATCACTGGCTGGGTCAACGCACCCTGTCTGCAATGCAACTCGCTCGAGAAAGGCCTGGGCGAGCTCACGAGCATCGAGCGAACCTCGATAGTCGGTCAGCTCGGCCGCGTTGGCCACAAGCGGGGCGGTGTCGAGCAGTGCCGAAGTCACTCGGCCCATTTGCTCGGTCCATGCCGCGGCCGAGCGCGAACATGCGGCATCGCCTGCTGCGATGATCACGCCAGCATCACGTAGAGCTGTGGCAGCAGCACCGGCGGGAACCAAAGCAATCAACTCGTCGAATCGAACCAGCGGGACCACATCGGTATCGGCTGCTCGCGTGGTCGATGCTGATGGACCATCCGACTGATCCGAACTGGGCCGCTCGGTACCCCCAACACAAACCTCGAACTCGAGACCGTATTCGTCCTGGCGTGTCTCGACCACGCAATCATTATTGGCGGCCGAGGCGAGGAGGTCGGGGGCCTCGTTGGCAACGGCCTCGTCCGGCTGTTCGGCCAGCCGGGCGAGAACCTGGTCGGCGGTGTCGTAGCCGCGCGACGTAGTCGAGGCGCAGGCGCTCAACATCAACGAGAGCGCAACGAGCAGAGCGGGAAGCCGGCGCATCAGAACTGGAAGTAGACGAACGGTCGTGCCGCCGCTCCGCTGAACACAATGAGAAATACGAGCGCAACTCCAACCACGAGACCGGCAGGAAGAGGTCGCCTCAATGCGACGTCGTCGGTTACCCGACCCGAGAAGGCAACAACGTCAACCCCGAAGGCGAGCGCTCCCAGAGCAGCAACCAGCACCAGATCACCCACATCGGTAGCACCCGATTGGAAAGCAAGCGCCCGGAAAACCTGCCCGGATGTGGCGAAATCTGACGCGCGGAAGAAAACCCATGTGAGCGAAACCAGAACGAACGTTCCGGCGACCGGTGGTAGGTCCTGAAGAGTCAGCCGCTGGACGTCGCCGGTCTTGGCAGTGGCCGCCCGGTCGGCGAAGAAGCGGCGATGCACAACGAGATAGAGGCCGTGCAGGCCACCCCACGCGACAAAGTTCCAGCTGGCACCGTGCCAGAGACCACCAAGCAACATGGTGATCAGCAGGTTCCTATACGTAGAAGCCGCCCCTCCTCGGTTCCCACCAAGCGGGATGTACAAATAGTCGCGGAGCCAGTCAGACAACGAGATATGCCACCGGCGCCAAAAATCGGTGATGTTGCGGGCCAAGTAGGGCTGACGAAAGTTCACCACCAACTCGACTCCCAGTAGCCGTGACACACCTCGTGCGATGTCGGTATAACCGGAGAAGTCACCATAGATCTGAATCGAGAAGGCAATAATTCCGGCCGCTGCAGCCAGGCTGGAAACCCCGGTTGGGTCGTCGAACAGCCGATCGGCGACGACGGCCACTCCGTCCGCGATAACCACCTTCTTAAATAGCCCCAGCAAGATCAGGCCAAGCGCTGACTGCACGCTGGCTGCGTCTGGACGCGGTCGTTGTGTGTCGGCCAAACGTGGCAGGAGGTTGTGCGCACGCTCGATCGGCCCGGCGACAAGCTGTGGGAAGTACGCCACGTAGGTCGCGAACAACACCACGTCGGAGGTCGGCTTGAGTCGGCGCCGGAACACATCGATCGTGTAGGACATCGTTTGGAACGTGTAGAAGCTGATGCCGACCGGAAGCAGAATGTCGAGTGTCGGCTGGTCGAGTTCGATCCCACCTGACTGGGCAAGTTCGGCCAGGCTGTCGGCAAAGAATCCGGCGTACTTGAACAGTCCAAGCACGCCCAGATTGACGAAGATCGAGCACCCCAGCAGCAATCGTCGAGTGGTCGGGGCATCGCTCCGACCGAGTCTCCGAGCCACCGTGAAGTCGACAGCCGTCGACAACGCGAGCAGCCCAAGGAAGCGCCAATCCCAAAACCCGTAGAACGCATAGGAGGCAACGAGCAGCACAACGTTGCGCCATCGCGGCGGCGCCGTCCAGTGGCAAGCCAGCACGATCGGGAGAAACATCGCGAAGGTCAGGGAGTTGAACGCCACAGTAGGAACGAGCGTAGTGCCGGGGTGCCACCAGATAGAGGCTCCACTTGGCCACAATGGGGCGGTGAAGACAACGAGCGGGCGGCGGTCAATGGTGGTTATGACCGTTGTTGGTGGACTGTTCGCGTCGTCGTGCGCCGCATTAACACCCGCCACCGACGGCCGTGCCAGCGACACTCCAACGACATCGACGCTCGAACAGGACGACTCCCAAGCTACCGAGCCGTCTGAAACCGCTACGACCCTCGAACTCCCCGACCCGCTGTGGCAGCAACTCGACCTCGAACTAGTGCCGATCGCCGAGCTCGAAGAGCCCATTGCCTTCGCCGCTCGGTCCGGCAGCCTGAACTACTACGTCGCCGAGCGTGCTGGCCGAATCATGGTTATCCAACGGACGATCAACGACAGCGGTAGGGAGCGAGTCACGCTGTCGAACCGTCCCCTGCTCGACATCACCGAGATTGTGAGCGTGGCCGGTGAGGGCGGCCTGCTCGGCCTCGCATTCTCATCGGACGGTCGCCAGGTCTTCGTCAGCTACACCGACCTCGCCGGTGATCTTGTCATCACCGAGTACCTCGCGTCACTCAGCGACCAAGCCGATCTCGACACCGCCCGAGAACTGCTGCGGGTGCCTCAGCCATTCGAGAATCACAATGGCGGAACAATCGCCATTGGTGACGATGGTTTCCTCTACATCGGCCTCGGCGACGGCGGCGGCTCGGGTGATCCGCAGGAGTCGGGCCAAGATCTCGACTCGCTGTTGGGCAAGGTGCTTCGGATCGATCCGTTCGCCGACAGCGATGGTCCCTACAGCATTCCCGACAGCAACCCGTTCGCAATCGAGGGCGGGCGATCTGAGATTTGGCTCTGGGGTGTTCGAAACCCCTGGAAGTTCTCCTTCGACACCGAAACCGGCGACCTCTGGCTACCTGATGTCGGCCAAGACACCACCGAAGAGATCAACCTGCTCCGTGCCAACGCTGGCGGTGGCCGGGGGGCCAACCTTGGTTGGAGTCTTGTCGAGGGGGACAACCCGTTCGAGGGCCGCACGGCGCCAACTGACCACACCGGGCCGACGTATGTCTACGACCATGACGACCGCCGCTGCTCGATTACCGGCGGAGCCGTCTACCGGGGTGCATTGATTGCTCTGCTCCAAGCCGTGTACGTGTTCGGCGACTTCTGTTCCGGCGAAATCTTCGGCCTCCAAATCTTGCCCGAAGGACTGTTGGTTCGGCCACTACCGGTTCGCCTCGGCGAGAACCAGCTGGCCTCGTTCGGTGAGGGTCCCGATGGCGAGCTACTGGTTCTGGAACGAACGGGCCCTAATGGCATCGGCGTCGTCTACCGCGTTGAGCCGGCGAAGGCCGAAGACACGAGCGGTTGAAGACGCTATTGAGCGAACGAGCGCCTGAACGAAACCGCGACCGAACGTATGTTCGATCACGCGATACAGTCGATCCATGCAGGACAATACTCCAATGACCCCACCCGACCTTGTCGACGACGTCACAACGCCCGAGGCGTGGGAACAGGTTCGTCGGTCCGTGGCGATGTTGCCGCCGGGATCATGGGGAATGCGACGCGAGCAATCGCTCCAAGCACTCGGCACCCTGATCGGCGTGTTGCGGGACCGCTAAACCGGCTGACCTACTTCAGCTCGTAACGGTAAATATTGGTCTCGCGAGCCTTGAAACCCAACCGTTGGTAGAGACGGTTCGCCGCCTCGCGACTGGGACGAGACGTGAGATCGACCGTGCCAGCCCCCTCAGCCTGGGCCCGCCCGATGGCTGTTTCATTCAGCAACCTCCCGACGCCCTTTCCTCGAGCCTCGGAGTCAACCACGACGTCTTCGATCCAGGCCCGCAGACCTGTCGGAATCCGGAACAGTGCGAGCGTCAGGCTGCCGTAAATGTAGCCATCCTCCTCGGCTACCAACAACACCGATGCTGGCGAGTCGGCCATGAATTGAAGCTCGTCGCGAGTTGGAGGCGGATTGGATGAAGAAAGCTGCGGAATTAGGCGTTCGAACGCTGCCACAAGCTCGTCGTTGACCTCGGTGACCTCATAGATCTGCACGGACCCATTATGAACACATTGGAACGCTCTGGCATGGGTCCCTCGACTCGCGAACGAGATTTTGTGCCGCCACGGCTACCATCGTGGGGGTGGAGCACATTCGCTGGACCGACGAACGACCCGCACTCCGCCGGCCTGTCTTAGTGCTTGCGTTCGAAGGTTGGAACGACGCGGGTGACGCCGCGTCAACTGCGGCCCGCCACATCGCCGACCGTCTCGATGCCGCCCCGTTCGCCGATATCGACGCCGAGATCTTCTACGACTTCACCGACACTCGGCCGATCGTGAACCTTGACAACGGCGAGCGCAGCATTGCCTGGCCAATCAACGAGTTCTCAGCTTCGGTGCGAACCGACGACGACCGCGATGTGATCGTTGTCAGCGGGCTTGAGCCGCAGCTCCGATGGCGCACCTATTCCGAGCAGATTGTCGGCCTAGCAAAAGAACTCGGCGTCGAACTTGTCATCTCGCTAGGAGCACTGATCGCCGATGTCGCCCACTCGCGGCCAACAACCATCTACGGATCGACCGACAACGCTGAGCTTGGCTCCAAGCTAGATCTCGAACCCTCCAGCTACGAGGGCCCGACTGGCATCGTCGGTGTCATCCACAGCGCCTTCCAACGCGAAGGCATCGACTCGGTATCGCTCTGGGCTGCCGTTCCCAGCTACGTACCCCACGCCAACTCACCGAAGGCCGCGTTGGCGCTGGTCGATCGGCTCGCGCAGATCCTCGGATTCCCCATCCTCGGCGGCGACCTCGTCGAGGCTACGGCCGACTACGAGTCACAGATCACCGAACTGGTCAGCGAAGACGACGACACCCGGGCGTACGTCGAGCGGCTTGAATCTCAGTACGACTCCATGGGCCCAGGCTCAGGTGCCGAGCTCATCGAAGAGCTCGAACAGTTCCTTAAGGAGCAGTAGATCCCGCGACATTAGGCGTGAGGATCGCCCCGCCACACGGGATCTCGGGGAGCATCAAACGAGGTCTCGACGTCGTCGCCGTCGACGGCTCGAAAGGCCAGGTCTCCCCAGCGGTCGAAGCTAGCGATGGGTTCAGGGAGATTGTCTCGGGTAAACCACTGGGCGTCGAGGCATTCCTGTGGATGAGGGCTGAGGGCTCCGCCGACCGCGCGGCAGTGAAACACAATCGAATACAGCGGGATGCGACTGAACCCCAGCCGAAGACCATCGTGGATAGCCAGTGGCTTCACCACCTCGCAGCGAATGCCGGTTTCCTCCCACACCTCTTTTACCGCCACTTCAGCCGGCGAGTAGCCGATATCAGCCCACCCGGTCGGATACAGCCAAACGCCGCTGTCGGCTCGCTGGATCAGAAGGAGGCGACCTTCGTCGTCCCCGACGACAGCGCCGATTGCGACCTTGGGCGTGACGTAACCGGCGATGCCATCGCCAACGATCTTCAACCACTCTTCCTTGAAGTCCGAGGCTTGCTCGCCATCAACTCGTGCTCGAATGTCGCCGGCGACGGCCAAGATTTCTTCGTAGCGTTCCCGTTCAAACGGAACCTCGGAGAACCCGAGCCCGGTGCGAGCAATGCCAGCCAACGATTCGGCCCATGTCAACAGCTCCTGGGCAGTGACGTCATTGTTCACGCTTCTTCTCCCATCGCTTCTCGAAGGGCCAATTCGAGTTCGTCCAACATCGCCCTATCGGTGATTTTCTGGCCGCGACGATCGCAAATGTAAAAGCTATCGACCGCCTCGGGTCCCATTGTCTGCACCTTGGCACTGCGAATATCAAGGCCGAACTCGCCGAACGCTTGCGTCACCCGGTACAGCAGCCCGACCGTGTCGGGGGCATGTACGTCGATGACCGTGGACGTGTCAGAGATTTCGTTGTCGACATTGACGAGGCGGCGAGGCGGATTCGCCGACAGCCGACGCTGATAGATGGCGTAAGCCCTACCTCGTTGAGCAATCCGAGCACTGAGCGCCAGGCGGCCGTCGAGGGCTGTATGCACCATCTGGACCGCCTTGTCCCATTCGACGGGCGCTCCCGTCGATGTCTGAACAATGAACTCTGCAGCCGCCATCCCGTCGTCGTCGGAGTACGCGGCCGCGTCGAGCACGTCGAGCCCATTGACGGCGACGACTCCCGCTACTCGGCTGAACAGCAGCGGTTCATCGGGAGAAACAACGCTGAGGGTTGCTCCCCGCGTCACGACGTCGCGAACGCCCAGCCTCATGCGGGCCAAGGTCTCGGGAGGAGGGAAATCGGGAGCTGACTCGTCTGCACCGTCGCCCCTTAGGAACCGATCGGTTCGTTCGACCAGCGCGGCGAGAAGACCCGCCTTCCAAGACCCCCACGCCGACGGACCTGTCGCCATGGAGTCGGCTTCTGTGAGAGCGGCCAGCAAATGAAGAAACTCAACGGAATCAACCGCCGCCGCAACCGCTCGAATGGTGCCGCTGTCAGAGAGATCCCGACGGGTCGCAACGTCGGGTAGGAGTAGGTGAAGCCGACAAAGATCGACAAGGACCGCTACTTCCTCAGCCGGATATCCCATGCGCTCACCGATGGATCGAATGACATCCATACCGACCTCGGTGTGGTCACCCGAGTACCCCTTGCCAATGTCGTGCAGCAGAGCACCAATGACCAGGAGATCTGGCCGCACCACCCGGTCGATCAAGGCAGCGGCGTTGGCCGCGGCCTGACACAGGTGTCGATCGACCGTGAAGGTGTGCATGACATTGCGTTGTGGCTTGCAGCGAACGGCCCCCCATTCGGGCAACAGCCGAACCATGAGACCGAAATGATCGAGGTCTTCCACCACGTCGATGGCCGGTGCACCAGCCAGAAAGATGCCAGCAAAGAGGCGACGCGCCTCTTCGGGCCATGGCTCAGGGATCGGCGAACCGTGCTCGGCCAACGCCGAAAGCGTTGCCCGACCGATTGTCATGTCTCTGTTCGCCGCCAGATCGGCAACTCGAAGCAACAGAAGGGGGTCGGCAGCCACATCCACGTCGGGGTTCAGTTCGATGTGTTCCTCCCGCACCTGAAGGTGCTCGTCGAGCATCACTACCGGTCGCCCTCGTCGCGGGCGGGAGTGGTCACGATGCCACCGATCCCATGCTTCGTCGCTGTGCCAACCCACCCGGCGGCCAGCTTCAGCCAGCTCCTTCATCAGTACCGCATCGTCGTCATAACCAAGGACGGCTGCGACGTCGGGCTGGTCGTCAAGACTCAGCACATCCCCGGCCCGACCGGCTAGCCGGTGCAGCTCGAGCCGTACCGAAAGCAGCAAGGTGGAATCATCCTGGAGGTCGTCCAGCAGGTCGGTAGCGAATCCACGTTGGGCCCGTTCAGCCCATCGCATTCCCTGGAGGTCGCGGAGTCCCCCTCTTCCCATCTTTAGATCAGGCTCGATGGTGAAGGCGACGTCGCCGGCGGTGCGGTGACGCTCGTCGATCGACTTCGACAGGCGCAGCAGAAACTGCTCGGACTTCTTGTGCCAGAGCTTCTCGGACCGATCCCGAAATCGCCGGTGTAGCCCGGCGTCACCCGCCACCAGTCGAGAGTCGAGATACGACGTCGCTGTTTCTAGCTCGGACTCAGCCAGATCGAATGCTTCGTCCACCGTGACAACGGTGTAGCCGAGCTTCAAGCCTCGATCCCACACCGGGTACCAGAGTCGCTCTGCAAGCTCCCCGATGTCTTTGCGCTTGTGATGCACCAGTACAACGTCGAGGTCGCTGTAGGGCCACAAGACGCCGCGCCCGTAGCCACCAACAGCAAGAAGAGCGACGTTCTCGGCGTCCGGCACGGCCGTTCGAAACAGCTCCCCGAACCATTCGTCGGCGGCATTGGCGTGAGCCTTGGTGTATTCACGGCCATCCAGATGGGGGGCCACGAGGAGCGGTTGTTTCTTCGCTGTCATGAACCAACCAAGTCATCGAGTCGACGGAAGAACACCGAACGAGCGAGCACCTCGTCGAATCCGGCGGCCTGAGCAGCAACATGCCGATCTTCGGCAACGTGCGAGCCAAACCCGATGACTGTCACTCCATCGAGCCGGAACTGTCCGAGATCCTTACAGGCATCAATATCAACCAGGATGAGCGATGCACCGGAAGCCAGTGCCTGCTCGGCCGTGCGAACGAACGCGATTTCGTGCTGGTCGAACCGAGAACGGTCCATTAGGTCAGGAACAAACGCCGCAACTCTCACCGCTGACCGTCGATTCTCCGTCGACGTAGGTGAACATGCGCCTTGCCCGCGCCCCATCTCATTCCGGCCTCGTGAACCTCTGGTCCGAAATCAGCGAACGCACCGGGGGTCAGGTCATAGGGATCATGTGGATGAAGTCGGATCGCATCAGCGTCGCGACCAACAGGGGCCACACCACGGGCTTGGAGTACCTCGGTGGGGTAGGTCACCGCTGTCCGAAGGATCGACAGCGGATTCGTCCGCTGTCGGTCAATGTCGAGCTGCAGAAGCTGGGCCAGTCGGCCCCCAACGTCATCGGTCGCGGCTTTCTCTGCAGATCCGGTTTCCTGAGCCTGCCCTATCGACGCGATTGACTCGGAGTTGGCGGAACCTGTTTGTCCGTCGATGGAAGAGCCCGCAGGAAGACGCGCCAGCACCGCAGCCCTCACCCACGGCCCGATGGCAGCGCGGGCAGCGCTCGAAAGACTCTTGGCCAACTCGGCTAGCTGTGCTTCATCGTCGGCCAGTGTTGGCAGCGCCACCCCGATGCCAGCATTGTCGGCGGGGCTAGCCGAACTGGTCACTGATGGCCTGACGAATCGACAGCTCGATACGCCGTCGTTTCTTGTCGACCGAAAGCACCTTGACCATCACTTCTTCACCCGGGGTCACAAGTTCTTCCGGGGCTGAAACACGGTACTCGGCCAGCTCTGAGAGGTGCACCAGACCCTCGACACCGCCGAGGTCTACGAACGCTCCGAAATCGACGAGGCGCGTAATCTTGGCGGTGGTGATCGAACCCACCTCTACCTCGGCGAAGGGATCAGGCGCCACTTCTCGCAGCGATAGGCGAACTCGGCGCTTCTTCACCTTCACCTCGAGGATCTTCACCTCGATCTCGTCACCAACCGACACGACTTCGCTGGGGTGGCGAACCCGGGTCCATGCCAACTCCGAGACGTGGACCAGGCCGCTCAGACCACCGAGATCGACGAAGGCCCCATAGTCGGACAACGACTCGACCTTGCCAGTGCGGGTTTCGCCGACCACGAGCGATGCGAGCGCTGATTGGGCTTCTTTGCGCTGCTCTTTGAGCAACACCGACCGACGACTTAGGACGAGCCGCCGCTTTTTGGGGCTGGGATCGAGCTCAATAATCTTCAGCTCGAGTGTCTGGCCTTTGACCGACGAAAGATTCTCGTTGGGTTCGATCCCAACATGGGACATCGGGACAAAGCCACGAACGCCTTCGACGTCGACAACCAGCCCATTCTTCGAAACCGATGTCACTTTCCCTTCAACGACCGTGTGGGCTTCGGCCGCCTCAATGAGTCGCTCCCACGCTCGCTTCTCGATGCCCCAAGCACGCGACAGCACGACTCGGTCGTGAGGATCCTCGCGAGCCAACACCGCCCCTTCGAGGCGGTCACCAAGGGTGACAACCTTGGTGAGGTCGGCGATATCGGTCGGGGCGAAGTTCCGGCGGTGAATGACGGCCAACCGACCATCTTCGAGCACCAGCTCGACTTCGTCTTCGCTGATGACGGTCGCGATACCCCCGGAAATGCGACCAGCGTCAGGGTTCGCCACCTCGACCGGCGGCGCAGCGGGAGCCGATCCTCGGCCCGGTGGTGGCGGGGGGAGCGTCGGTGGGCGCTTCTTGGTGGCCGGAGCCGATGCAGAGACCACGGGCACAGCTTCTACTGCACGGTCCCCTGGTTCGGCTTCCCCGCTCACCACAGGTTCGGTCTCGGCCCCCGGTTCAGGTGGCTCGCTCACCACAGGGTCGGTCTCGGCCGCCGGTTCGGGTGGCTCCGCGTGCCCAATTCCTTCATCGATCGGTGACGTAGAAATAGAGGCCGCGTCAGGTAGGTCGGATTCCACTGGAGCCGGATCGGCGTCGGGAAGAGGCCCGTCGGTGTCGCTCACGAGGACGAGCGTACGCAATCACAGCCCCTCTCGTCCTGTTGGCCGTCGATCAGACCAATCCAACAGCAGCGAAAACGTCCTCGGCCTCGGCCACCATCCCGGTGTAAAACGCCCCAAACTCGGCGTAAACAGCCGATGCCTGATCAAATCGCATCGTGTACACAACGTCCTTGAGGTCGTCTGGACGTTGCGCGAACAGTGTGACGCCCCACTCGTAGTCATCAAGTCCGGTCGACGAGGTGATCAACTGCGTAAGACGACCGGCAAACTTGCGTCCTGAAGTTCCGTGTTCGTACATCAGGTCCCGTCGCTCGTCGAAGGGAAGCGTGAACCAGTTGTCGTCGTGGTCACGCCGCTTGCTCATGGGATAGAAGCACCAAGCCGTCTTCCCTTCCGGAGGAAGCTCGGGGTACAACCGCATCTGTTTCATCTCGTCAGGAACGCCTGCCGCATACTCGCTGACCTCGGTAATCGACAGATAGCTGTCGATCAGTTCCAGACCGGACTGAGCCAGCTCGGTCTGGAGTCGACGAAGACGCCAGAGATCATCACCGAGGACCATCACCGCCAGATCCGCCTTGTGCCCCAACATCGCCACGGTGACCACCTGATCACCTTCGCCTTGCGCCCGTTTGATGGCAGCGAGCGCGGCGTCAGGATCAGCGAACGGTACGACCTTCCAGAACAGGTGCAGGACCCCGAGCCCCTCAGATGGGGTGGCAGGTTCGATCATGCCTCAGAGTCTAGGAGCCGGCTCTGGCGACAACGGCGTTGTGATCCTCGGCGAGGCTCGCTCTGGACTGTAAATGTTGCCACCACCATCACGGGCAAAGCCCACCAGAGTGAGGCCTGCTCGCCGAGCGGTATCGACCGCAAGGGCCGAGGGTCCCGAGACCGATACCAACGCCGTGAAGCCAGCGGCCCACGCCTTCTGAACCATCTCGAACGACGAGCGACCGCTCACGAACAGCGCCATGTCAGTGGCCGGGAGGCGACCATCAAGCAACAACCGACCAACCACCTTGTCGACGGCGTTGTGCCGGCCGATATCTTCACGGCTCAGGATCAGAGTTCCCTGGCGATCGAATGCGGCAGCGCCGTGCGCCGACCCGGTCGACGAATAGAGCGGCTGATGCGCCTGAGCCCGACTCGGCAGGTCGAGAAGCAGCTCGATCGGCCACGGTCTGTGCTGTGGAATCTGCCTCAGTCGTTCCGTGAGCTCACCAATAGCTTCGATGCCGCAAAGACCGCACGACGACGTCGTCGACCCCAACCGCGGGGTCGGAGCGGGAGCCCGGCCACCGGTCTCGACGGTCACCACGTTGAACTCGCTTTCGGTCGCTGTACCCATGCCGCAATAGCGAATAGACACGATGGCTTCCCCGCCGAGCACCCCCTCAGAAAGGCAGAAGCCAGCGGCCAACTCGAAATCGTGCCCCGGCGTTCGCATAGTCGACGAGATGTCGTATTCATCGAGTCGAATGCGCAGGGGTTCTTCGACGATCAGTTCGTCCGGGGCGCGCGTCGTTGTCTCTGGCGTCACCCGCCGCGTAAGAAACGATTGCGTTTTCGACCGCACCATGTCTCCACAGGGTATAGGAGGGCTTCGTCCCGCTTGTGATGGCGCTCATGTCCAGCCGACCCAGCATGTTCTAGTCTTGCCGTGCCGACCCTCCCCCGGTCGCAACCCGCCGACATCAAGGAACGTAGATGACCGATCCGTTCGGACCGGGAGCCCAGCCTCCTATGCCCCCGCAACAACCTGGGACACCAATGGAGCCGACGGCGCCTCACCAGCCCGTCATGCCGCTCGCCCCAGCAGCACCGCTCGACCCAACTGCACCGATCCAGCCTAGCATGCCGGAATTCCCGGCTCCCCCTCAGCAGGCGCCGGGCAGCCAGCCCCCTCCCGGTCACCCGACGCTTACTCCGCCCGCAGCAAGTGGCACGCCACCAGGGTTTCCGGGGCAAGTCGCGGCACCGGCGACGCCACCTTACGCAGGCTTCGGCAAGCGCCTCGCGGCCTCCCTTATCGACGGCGTCATCACCATGCTCGCCATCGCCGTGGTCATGGTGCCGCTCGGAATCTGGTTGGCTGTCACCTTCGACACCGAGCCAGCGGGTTGTGAATTGAACAGCGATTCTGGCTGTCAGGTTTCCGACGGCTTTGTCGTGGCCCTGATCGCTTCGGTCGCGATCGTAATCCTGGCCTCATTCTTGTGGCTGATCTTCTATCAACTACGCCCCGTAGCCAAGCGAGGTCAGACCCTCGGGCGAAAGCTGATGAGTATTCGGGTGCTCGCGGAAGAAACAATGCAGGCGCCCGGGTGGGGCAAGACCATCATCCGCTATCTCGTGGCCTCGTTCCTGTCCGGCAGCATTTTCTACCTCGGCTACCTGTGGGTGTTGTGGGACGACAAGAAGCAAACCTGGCATGACAAGCTTGCGAACACGATCGTGGTGAGCGAGTAGCTCACGTTGCCCCGGCGGGTCAGAACCGAAAATCCGAACAGGCGAGCGGCTCTCTGCTTCGCTCTCGCCCTCGTTGCTGCGGCGTGTACGAACGGCGATAGCAAAGAGCCAGCAGCATCGAGCAAGAAGCCGGCGTTGTCGACGGCTGCGCCGACGATCGCGTCGCCGCCGACAACGGTCGATTGTTTTCCAAGCCCCCTCCTCACCGCAGATGATCTACCCACCGACCCGGTCGACGCGGCTCTTCGAGTTAGCCAAACCGTGTATTCGTGCGTGGACAGCGTCGTGGTCACGACTTCGGATGACCAGTCGCTCGCCGCGGCCTCGGTCATGGCCATCGAACAAGGTGCTGTCCTGTTGGTAACCGCTCCCGATCGGCAGCCCACGATCGACGAGGAATTGGACCGGCTCCAAGCCAGCAACGTCGTGTACGTGACAAACCACCCGGAGCAGGTGCCCGCCGACGTTGAAATCGTCCGGGCCGACAGCGTCAGATCACCTACCGAGATCATCCGTTCAGTCGGCGCCCAAGCAGCGAGAACAGCGACCAAGCCTCCGACTTGGCTGGTGACCAACGCCCACCTTCTCGCCGGGCTGGCGGCCACGCCGGCGATCGTGGCCGGGGGCGGCTCGGTGCTACTGGCCGACGACCCGCCTGCGGCCGAACGGTTGGAACAGTTTGCAGTTGTCGGCGATTTCGACCCGAGCCAACGGTGGGCATTGGTAGCGCCCCACACCGCAGCCCCGCTACCTGGTGGTGGCACCCTCGTGTTCCCCGGGCACCGCATCATCGCCTTCTACGGCAGCCCGGTGACCTTCCGGCTCGGTCTACTCGGCGAACAGGGGGCGCAAGCCACGATCGACCGGCTTGCGCCGGTTGTCGCCGACTACCAGGTTGAGGGCGGCGATCCGGCCGTTGCTGGTTTCGAACTGATTGCTACGGTGGCCGACTCGAAGCCGGGCGACGATGGCGACTACTCAAATGAGCTCACCGTAGAAGAGCTGCGGCCCTGGATCGACGTTGCGGCAGCGAACGGCGCCTTCGTGATCATCGATCTCCAACCAGGCCGGACCGACTTCCTCACTCAGGCCATGCGCTACGAAGAGTTCCTTCGGCTCCCGTTCGTCGGGCTCGCGCTCGATCCCGAATGGCGACTCGAGCCCGACGAGGTTCACCTTCGCCAAATCGGCTCGGTCGACGCCATCGAGGTGAACGCAGTCATCGATTGGATGTCCGAACTTGTTCGCGACCACCACTTGCCACAGAAGATCCTGGTGCTCCACCAGTTCAACCTCGACATGATCGAGAACCGCGAGCAGATCCGCACACCACCGGAGCTCGCTGTTGTTGTCCATGTCGATGGTCAGGGTCCGCTGGGTTCGAAATATGGCACGTGGAACCAGATCCTGGAGGCCCCCCGAGGTCCGGACCAGGTGCTGTGGTGGGGTTGGAAGAACTTCATCGACGAGGACTTCCCCACTGCCACCGCTGGCCAGGTGAACGCTGTCGATCCATTGCCGGTCGTCGTCACTTTTCAATAGAGCAAAGCTCGTTGGCATGGATCAGTCGGCTCAATCCGGAGAGCCGTTCGGATCATTCGACTCAGCAAATGGCCCTAGACGCCGAACATGTCATTGCTGCACCGGCTTTCCCCCTTTGGTCGGTGGCAGCAAGTTCTCGGCGGGAACCGGGATATCGACCGGCAGCTACGGCTGCCGGTCGATCCAGTTTTGGGCAGCACTCGCTCAGCAACACTTCGTTTTGGCAACCGCGTCTAGGCCAGATGCTCACACACAACATCCGCGACCAAGTCGAGAGTTCGCTCGTACGCAGCTTCCAGACCAAACCGCTGCACCAGCGACACGACCTCGATGTTGTCGGGAATGACGATGTCGGTTTCGTAGTCGCCGACGACAGCAAGCACCGGCACATCGGATGCGGCGGCCCACGCCGCTACGCCCCCAACTACTTTGCCGTTGAACGACTCAGCATCGAGGAACCCCTCTCCCGTGACCGCGAGATCCGCGCCGGTGAGCAGCTGATCAAGCTCGGCTCGCTCGGCCAATACCTCGAACCCAGACTCGATGCGGGCGCCAACGGCGAAAAGACCGCCTGCCAGCCCACCTGCGGCACCAGCGCCGGGGATAGTCGACACGTCGACGCCATACGTCTCCTGATACACCTGCACCAGACGCTCGAGCCGCCGCGTGAGGAGCTTCACCTGGGCCGAGGTCGCCCCCTTTTGGGGGCCAAACACGGTGGCAGCGTCAGTGAACGAAGTACGGACGTCACACGCGACAACCAGATCGATCTCTTTCAGCCGAGGTGCGGGCGGCATGGCTCGCATCGCGCCCCAGCCACCGTCGGTGGTGGCTGACCCACCGAGCAGTACGTGGATACGTCGGGCACCGAGCTCGATCGCCGTGCTGATCAGCTCGCCGGTACCGAACGTGTCGGCGGCCAACGGATCATTCTCTTCCGGTCCACCCACCACCGAAAGACCTGAAGCGGCCGACATCTCAATGAAGGCATCGCGGCCGTCGAGCCGCCACCCAGCCTCGACCGGGTCACCCAAGGCGTCCGAGACCCGGGTGCGCTTATTCGGGCCGCCAAGGACGTCGAGTGAACCCTCACCACCATCGGCCAACGGGACCCCGTCGGCCTCGTGACCGGCAGCCCTCGCTGCAGTCAACGTCGACTGAACCAGATCGGTTGCGGTCGCCGTGCTTCGGAACTTGTCGAACGCTACGACGACTCGGGCCACATCAGACCTGAATCACTCCGTCGCTACCGATCCGCACAATCACACTTGCCTCTTGGATGTCGGCAATCGGTGGCGCGGCGGGATCGAGAGCCTGCACGACCGATGCCGGGTCAGCCACGCCGAGGACGGCTGCTACAGCCAACGCCTCTGATTCGAAGCCTTCGGCGAAGTAAACGACCGATGGTCCGGCCGTGCCGTTCTTCGGATCGCGGGTGATGTAGTTGTTGGTCTTCAGAACGTTGGTGCCCCGACCGGCCACACCCTCGAGCGGCTGACCGTCTTCGCCCGCAGTGCTGTTGATAACCAGCACGGCAACCTCGCTGGGGTCACGGGGCGCACCCAAGGTGGTCGGCACCGCTGTGCTTGCGGTCGTCGACGGCGTCTCCTCGACTTCACCGGCGCCTTCCGCGGCTGTGGTGGTCGTGACTGATGTACCACCCGCGTCGGCCTCAGCCTGGGAGTCGCCGAGACCTCTGTTCATCAACAACAGGCCAATGATTACCGCACCGACGATGACCATGACGCCTCGAGCAACATTGGCTCCGGCCGAGCGGCCGAAGCCACCTCCTGCATCATGGGCTCCGTCGGTCATGTGCCACTCCTGTCACGAACAATGTGGGGGTGGGTACCCCGGCCAACTGTTCTAGCATGGCGCGGGCAGATTCCGGTCTGCACACCGTTAGGTCGTTCAGCGACACCGAGTGGTTCACATCGTGCCCGAGTAGCTCAGTTGGTAGAGCAGCTGTCTTGTAAACAGCAGGTCAGGAGTTCGATTCTCCTCTCGGGCTCCACCTCTGTGAGGTGGAACTCCTATTGGAGTTCGAGGTAAATCTCGCCATCAGCGACGAATGTGTCGACCAGCATGATGAGCCCGCCAATGTCGCCAGATTCGGTTGCCCAGCAGATGTCGCCTTCGGCGCTCCCACCCGGGAACAGCTCAGCCGAGATGTCGAGCTCGTCTTCAAAGAACCCGCAGTAGTTGCCAAACGACGTCAGCACGACCGCCGAGGGTCCGACCGCCTTGAAGTTGAGTTCGAAGAGGCTGCCGGGGGCAGGTCCATCGAGGTAGGTGACCTTGAGCCGTGCCATGGCAAAGATCTCGCCCCCGGCCGGCGGGTCGTTGAATTCGTTTTCTTCGAGAATGTCCGACGTCGCGTCGCGGGCAGGCTCGACTACCTGGATCATCCACTTTCGTTCGATGCCGTCGAAGTCCTCGAAACTGATGGTGACTTCCTGCCCAATGGTGTGGGGATCTTCGAACGTGCCCGAGCCGCCGGCTGCACCGTCCCCGCCGCCATCACCATCACCATCACCATCGGGTTCGACGGTTGTGGGCGGCTGGGTGTCGTCCCCGCCACCCTCGGCGGTGGTCGGAGTCGCCCCTCCGCCTTCAGGGGCAGCGATGGTTGTGCTGGCCGTATCGCTGTCGTCGTCGCCTCGCAAGACAGCAAATATCCCGCCAGCACCAATGAGCAGAAGCAAGAACAGCCCGCCCAGGATCAGCAGCAACTTGTTGCTTGAACCTCCGCCGGAGCTGGGCGGAGGGGCGTCCATGGCAGGTGCAGCGAAGGCGTCTGTGGCGGGTGCGGTATAGGGCGGCGCGGCGCCCGGGGGCGGCATCGCCCCGGGAGGCGGCATCGCATCAACGGGTGCCTCGCCTCCGGGAGGCGGCATCGCGGCAACCGGAGGAGCGCCAAAACCAGCGGGATTCTCCATCGGGGGCGCAGCGACGGCTACTCCGGGGCCGTAACCCTCGGGCCACCACTTGGTATCGCTTGCCTGATACCAGCCGTCTGGAGGTGGCCAGGGATATTCGTTGTCATCCCATCCGAGATACGTCTGTGTCATTGCTGCCCTCCCGAGGGATTAACCGTCGCGATCGTGCGTCTGCCTTTGCCGAACGATCTCAAAGCAGGCAGCAGCGCCCGCCATCGCAACATTCAAGCTGTTTAGTCGTCCGGCAAGGGGGATGGATGCCAATGTCTCGACTCGTTCGCGCACAAGCCGACTCAAACCGTCGCCCTCAGCGCCGAGGACGAGCGCAACTTTTGTGGTGGCGTCAACCGGAAGATTGAACACCGACGTATCTGATCCCGCCTCCAGCCCGACGGTGAAGACGCCCATTTCCCGGAGCCGAGTCAGCGCGGTTGGAATGCCTCCGACCAAGGCCATCGGGAGATACTCGATGGCTCCGGCGGCAGTTTTGGTGACCGTTGGAGAGAGGTGAACGGACCGGTGCCTCGGCATCACGATCCCCGTGACGCCTGCACATTCGGCGGTACGAAGAATGGCCCCGAGATTCCCCGGGTCGGTGATTCCATCGAGAACGAGCAGAAAGGCACCGGCTCGGTTGGCGAGCACATCAAGATCTGTTTCAGCGACTGCTTCGGCGCGGGCCAGGACACCCTGATGCGAGTCGGTGAGAGCTTCGGTGTCGAAGTGTCGCCTACTGACCGCTTTCACCGCCACTGCAGCCTCACCGGCCAGCTCGACAATGTCATCAATCACGTCGGCTTGGTCCATGTCATCAATCACATAGATCTCGCGGACGCGGCGGTTGTTGGCCAGGAGCAACTCGCGAACCGCTTGGCGACCCTCGACTTGGTCGCCGCCAAGGCCCTTGGGCGGAGACGTCCGTCGCCCAGCCGATCGACCGGGTGAACCGGTTCGTCCCGCCCGATCTTGCCGATCGGTCTGCTGACCGCGTCCCTTCCGAGCAGCAGTCGGACCAGCTGGCCCCTTGCCCGGCGCACCCTTGGCTGGCCCGCCCTTGCCCGGCGCACCCTTGGCTGGCCCGCCCTTGCCCGGCGCACCCTTGGCTGGCCCGCCCTTGCCCGGCGCACCCTTGGCTGGCCCGCCCTTGCCCGGCGCACCCTTGGCTGGCCCGCTTCGACTCGCCGGACCTTGACCCCCCGGGCCCTTTCGTGCATCACCACGTCCGGGTCCGCTCTTTCCAGCCCCGCCGGGTCGTCCGGGTCCGCTGGGTCCTGGTGGTCGGCGCCTAGCCATTGGTGTCTCCTGTTCCACCTGCCGGGCTCGAGCCTCGGAGCAGGGCCACAGCGTGACCCTGAATGCCGCCAGCCAAGCCAGCAACACCCTCCGTGCGCTTACCTTTGAGGCTCACGGTTGCGCCGACGGCCGCCGACAGGTTCTGTTGCATTTGCTCGCGATGAGGTGCGAGCTTCGGTTCATCCAAGATCAGGGTGCAATCGACGTTCACTACTTCCCAACCAGCGGCGACGACTGCCTCGGCTGCCTGACCCAACAACTTCACGCTGTCAGCACCAGCAAAGGCCGGGTCGTTGTCAGGAAAAAAATGACCGATGTCGCCCAACCCGGCGGCGCCGAGAATGGCATCAGTGCAGGCATGGGCGGCGACGTCGGCGTCGCTGTGACCGACAAGGGCGCGCTGATCGGGAAACGAGACACCGCCGAGAACGAGAAGCCGGGTCGGGTCGTCGCTGAATCGGTGGACATCGAATCCCTGGCCGACGCGAAAAGTGTCGCTCATGTCTGGTCAGTTCCCTCCGGTTCGAATTCGGCCGCTCTCTGTTTGAAGAGGGCCTCGGCCAGCACGAGATCATGCGGCACGGTGATCTTCAGGTTGCCGGGATCACCGTCGACGTGCACCACCTTGCCGCCAAGCTGATCGACAAGCGCAGCGTCGTCGGTGGCATCGCTGTTGTGACGATGAGCCTGCCTGAGGGTGTGGACGGCAAAACCCTGAGGCGTCTGCACGGCAACGAATTGGGACCGATCAGCCGTGCCTCCCGATACCAGTCGGAGTGTGTCGGTAACTGGCACCACCGGCACCACCGCGTCGGCTTGGGCGAGGGCGGCTAGTACTCGTTCGACGAGCGCACCGTTGGTGAGCGGACGGGCAGCATCGTGCACTAGCACCCGCTGTACTGCTCCCGGAAGAGCCTCAAGACCCGCCCGTACCGAAGCCGAACGCGAGTCGCCACCGGCGACCACCACATCGGCATCGACCTCGATCGCGGTCGCGCCTGTAACGAGGTCGTTCGGCATAACCGCCACCACTCCGTCGACGTGCGGGCGGAGTACGTCGAGCGACCAGTCGATCACTCGACGACCTGCGACGGTAACCAACTGCTTGCGGCGACCAAATCTGGCTCCAGAACCACCGGCGACCACGATCGCCCAGGTTTGCAACGCTACCGACATCAGGCCCAGACCTTACCGGCGGCGCCTGCGGTGGCGACCACCCTGGCACCATCAACCCGTCGCCACCATCAGCCCGTCCGGGTTGTCGATGTGACACCGAGATGACGTTGTCGGGTACCTTGAGACACGTGGTCGAAGTCAAAATCCTGAAATCGGTCGAACTCTTCTCGGGTCTCGATGACGAAACGCTGCATGTGCTGGCTGACGCGTCCGAGATCCGCAAGTTGCAACGTGGCGACATACTCTTCGCTGAGGACGATGAACCCTTCGAGCTCTTCGTTGCTACTGGGGGCCGTATCGCCATGGTCAACCGCAGCGTTGATGGCCGCGAATCGGTGGTTGCCCTCATGGAAGATGGCGACCTGTTCGGCGAGATGCCGCTCTTCGACAACCGACGACGATCAACCGACGCCCGAGCCCTCGAGCCATCCGAGGTCGTGACGATCCCCTACTCGCTGCTGCGGAAGATCTACACCGACGACCCATCACAGCTGTGGCACGTCGTTGCCCTCCTCTCGAATCGCATTCGAGTGATCGACGGCGTTCTCGCTGACTCGGTCTTTCTTGATGTCACCGGACGGACGGCCAAACGTCTGCTCGAAATCGCAGGCGAGGGCGACGAGTTCGCCCTACCGGTCACCCAGGAAGAACTTGCGGGCATGGTCGGCGCCAGTCGCGAGCGGGTCAACAAGGCGATCGCCAGTTTCATCAAACTGGGCTGGCTTGAACAGCGCGAGCGCCGATACGTCATCACAAATCGTCAGCAGCTCGAGATCCGAGCCAGCTGACATAGCGACGGCGGACTGGCTGCTCACACCTACGGCTAGCTGCTCGCGCTTTGCTCTGTTTAGTCCTCGAACCGATCGTGGGCGATGGTCGCTAGTACACGGGCAAGGCGATCCCGCACTGCACGGGCCTGGAGCGAGTCGATCGTCTCAACTTCGGCCAACTCCTCTGCACTGGCGTGAAGCAACTGCTGAAGCGTTCCGTAGCGACCGACCAGCCGCTCTGCGGTGGGTTCGGTGAGTCGAGGGATGCGGTCGAGGAAGCGGTAGCCGCGCGGGGCCAACTGCTCGTCGAGATCGGTGACCGAAGCCGTGAGGTGCAGGGCCTTGCCCAGCGTCTCCTCATCGAATAAGGCATCGTCGTCGAGATCGGACAACGCTGCCATCGCCTGTTCGATATGGAACGTCGCATCTTCGTTGAAGTAGTCGAGCACGATGAGTCGGCGATCATCGAGCACGCCACCCATGAGTTCGTCGAGTTGCAGTTCGATGAGGCGACCGTCAGAACCCAACTCGACCAAGTTGCGTTGGATTTCATTGGAGATTCGCACGACCATCTCGATCCGCTGAAGCACCTCGATGACATCGCCCAACGTGACGAGATCTTGGAGCTCGAGCGCGGTCAGACTCCGGGTGACGGACTTAAGCCGGTCGCCGTACCGCTCGAGCGTTTGGAGGGCCTGATTCGAGCGTTCGAGGAGTCGACTCACCGGCTCAAGCGGATGCCGCTCGTCGCTCACATAGACCTGAATCTCTTTGCGGGACTCCGAGACAGCCACAACCGGCACATGCAACGAGCGGGCAACCCGTTCAGCCGTGCGGTGACGGGTGCCAGTTTCGACAGTCGGCACGTTCGGGTTGGGAACAAGGTGAACGTTGGCCCGAGCGATCCGGCTGGCATCGCTGGCCAAAATGATGGCGCCGTCCATCTTGGCCAGCTCAGAAAGCCGCTGGGGGGTGAAGGCGGCGTCCAGGAGAAATCCACCAGAACAGATGTTGAGAACATCAGGTCCGTCACCGATGACGATGAGACCGCCGCGACCCGATTGCACCACTCGGTCGAGGCCGTCTCGCAAGGGTGACCCCGGTGCCACCTGGGCCAGTGAGCGAAGCAAGGCGCTGTCAGCTCGTGGTTCCATAGGGCGAGCCTACTGCACAGCTATCCGAGGCCGTTTGAGCTGGCCACCGGGGTTGTCGCAGCAACGGCCTCGATAGCTTGGCGCACGGTCGAGCAACGGATCAGATCAAGCCCAGTTGGGGCGACCTGAACCGAATCAGGAACAACCGCACGACGGAATCCGAGGCGAAACGCCTCGTGAAGTCGACGCTCGAGCTGGAGCGGGGTGCGTAGTTCGCCCGCCAGGCCAATTTCGCCACAAGCCACAAGATCGGGCCCGAGACTGACATCAGTTGCCGAGGACCACAACGCTAAAGCCAACGCGAGATCAACTCCGGGGTCGTCGGTACGTATACCTCCCGCAACCGATGCGAACACGTCTTGGCCAATGAAGGACTGTCCAGCTCGCTGCTCGAGCACGGCCGTTACCAGCTTCAGCCGACCCGTCGAGAGACCTTCGGCGGCGACGTGAGCTGGCGTGTCTCTGCGCCCGGCCACCAAGGCCTGGACCTCTACCAGCACCGGTCGGTGACCGTCGAGGATCGGGGCCACCACCGATCCGCTGGCGTGTTGTGCCCGGTCCGCAAGAAACCTCTGGCTGGGGTCGGCTACCGGCTGAAGACCCTCAGCGGTCATCTCGAAGAGACCAACGTTGCTGGTAGGACCGAACCGGTGCTTCCCAGACCGGAGAAACCGCAGATCCGATGACCGATCGCCGGCGAAGGCCAACACCGTGTCGACAACGTGTTCAAGCAGCCGAGGCCCGGCCAGATTGCCCTCCTTGGTCACATGACCAACCAGGATGACCGAGACCTCGTTCTTCTTGGCTGCGGCGGTGATCAGGTTGGCGGTCTCGCGCACTTGGCTAACCGATCCGGGTGCCGCGTCGAGGGTCGTCGACCGCACCGTCTGGATCGAATCAACGATGACGAGCTGAGGTTGATCGGCCGCCATCAGATCGATGACCGCCTCCGCCTGCGTGTTGTCGAAGACCGTCAGGGTGTCGGGGGCCTGGCCCAGACGGCCCGCCCGCGCCGCAACCTGCACGGGCGCCTCTTCACCAGTTACGAGCACAACCGACGAGCCAGTGCCAGCCACGGACATGGCCAGCTGCAGCGTGAGCGTTGACTTGCCGATGCCTGGCTCGCCGGAAAGTAGCGTGACCGAGCCAGCAACCAGCCCGCCGCCGAGCACATGATCGACCTCGTCGAGGCCGGTTGGAATGGGTACCGAACCACCCCCGGCGAACGACAGGAGAGGCTGCAGCTCCGGACGGTCGACGACGGTGCGCGCCTGCTCGACAGAGTGCTCTTCGACCGTTGCCCAACCCTCACACGAGAGACAGCGTCCGGTCCACGCAACCGCCTCGGCACCACACGCAGTACACACGAATACACGTTTTGCTTTGGCCATCCGGCCACTATGACGATGGGCCCTGACAGTCGGCCAAGCACGCGCTCCGCTCTAGAGAAGGACGCAGGAGTGGGAGGCGGGAGTGGGAGGCCAGAGAGGGCGACAGCCCCGATCAGTCAGCCGGGGTTGTTTCGGCAACCTCGAAGCTGCGCAGGATGGCGTGGCCACCAGACTCTTCGCTCGACCCTTCGGGTGAAAACCAGGCGGTGCGGAAACCTAGTTCGCGGGCCGCATCCAGATTCGCCAGGTCATCGTCGACCACCATGATCGACTTTGGATCTACGCCGGTGACCCGACGCAGCACCTCATAGATCGGCCGGTCGGGCTTGCGGACACCCACGGCGCCACTCACAACCCATGGGTCAATCAGACCGTCAAGACTGTGGCGGGCACGAAGCTTGGTAGCCCAGCCGGTGGCATCATTTGTGATGCACGCCACCTGCACCCCTCGGTCGCGCAACGAGCGTAGAAATTTCACCACCCCGGGGTTCAGCTGGAACCGACTCAGATAGTCCTCGTCGATTTCGTTCGGCTCGCCGGACACACCGACCGCGGTCCAGAATTCCGATGGCGTGATGCGCCCGAGGCTGATGAGGCGAGCCTTCGACACGACCTCGTCATGGGTCACTTCCGACCCGTGTTCGCGGACGAACGGCATGAGAATGCGGTTGATGTCGTCGCCTTCTCGATAGAGAACGCCCATGCCATCCAGAGCGACAACCGTGGGATTGTCGAGTTCCTGCTCGTCAGAATCGAGCGACTCGTCCTCGGCCAGTTGATCAACCACCGCTCCGGCTACCGGCGCAGGCCGTGGCCGGGGGCGGGGCTTTGTTGCCGGCTTGCCCCGTCGGCGCTCAGGTCGCAGCAACCGAAGCAGGTGCCCAAAGAGGACGAGCACGGCAAGGGCACCGGCGAGGATCGCCACACCGCGCCAGACCAAGGCCGTTACTTCCCGTGTCGTTGAGATAACGGCAACCTCGACCGGGGTGGACGACCCGACCGTCGTTCGCCAGGTACGCAGTGCAGCGTCTCCAGCCTCGAGATCGCCTTGGCCGTTCGATAGCTCGCTGTCCACCGTGCCCGGCAAACGGACCGTCAGGGAAACGTCGACATCGCTGCCACCGGTTCCGTAGCCCGCCGCCAGCTCAGCCACCGTACGACCCAAGGCCGTGTTGAGATCGGGATCGGAGAAAGCGGCAAGGCCCGAGGGCGCCACGATGCCGTTGACTCCATATTCGACCTGAGCGAACGACTTCTCACGGGTGAGGACAAAGTCGCTGAACAACCCTGCCGATCCGCTCAGCTCTTCCATGATCTCGGCAAACTGCTCGGGCGTACCGAAACGCTTGATGGCCGTTGTCCTGACCGAGCCACTCTCGTCCTGTTCCGGCGGCACGATCTCCCAGCCTGCTTGCACGAGGTCGTCGAGACGCAAGCCATCGTCTCTGAGATCGAGCAACTGGGTCGAAGCGTCGGCATCGAAGGTGACCTGGACGGCCACCTGCCCGGCGCCGTCCTCTTCAACATCGACAGCGATATCGACATCGGTTTCGCACGCGCTGAGGGCAAGAACAAACACCATCAGCCCGACCCAACGTTTCACACGGTTCGCCAGGGCCCTAGACACGGCCGAAACACTACCGCCCGAACCCTCGCCCGAACGTGAACTGGCACCGGTTGGCCAGGCCGAGGCGAGGTCAACCGGTGCCAGCTCAGGCGCTATCTAGTCGCCGGTTTCGGCAAATTCTGGGGTCGACGGAGGCTGGAAACCCTCGTGAGCAGTGAAGCTGAGCTCGTCGAGGCCCTCCTCGTTCTTGGCCACATCGACCACGACGATCTGACCGGCCCGGAACTCCTTGTAGAGAAGCTTCTCCGACAACGTGTCCTCGATCATCCGCTGGATGGCCCGACGCAGCGGACGAGCGCCCATGGTCGGGTCGTAGCCGTTGTCGGCCAGATGGACCTTGGCTGCATCGGTGAGTTCGAGGCCGATGCCCTGGCCTTCGAGCTGACCGGTGACCCGCTTGATCATCAGGTCAACTATTTCGACAACCTCGTCCTTGCTGAGCTCGTGGAAGACAATGACCTCGTCGACACGGTTCAGGAACTCAGGGCGGAAGTGATCCTTCAGCGCATCGCTGACTTTGATCTTCATTCGCTCGTAGCTGACGGCCTCATCATTCCTCGAAAAGCCGAGCGTGGCCTTACGAAGATCTTGAGTTCCCAGGTTCGACGTCATGATCAGCACCGTGTTGCGAAAGTCGACCGAGCGACCCTGACTGTCGGTGAGACGTCCCTCTTCCAAGATCTGGAGGAGCGAGTTGAAGACGTCGGGGTGAGCCTTCTCGATTTCGTCGAAGAGGACGACAGAGAACGGCTTGCGGCGAACGGCTTCGGTGAGCTGGCCGCCGTCTTCGTAACCGACGTACCCGGGCGGCGAGCCGACGAGGCGGCTTACCGTGTGCTTCTCCTGATACTCGGACATGTCGAGCGTGATCATGGCCTGGTCGTCACCGAACAAGAAGTCGGAGAGCGTCTTGGCCAGCTCGGTCTTTCCGACGCCGGTCGGGCCCAGGAAAATGAACGACCCCGAAGGACGCTTGGGGTCTTTGAGGCCAGCCCGCGTGCGGCGGATCGACTGCGAAACGGCCCGTACGGCATCCTCTTGGCCGATCACACGACGGTGAAGCTCGTCTTCCATCCGGAGAAGCTTCTCGGTCTCTTCTTCGGTCAGCTTGTAGACGGGGATGCCAGTCCAGATCGAAAGCACTTCGGCGATCGACTCTTCGTTGACCTCGTCGAACAAATCAACGCCCGAAGCCTTGATCTCAGACTCCATCTCGTCCCGCTTGGTCAGCAGTTCTTTCTCAGAGTCGCGGAGCCGACCAGCGGCCTCGAAGTCTTGATTTTCTACCGCGGCCTTCTTCTGCTCGACCACACCCGCCAGCTCGCTTTCGAGCTCCTTGAATGCGGGTGGTGTGCTCATCCGTTTGATGCGCAACCGCGAGCCGGCCTCATCGATGAGGTCAATGGCTTTGTCCGGGAGGAAACGATCAGCGATGTAGCGATCGGCCAGATTGGCCGCGGCGACGAGCGCCTGATCGGTGATGGTCACCCGATGGTGGCTCTCATAGCGATCGCGAAGGCCTTTGAGGATTTCGATGGTGTGCTCGACGCTGGGCTCTTCCACCTTGATGGGCTGGAACCGGCGTTCGAGGGCGGCGTCCTTCTCGAGGTGCTTGCGGTACTCGTCGAGCGTCGTTGCACCAATGGTCTGGAGTTCACCGCGAGCCAGCATCGGCTTGAGGATGCTGGCGGCGTCGATAGCCCCCTCAGCTGCTCCGGCACCAACCAGGGTGTGGAGTTCGTCGATGAACAGAATGATGTCGCCCCGGGTCTTGATCTCTTTCAGGACTTTCTTGAGCCGTTCCTCAAAATCGCCGCGGTAGCGACTACCGGCAACGAGGGCGCCCAGATCGAGGGTGTACAGCTGCTTCCCCCTGAGGGTGTCCGGGACTTCGTCGGCCGCGATCATCTGAGCCAGGCCCTCGACGATGGCGGTCTTGCCGACGCCGGGTTCGCCGATGAGGACCGGGTTGTTCTTGGTGCGACGACTGAGCACCTGCATCACCCGTTCGGACTCGCGCATCCGACCGATGACCGGGTCGAGTTTCTTTTCTCGAGCGAGCTGAGTCATATTGCGCCCAAACTGGTCGAGGATGAGCGAACCGCTCGCCGCTTCGCCACTCCCTCCGCCCGTGCTGGCGCCAGGCTTGCCAGTGCCGCTGCCGCCCTCGGGAGCTCCACTGGACCCAGACGGGCCGGAATAGCCGGAGAGCAGCTGGATCACCTGTTGGCGAACTCGGCTGAGATCGGCCCCGAGCTTCACCAGAACTTGGGCGGCGACTCCCTCGCCCTCACGAATGAGACCGAGCAAGATGTGCTCGGTGCCAATGTAATTGTGGCCGAGTTGAAGTGCCTCACGGAGCGACAGCTCCAGGACCTTCTTGGCTCGGGGGGTGAACGGAATGTGACCGCTGGGCGACGAACCGCCCTGGCCAATGATGTCCTCCACCTGGCTGCGCACTGCCTCGAGAGAGATGGAGAGCGACTCAAGTGCCTTGGCCGCCACCCCCTCGCCCTCGTGAATCAGACCCAGCAAAATGTGCTCGGTCCCGATGTAGTTGTGGTTGAGTAGCCGCGCCTCTTCTTGGGCGAGCACCACGACCCTTCGGGCCCGGTCGGTAAATCGTTCGAACATGGAATCTCCCGTGAGGGTTGATTTCGGTAGGGCGAGTGTACCGCTGCCGGTTCTCTCAAGGTCGGCTCCTGCCGTCCTCTCCTGAGTACAAACCGCCACATCGGCCTCTACATGCCCAAATCTTGAGGGCCTCGCAGTGATTCTCGGCACACTCCGCCACCAAACATCACCCTCTGTGATTATTCGAGTGAGGATCGTCGCTCCACGTGGCCTACTGTTAAGTCGTGGCTACGAACCCGCTGTCGCTGCTCCCGACCGGTCCCGACGACAAGGATCGAGTCGAGCGAACCTTGATTGATGTGGTCCGGATCGACGGAGACCCATATCTCACCGAGATCGCGTCCCATCTGATCCACGCTGGCGGCAAACGTCTGCGACCTCTCTTCACGATCGCCTCTGGGGCCGCTGCCCTACCCAATGGTCAGTCGGTGCACGACGATCTCGTACGCGGCGGGGTTGCGGTAGAGCTGGTCCACATTGGATCGCTCTATCACGACGACGTGATGGACGAAGCTCAGATGCGTCGGCAGGTCATCAGCGTCAACGCCAGGTGGGGGAATCTCCGCGCGATTCTGGCCGGCGATTTCTTGCTGGCCAAGGCCTCCGAAATCGCAGCCGACCTTGGCACCGAAGTCGCCGGGCTGCTGGCCTCCACCATTGCCAAGCTCTGCGAGGGACAGGTCGGCGAGCTGCAGACGTTGTACAACGTCGATCGCACGGTCGAGCAGTACGAGCCCTCAATCGAAGGAAAGACCGCGTCCCTCTACGCTGCCGCCTGCCGCATCGGCGGCATCGTAAGCGAGCAGCCGACCGACGCCATCGACCACCTCACCGAATTCGGACGACTCTATGGCATGGCCTTCCAGGTGATCGACGACATCCTCGACTGCGTCGCCACCGACGAGCAGCTCGGCAAACCGGCCGGCAACGACATGATCGAGGGTGTCTACAGCCTCCCGGTCATCTACACGCTCGCGGCCCCCGGGACCGACCGGTTGCGCGAGCTCCTCACCGATGGGCTCACCATGGAAGACCGTCATGCCGCGATCGAGATCGTGCGCGACGGACCGGGTGTCGAAATGGCCATGGCGGTGGCCCGCACCTATGTCAGCCAGGCGAAGGACGTTCTGGCCAAGGTCAGTACCAACGAGGCAGCCACAGCACTCGGCGGAGCCGCCGACCACCTCCTCGGCTCGGCCGCCGTTCTGATCTAAAGAGCTCGACCGTCAGCTCTTTGCTACCGACAGCCGTCTGGCTAGCGACAGCGCCTCGACTATTGACGGCCTAGGTTTTGGCTGTGACCGCGCTGCTTCACCCGCCTCGGATCTCGCCCCCGACGCGTGACACGCTGCTGCGGGGAATCCTGGCCTACCGCTGGCTGGTGGCCGTGTGGCTCACCATCGTGTTCCTCTTCGAGATCTGGGATCGGTCGCGAGACGAGCTGAAGGTCGACGTCGCCCATCCAGCGGCGGGAGTTGCCATGGTTCTCGCAACTCTCGGTTTCACGGCGCTGTTGACATGGCGGTACCACCTCCAAGCTCGCCACGTCGTGCGACCCCTCCCCGTCCTTAGCGAAATCGCACTCGCGGCTCTGCTCCTTTTTCTCGACTCATGGGTCTACGGAACGCCACACTCCCAGGCACTGCCAACGGTCTGGCCCATCGCAGTCATCTTCACGACGGCCATTGCTGCCGGCACCCGACTAGCCGTCGTAACGGGTCTGGGGTTGGGACTTGCCCGCTACGCCGGGTGGCTAGCATTTCCCTTCGCCTCGAACGACTCGGTTTTCAGCTCAGCTCGCATCGCCAGTACCGTACTCTTCGCAGTCGCCGGCTGGGTTGCCGGTTACCTCTTGAACCAGCAAGAACGCAGCGACCGCGAGATCTCAGCCTTTCGTGCCCGGGAGGAGGTTGCCCGAACCTTGCATGACGGCGTGCTGCAAACGCTCGCCGTTATCCAGCGGCGCAGCGGCGATGAACAACTGGTCGACCTGGCGCGCACCCAAGAGCACGAGCTGCGCGAGTACCTCTTCGGCGCCACGACGACCGAGGCCGATGTCGCTTCGGCCCTACGGGCTGCGGCTCGTCGGGCCGAGCAGCGCTATGGATTGAAGGTGGAGGTCGTTAGCGCTCCCGATCTCCAGACAGGCTCCGAGGACGCAATCCATGCGCTCGGCGGAGCAGTCGGCGAAGCGCTCACCAATGCAGCCAAACATGGCGGGGCGACGAAGGCAACGGTGTACGCCGAGCCCGCTAACGAAATGATCGACGGCGGCATCTTCGTCTCGGTGAAAGACGATGGGTCGGGGTTCGATACCGCCACGGTTTCAGAGGGCGAGGGTTTGCGCCGATCTGTCAGAGGTCGGGTGGCCGACATCGGTGGCCGGGTTGAAATTGACGGTCGCCCCGGACGGGGTACCGAAGTGAGGATGTGGATATGACCTTCAGCAGTCATGTGACCGTGGTGCTCGCCGACGATCATCCGATCTGGCGATCGGGCGTGCGCGCCGACCTGGGCGAGAACTTCCACGTCGTGGCCGAGGCCGGCGATGCCGACGAGGCCATCGCCGCCATCACCAAACACAAGCCCGATCTCGTGGTGTGCGATCTCAACATGCCAAACGGGGGCGGGCTCAAAGTCGCCAAGACGTGTGGCACCACCACAAACATCGTGATGCTCACCGTCTCCGAAGCCGAACGCGACCTACTCGATGCAGTCGCCGCAGGCGCCAACGGCTACCTGGTGAAATCAACTCCTCCCGATGAGTTGCGAGATGCCCTCTGGAAGGCGGCAAAAGGCGAGCCCGTCTTCTCTCCTGCTCTAGCCAGCCTGGTCCTGGGCGAATTTCGCAAGATGAGTAAGGACTCTGGACCGGCTCAGCCGTTGTCGGATCGCGAGCGCGAGGTGCTCCAATACGTCGCCCGCGGCCACACATACAAGGAGATCGGCGAAGAGTTGTACATCGCTCCGAAGACCGTCGAGAACCATGTCCGAAACATCTTGGGCAAGCTCCACCTCAACAGAAAGCAGGAACTCATTCGCTACGCCCTCGACCACGGCATCGAGTAACCAGCGAACCCGACAAGCCACACCGCCCGACCGAGTGGCTCTTCCTGCGGCTTCATCCCGGTCACTCTTCCGACGGCTTCGTTGGGTGCTTCGTTTGGGTGCCTCGTTAGGGTGTGAGACCGTGGCCGACAGGCGAGTGATCGTTGGAGTGGAGTGGGCCGATGGCCTGCCCTCGGTACGGGTTCGATACAACGACCACATCGCCTCCGGTTTGGTTCCCCTGCTGGGGTTGCAGCTCAACCATCGGGCAGCCGCCGACTCCCCGCGGGTGTGTCTTGGCCACCGGCCATTCCGGTCGGGCGGGCCGTCGTACGTCGACTGCGTGCAGCGACCACAACCAGGAAGTCGCAACTGCCGCTCGTGTGCCGTGATCGAGGCCACCTTCGCCAGCAACCTTCACCACGCTCACACCAAGGAAGACGTCGGAGTCGATCCGACCATGGCCGCCCATCTCCGACAACCCAATCTGCTCTACCTCGCCGCGTTTCGCGACGGGTCAATGAAGGTTGGCACCAGCACCGAACGTCGCCTCGATACGCGTTTGGCCGAACAAGGAGCATGGCTGGCTCGGGTCGTAGCCTGGGTGCCAGACGGCATCACAGTCCGGTTGCTGGAAGACCACGTGACCGAGCGGCTCGGTCTAACCCAGGCCGTTTCGGCCAACAGAAAACTCAAGGGCCTTCTCCAACCACAGCCAGACCACCAGCTGACCGCCGAACTTGACGGCCATCGCGACGACATCCACCGGCTCATCGTCGACAGCGACACCATCGAACCCATGGACGATGCCTGGCAGCATCCGCGATCGGACAAAGGCGATTGGTCGCAGCTTCACCGCTATCCGGGCGACCTCGCAACAGGCGCCCACGACCTGGTCGTGACCAACGCTTGCGGCAGATTGGTCCTGGTCAATCGACCCGGCGGTGATGATCGTTTCGTCGCCGACCTGCAGAAGATCTACGGTCTACAAACTGAAATTGGCGACTTCGGCTCGCAGCCGCTCGCCGTGCAGGATTCGCTCTTCTAGACGAACGTTCCCAGGTGCGGTATTGATCTTCTCACGCCCAACTGAGGAGAACCCCCGATGCCTGGTCTGCTTCCTGATGTCGATCCCGATGGTCTGCTCGAGTACTCCGTCGTCTACACCGACCGAGCCGTCAACCACATGTCACAGTCTTTCCAAGCAGTGATGAACGATATTTCGTCGACGCTGAGACGGGTCTACGCCGCTGACGCGATGGCCATCGTCCCCGGCAGCGGCACCTACGGCATGGAGGCTGTGGCTCGACAATTGGCCACCGACAAGTCGGTCCTCGTGATCCGCAACGGCTGGTTCAGTTTTCGCTGGTCGCAAATCTTCGAAATGGGAGACATCCCGGCGTCAGAGACGGTCCTGAAGGCTCGCCGCGCTCGGCCCGGTGCTCAGGAACCATTCGCCCCGGCACCCATCGAAGAGGTCGTGGCTACGATCGCCCAGCAAAGGCCCGAGGTGGTGTTTGCGCCACACGTCGAAACCGCAGCCGGGATGATCCTGCCCGACGACTATTTGAAAACCGTGGCCGAAGCCACGCACCGGGTAGGCGGCCTGTTCGTGCTCGACTGCATTGCCTCGGGCACCGTGTGGGTCAACATGGCAGACATCGGCGTCGATGTTCTGATCAGTGCGCCGCAGAAGGGCTGGAGCGCCTCTCCGTGTAGTGCCTTGGTGATGATGAGCGAAGCGGGACGCATCGCAGTGCAGGCGAGCGCCAGCACCAGTTTCGCCTGCGACCTTGGGAAGTGGTTGCAGATCATGCAGGCGTACGAGAACGGCGGCCACGCCTACCACGCCACGATGCCAACCGACGCGCTCACTGCCTTCGGGCGAGTGATGAACGAAACCGACGCCTACGGCTTCGACCGGGTGAAGAACGAACAACTCGAACTGGGTACTCGGGTGCGGGAGATGTTGGCTGGTCGTGGTTTCATCAGCGTCGCCTCCGACGGTTTTGGAGCCCCCGGTGTGGTGGTGAGCTACACCGACGATGACGGGATCCAGAACGGAAGCAAGTTCGCGGCCGTCGGTCTACAGATCGCAGCTGGCGTACCGCTTCAGATTGACGAAGGCTCTGACTTCAAAACGTTCCGCCTCGGCCTATTTGGTCTCGACAAGTTGCACAACATCGATCGCACGGTCGAGTCGCTCGAGAAAGCATTCAGCTCGATCTAGCGGGCGCTCGATGGCGCCGCGAATCGAACAGCCGTTGGTCCATCGAGACGCGACACCTCACGACGGGCCAAGAGCATCAGAACCGCAATCATCACGGCCGAGCCACCGAACGATCCGCGTGCGCCCCACGCCGCATAGGCGATGGGCGCAACAATCGAGGTAGCAGCAGCCAGCAGTTGCCCGACGCTGTCCAGCAGAGTCTGGCCAATGGCTGACTGGGCTGCCCCCGTTTCTCGCACCATCAACACGCCAGCCGATGGCATCACGGTGCTCTCCACGACCGCCTGACAGACACCGATCACGATGAAGGCTGCGAGAACCTGCCAGAAGCCCATCATCGCCACCACGATCGCAAAACCAGCCATCGCAAGCACCATGAGGCGGCCCGGTTGTGTTCGGTCGACGAAAGCGCCGACCCGAGTCGGCAGAAACAGCAATGGTGAACCAATGGCGATCAGCGCCAAGGCAACCGCGATGTCAGAGACACCTAGGTCGGTGAGATACCGATCGACGGTCGAGTCGAAGACCCCTACATTCCCCATCACCGCCATCTGACCGAAGAGCGCGGCGCGAGCGCCGGGACGGCTCAACAACGGCCGCATGTCTCGAACCCGAACTCGTTGCTCGGTTGCCAACGGCACGCTGCGGAGCCACCAAAGCCAGGGCACGGCGACAATGGCGATAGCAATGGCGACCAGGATCGAAGGCAGCTGCCGTCCGGCGTCAGCCAGCAATGCCCCCAGCGCAGGTCCGGTAATGAAACCGGCCACTCCCGCCGACAACATCGCACCCAAACGCTCACCGCTGTTCGACATGTCGTCGCCGATGAGGGCCTTGCGGGCCACAACACCGAAGAGCCCGATGCCGACCCCAACAAGCGACCGGCTCAGCACGAAGCCCAGCAACGAGGACGACAGCGCAAAACCAACATTTCCAACGATGGCGGCGACCACACCGCTGACCGCAAGAGGTAGCAGCGACCCACGGTCGGCCAAAGGTGAAACTGCGATCGACATCAGCACCGACGCAACAAAGCTGAATGACGCGATCATCCCGACGCCCCACGCCGGGAGATCGAACTCATCCTGGATGTCGGCGAGGAAGATGAACGTCACTCCAATCCCGGCGATCATCAGATACATGCCGAGATAGTTGAGACGATGCATCGCTCTCAACCTACGACGGTCGGCCACCTACCCGTGGTCGAGTTGTTTCCCTGACTTTTTCTACCGTGGCGGATTCGCCAGCAGAACGGGTCAGATCGGCTGGTAGCGGAGTAGTACCTGCTCACCAGCGGGCACGAAGAGCGGCTTCAATCGCATCCCGACCTCGATATCGGCCACAGCGAGGCCTTCGAGACTGGTCGTGACCTTCGGACCTTCGTCGAGCTCAACAACAGCGAGGAGCAAATTCTCCGTGTCGTCAAACGCAGGGGTCGTCGGCTGACGGGCAACGGTATAGGTGTACAGCGTCCCCTCGCCGCTGATCTGTGTCCAGGTGAGATTGGCCGACAGGCAGTGCGAACAGCGGGACCGTGGGTAGTAGACCCAACCACGGCAGTCGTCGCACTGTTGCAACTCGACCCGCCCCTCAGTGAGGGCATCCCAGAAGGGCTGTGAGGTCGGCGTTGGATCGGGGGTTATCGGTGCTGGTTGCATCGATCAGCCTCCCTGCAGAATTACGGCCGACTGCTCACTCATGATGCCGCCGGTACCCGAGACGAACATTGTGTCGGCGGTAGCCAGTTGGCGAGCCTCAGCTCGACCCTGAATCTGACGGACGGCCTCGACCGTTTGGGTCATGCCTCCGGATGCCCCTGGCTGCCCCATACCCAACTGTCCTCCGTGGGTATTCACCGGGAAGTCGCCCAGGTAGCTGAGGTCATGTGCGTTCACGAAAGCGGCGGCCTCGCCTTTGCGACAGAAGCCCGCATCCTCAAGGGTCAGCAGAACGGTGATCGTGTAACAGTCGTACAGCTGCGCGGCATCGACTGCGCCAGGCTTGATCCCGGCCATGGCGAAGGCCTGATCGGCAGCTTTGCCAATCGGCGTCCGCACAAGATCGTCGGCGTAGGTGGGGGTTTTGTACGCCAAGTGCTCGCCAAAGCCGGTGATGTATGCCGGGCGGTGCGGGGTCTTGGCTGCGCGCTCACGCGAGGTCACCACCATGGCCGAGCCACCCTGACAAGGCATGACGATCTCGAGCACATGGATGGGATCGGCCACCATCTTCGACGCCAACACATCGTCGATCGTTATGGGCACATCTTTGAACACGGCGTTGGGGTTGGCGTTGGCCGACGTGCGTTGGTCGGCCGCGATCTTGGCCAGCGCTCGCTCGTCCCAGCCGAACTCGGCCGCGTAACGATTGGCGATCATGGCGTAGCCCGCATTTTGCGCAACGTTGCCGTGAGGAATCTCGAACTCGGCCTGGGGCGAGCCCCACTTGTTGCTGGAAGCACCCGTGCTCGCCCAATTGAACTTCGGCTCGCGAGGCTGGTTGGGCCGGGGCCGCGGCCGACTCGGTGCGGCACACACCACGACATCGCAAAGACCCAGCTCGATGGCTGCGGCAGCCCGCCACAACATGCCGACCGGGCTGGCTCCTCCCAGGTCGACCCGCTCGGCGAAGTTCACTCGCCAACCGCAGTACTCGGCGATCGTGGCCGGCACGAAGTCGGTCGACTCGCGAATGTCGAGGCAGACGAGGCCGTTCACCTCACCCGACTCGATCCCGGCATCGGCGAGAGCCTCTGAAGCCAAATCAGCCCACTGCTCGAGTTGAAAGGCCCTCGATCCCTTATGTCGTCGCTCGCTTTGCCATTCGGCAAACCCAACGACCGCAGCATCCCCTCGAAGTCCCATCACGCTCCTGATCTCGATGACCCGCCGATCTTACGCGCGGCCACGCCCTGGTGACATCTGGCCACCCCAGCGCACCAGGCCTCAGCTCACTACGGTGAGGTGATGGCAGACCGGGTTGATGACGCAGTTCGTGACGAAAGTACCGATGACAGAGCGGAACGACGGCGGGATGCCGCCAGGCAGAAGATTCTGGGCGCGGCTGCCCAGCGACTGGCCGAACACGGCTACGGGGCAACCAGCTTGGCTGACGTGTCGCTGCTCTCAGATGTCGAGCCAGCGGTGGTCAGCTTCCACTTTCCCACCGTCGAAGACCTCGTCGAGGCCGTTCTTCGAGCCGGTATCGGTCACGCTCGGCAGGCCATCAACGAGGCCCTCGATGTCAGTGACGCAACAACTGGGGCCGAACAGCTCGGTGTTGCCATAGACGCCTACCTCCGAGCGATCAGCCTGAACGAACATGTGACCAGAGCCAACATTCGCTGCTACCGGTCCGTGCCGCCTGTCGTCCGAAGAGGCCTCGCCGTGCATATGCGCGAGTTCGTCGAGACATGGACCGAGTTGATCGGAGCGGGAATGGCCGACAAGACGCTCAGGCCCGACCTCAACCCCGAGCTTGCAGCCCGCGTTCTCATCGCTGCCCTGAATTCGACCCTCACGCGACCGGAGGAGAACATTGAGGCCACCGCTGCACAACTGCAAACCATGATCCTCGGCGGCCTTCGGGCTTAAGAGCCTTCGGGCTTAAGAGCCTTCGGGCTTAAGAGCTTTCGGGCTTAAGAGCCGTCGGCCTAAGTCCTGCCGACGAGCCTGAAAGCCGATCGCCTTCAGACCCGTCGCTAGAGGCTTGCCTCTAGGCACAGGCTGGTCAGCAGAGACAAAGTTTGTCAGATGCGCTCGATCAGCGTGCCGGTACCGAGCCCGCCACCGCAGCACATGGTGATGACGCCGTAACGACCGCCGGTGCGCTCAAGCTCGTGCACGGCTTTCGTTGTGAGGAAGCAACCGGTGCCACCAAGCGGGTGACCCAGCGAAATGGCGCCACCGTTCGGGTTCACCTTTTCCATGTCGGCACCAAGTGTCTTCTGCCATGACAGCACAACTGAGGCGAACGCTTCGTTGACCTCGAACACATCGATGTCGTCCACCGTGAGGCCCTCGCGCTCGAGCACCTTCTGAGTGGCAGGAATCGGACCCTCCAACATCAGCACCGGGTCGCACCCAACCAGAGCCGATTGCAGCACCCGGGCTCGGGGCTTCACACCAAGCTCCTTGGCCTTCTTGGCACTCATGAGCAAGACGGCGCTGGCGCCATCGGCAATCTGAGAAGAAGTGCCGGCGGTGTGAATGCCATCCTCGCGAGCGACGGGCTTCAGTGTGGCCAACTTCTCGAGGCTGGTGTCGCGAGGAATTTCGTCGCGGGTGACGGTGATGGTCTCGTCGGTCTTGTTGCCATCGGCGTCGAGCACCGGAGCTTCGATCGGGATGATCTGATTCTCGAAACGTCCCTCGGCGATGGCAACCGCTGCCCGTTCCTGAGACTGAAGGCCGAAGCCGTCGGTGTCTTGACGGCTGATGCCGTACTTCTCGGCCATGCGCTCGGCACCCTCGAACTGGCTGGTGAACTCGAAGTGTTCGAAGTAGGTGCGGCTGACCGGTTTGCCGAGACCACTCTTGGCTCCGGCGTAGGCGTCAGAACCAATGGGCAGGATGCTCATGGCCTCGACACCGCAAGCTAGCACGACGTCTTCAACACCGGCGGAGATAAGAGCGTGGGCGGTGTTCACTGCCTGCTGCGATGAGCCGCACTGCGCATCGATCGTGGTGCAGGCAACATCGGCTGCACCGCCATGGCTTAGCCAGGCGGTGCGAGTGATGTTCATGGCCTGGGCGCCGACCTTGTTGATGCACCCGCCAACCACCTGGCCGACGTCGGCCGATGTCACTCCAGCGCGGGCAATGACCTCCATCATGACCGGTCCCAGAACATCGGATGGGTGGGCACCGGCCAACGAACCGTTGCGTTTGCCGACCGCCGAGCGGCCGGCCTCGACGATGACGACATCGTTGGGCGAGAGTTCGGGTGAACTTGCGTTTGCCATGGTGTTTTGCTCCTCGAAAGATCCTGCGTCAATGCTACCGACCTCAGGGTGTCGGCGCCCGTTCAGCCGCAGGCGGCCCCACGGGTCTTTGGGGGATTACCCGGGGACCGCCTTAGGAACCGGAGCCTCATGCTGAAGACATGACCAATCACGCTGTTGCTTCGAGCCGACCAGAAGAACCGGCAGCGGGCGAACGGACCGCCGCCCTGATTATGGCCGCCCTTGGTGCTGCGCTGTTGGTTGCAGCCGCCGGCACCTTCATCGCCGTTAGCTGGGATCGCCTCGGTCTCGAAATGAAGGCCGGACTGGTCGCCCTGGTTGCCACCGTTGCACTGGGCAGCGGGTGCTCACTTCGTGCGAAGTTGCCGGGCACCGCGGCCGTACTCATCCATCTCGGCGGCTTCTTGATCCCCATCGACGTGGGTGCGGTGGCGACCGCATTCGGTCTCGAGCGAGCCGAGGTTGGTGTGCTGGCCGGCATTGTCGGCGTGGTCACGCTTGCCTTGCTCGACCGAACCGGCTCGCCGTTCATGGTCCTCGGCCGAGTGTTTTCGATTGGCGCCGCCGCCCTGGGCGCAGGCGCCCTACTCGGCCTTCCGCCCGCCGTTCCGCTGCTGATGGCGGGCACCGCCCTACTGCTCGGCCTCCACGTCGGATCACTCGGCCAACGCCGAAGTTGGCGGCTCGACGCTTTAGGTACGGCCGTCCTTGCCGGCCTGTCTCCGGCACTCGATATCGCTGCTTCCTACACCCTCGACGGCAGCTTCATCGACTGGCTGGCCGAGCTCACCCGCGTGTCACCGATCACCTCCGTGGCGCTGGCGATCGCTGCGATCGGTGTCGCCCTTCTGGCCGATCATCGATTACCGGGCCCAATCGCCGCTTGCGGAATCGCGGTGCTCGCCTTACCAGACGTCATCGCCGTGATGGGGGCCTACCCCAGCCGAGCCGTTGTGCTGGGAACTGCCGCCTTGGTTGCAGCTCGTTTCCTGGTGCTCCAGTTGCGACAGGGCGAGATTGCACCGCTCGTTGATGGCGCCAGTGTGGGTTTCACCACGCTGCTTGCTCTCGTCACCATCACGCAGGACCACTCGGGCACCGATCTCGGCTTCCTGATAGCCGCCGCGCTCACAGCTCTCAGCTGGCTGATCTCTGATGTCGAGAGCGGAAGCCGGATCGAGCCAGAGGCCCCGTGGTACCGCTGCGTCGGCGATGGCCACACCGGCTGGCTTTCGACTCTTGGTATCGGCACAGCGGTGCTGCTAGCAGCCTTCGAAACCGGCAACATCGTCGCAACGGCCTACACCGTCGTTGCTGGCTCGACCTTTCTGGGTCTCGGCGGTAGACGTCATGCCACGGCCGCCCTGCGAATCGGTCTCCTGCTGGCAACGCTGATCGCTCTGTCCGACCCGCTGGCGGTCGTATCGATCGGCCTCGGTGCCAGCATTCTGCTCCAAGCCCGTTCGATCCTCGACTTGGCCGCCGGGGCGGCTCCACAACGAGCTCGCTCGACACAGCGGTTTGGCCTCGCCAGCTTTTCCCTCGGCATTGTCGCCTACGCAGCACACCCCATCCACCTCGACTTCATCGAAGTGTTGTTGGTGAGCGCTGCGAGTGCGGCCACCTTGCTCGTGCTTGGGTTCACTGCCGATCAACTGCCCATACCCGACCTCCGCTCGGGTCCACGCCTGCTTCTGCCAATCACCGCCCCACCGTTGTTCGCCGTCGACCCCACAATGGCCGGCCTGTGGGCCGTCGGTTCAGCCCTTCTTCTGTTCCTCGACACAGAAGTGAACAAGACCCCCAACCTCGATGTCGTTGCCGCGCTCACCCTCTTTGCTGGATCGTGGATCGTTGCCATCGACCAGGACTTCACGTTTATCGAGGCCTACCTTTGGGCCCCGGCCGCCGGCCTGCTGTGGTTCGGCCGACGCGTCATGCAAGCGGGCCAGAGCTCATGGATCGGGCTCGCCCCGGGCATCGCCCTTGTCGGATTCGCCGCTCTACTGGAACGACTGACCGAGTCGGCAGGCTGGCACGCCACCTTGGCTGGGGTCATCGGTCTGGTGTCGCTCGTAATCGGAGTCGAGCGCAAGTGGGGCGGTCCGGCCGTGGTCGGGGCAATCCTGCTTGGCGCCACCGTCATCATCGAAGCATCAGCGGTTGTACCGCATCTGCCGGTATGGATGTTGCTCGCCGCAGGAGGCTCGCTGCTACTAGGGACAGGAGTTGCGCTCGAGCGACGAGCCGGCGCTGGTCGGACCGCACCACTCGCCGCAACCTGGCGCACCTTCTCATAAGTAACCAAGCCACTCACCCTCGCCAGTTCATCTTTCGGGTCGGACTCGTAGCAGATACCGTCTCCGACTGTGGCGGGTATTGGCAAGGCGAAAGACTCTGACTTCTCACGTGGTGATTCGGGCGAGCCTCCACTGTTCCGACTCCGGCATCTTGCCGGTCTCAGCAGCGGCAGAACACTCGATCTCGACGCTGGCGGCTACGCGTTCGGACCCCGATCGGAGCACCTCATCGGCCTAGCCGAGGGTGACCCCGATCGAGTGACGTTCGAGGTTGAGGTAACCGACGGAGGGGTAGTTCTCACGCCGGCGGATTCCACCGTCTCGATCGACGGCATCTCGGTTCGGACTGCTACCGACATCGAAGCCGGCCAAATGATCGAACTCCCCGCCGATCGATTTCTGCTCGAACGTGTAGGTGGTCCGAGATCATCCACACCGTTGCCCGATCAGTTGGCAACACCGCGTCTCGTTCCCGTCCCAGTCCCCACCCGTGGCATTCGCACGTTCCTACGGCGCCGACAGGCCCAGGACTTAGGACAGGCCCGGGCCTCACAGCTGCGTCGATTCGGTGATGACGTCGCCCTTCACGCCCGCGCCGTCGCCGCCCAACAGCGGGAGCGTGCTGGCTCGCCACTCGCCACCGGCGACGCTGCAGCCTCAGGTATTCCCACGCCGCTGTCGCCACCGTTCACACTGTCCGTCGGCGTCACCGTCAAGACCGAGCCGTACCAACCCGAGCGAGCAGACGACCATCCGATCGAGCCAGAACTCCAGGCCATTCTGACCAAACGCGCCGTGCTTTCGTCCTTGCCAATAACCATCGATTCCGCCTCCGAGACAATGGGCATCATTGGTCCTCGAGCCCTATCACTGGCGGCAGCCCGTCACCTGATTACCACGAACAGCACCTCGGTCACGCCGCGTCAGGTCGACTTCGACATCGGCGACGATCGCGTCGACGACTGGTCGCTGCTCCCCTCGATCGGATACCTGGCCAAGCCAACGGGAACGCTGACCGTCATCGATCGACCGGAACCGATTCTTCTCGCCATGGGCGAAGGACACACTGCGCTGGTACTCGCGACCAACCTTGATGAACTACCACCGGGTTGCACTGCTGTGCTCAAGATCGAAGAAAGCGGTGCAGCTTCGTTCACCCGGGGCGATGAGCCCGCCAGGGCAGTGATCCCGTCCGGCATCAGCGGCGGCCAGGCCGACGATCTGACCAACCAGGTGAACCAGAACGCTGTTGAAGTTGAAGCTATTGCCTCCCCCGCCGACCCTCGATCGGCGGGCCACGACCACTCGCATTCGGCTGATGCGACACCTGCTATCGACCACGGCGGAGCCGTTCTGGTGATAGGCGACGACCTAACAATCACCAACGAACTTTTGGCCAGCCTCACCCTCGACCTTCTCGGTCGTCCTGAAAACCGGGGGCTCGAGATGTACATCATCGATCGCGGCGATCGAGCCTTGATCCGACTGGTGCAGCTACCCCATCTGCGTGGTTATGCGACCATCGACGACGTCGCTGGCATCGAACGGGTGCTGACCGCCATCGAAGCGACACTTGCCAGCAAGGCGGCCGGACCCAACGAGTCGGATGCTGCCGCCATCTTTCTCGTAAGCGAGGTCGGACCGCTAGTTCGATTCCTACAGCAGATTGGTCGTTCTGACCTGGTGGAGCGAATAGAGAGAGTCCTCACCGCCCACGACCGAATCCACTTGTTGGTCGCGGCATCGGCTCCACAAAGCGCGAGCTTGCAAGACGATCATCAAGCGCTCTTCGCCTCGCATCTGCACTGCAGCGAATTCGGGACGGCCGAGCTCATTACTGCAGATGGGTCTCGGCTCATCACCACCGGCGGCCGGTCAGGGCGAGGTCTCACCGAAGCCATTTCTCACGTCCTGGCTGCCTGAGCCGGATTCTCTAAACCGGCGGCTCTAAGGGGCTCAGCCGGTAGGTGGATTCTTGGGGCTCCATCGATCTCGGTAGTCGATGAGTCTGGCGATCATGAGCACGGTGGTAGCGAGGCGGAGTGCGGCGTGGCGGTGGCGGTTTCGCCGGTCGGTGTTGCGCCGGAGTTGACCGTAGTTCGACCACCACGAGTTGGCGGCTTCAACGATCCATCGCAGCCCGAGCGTGAGTCGGTGCG
>JBLINY010000024.1:0-51277 GCA_047638695.1 Acidimicrobiales bacterium | reverse complement strand
TGCGCTGGAGCGCTCCGGTAAGGCGTTGGACTTTGCTGCTCTGGAGAACGATTGGCGGGCCCTGTACCCGGTAGCTTGGACCGACTTTTACCGGTTCTTACAGGGATGGAGTCCCGATCACTGGAAGCTCCACCGGTACAGCGAGCGGCTCGCCCGTGAGGTCCTGGAGGCGCTGTAATGGGGACCGCTGAGATGGATACGGCTGCGATAGAGCCGGCTGTTACGGAGACGGTGTGAAGCTCTCCACATCCGATCTGCGCCAGCTCGCCAACCTCGCCATCCTGGCCGCCAGCGAGGCGGGGCAGATGATCGCGCAGTCGCGGCCGCACGAGATTCAGCACAAGGCCCGGGGTGGGAGCCTCGCGTCCCAGGTGGTGACCGAGATCGATCGGCGCAGCGAGAACGTCATCCTCGACATCCTCGCCCCCACCATCGAACGATTTGAACTCGGCTTGCTCGCCGAGGAACGAGACGATGACAGCGGCCGTCTGGCCGCTGACTACTTCTGGAGTATCGATCCCCTCGACGGCACCCTGCCCTTCATCGAGGGCTCGCCCGGCTACGCCGTCTCTATCGCTCTGGTCGGCCGGGATGGCACCGCTTGGGTCGGCGTGATCTATGACCCAGTCGAGACGACGGTGTTGCATGCGATCAGGGGTGTCGGGGTATTTCGTGACCGCGGTCCCTGGCCAACTGAACCGCGGCCCCGGGGAGACGTGCTCTCGGTGTTCGCCGACCGCAGCTTCCTCGCGAGCGATGATCACGACGTTGTCATCGACGCACTGGGCCAGTTAGCGCGAGACATGGGCCTGACCGGACTGCAGCTCCACGCGACCGGTGGCGCGGTGATGAACGCGTGCGGAGTGCTAGCGGGCCCGCCAGCCTGCTACTTCAAATACCCCGGGCCAACCGGCGGCGGCAGCTTGTGGGACTTCGCCGCCACTGCGTGTCTGTTTCATGAAGTCGGCGCCGTCGCTACTGATATGTATGGTGGCCCACTCGATCTGAACCGAGCAGATTCGAGCTTCATGAACCATCGAGGGGTGCTGTTCGCCACCGACGAGACGCTGGCACAGCGGATTCGAGCGCTCCGCCCAATCGGTAGGGAGCAGAGCTGAGGATGTCTTCCTTCGACTCTCAGCTACGTGAGACACATCCCTAGACCCGGGCTGGATGGCGCTCCTGGCTGGAGAAGAACCATGCGAAGCGCGACGGCGTGTGGTTGATCTATTACCGCGCTTCGACGGGCAAGCGCCGACTCAGCTGGGAAGACGCGGTACGAGAAGCGTTGTGTTTCGGTTGGATCGACAGCAAGGTCAAGCCGATAGACGGTGAGTGCTACAAACAGATCTTCACGCCGCGGAAACCTCGAAGCGTGTGGTCGAAGATCAACAAGCAACACGTGACGGAGCTCATCGAGTCGGAGCTGATGGCCGACGCAGGACTACGAGCGGTCAATGTCGCGAAAGCGAACGGTGCCTGGTCGCTGCTCGAGCCAGTCGATGCGCTTGCCGTTCCGGCCGACTTGGAGTCGGCCCTGCGAGAGTCCGAGCGAGCACGAGAGGCGTACGAGGCGCTTTCGAATTCGGCCAAGCGTGCGGTGCTCTACCCGTTGTATTCGGCCAAACGCGAAGAGACGAGGGCGAAGCGACTGGCCGACGCGCTTGGCGCACTCGAGAGTGGCAAGTCGTTGGGGAGCCGAGACGGTGACTGAATCGCACGGGCACCCGCCGCTCTGGCACCACCAGTAGCCCTTGGGGCCACCGAGAGTTGAGCACGACGGTTGTCATGGTCGTCGAGAGTTCTTTTGTCAAGACCTTCGGTCTCGTATTTCTGGTAGCCTCGGACCAGACCGTCGATCGAGGAGTTTGCATGAATGGGAACTGACAACGGGATTCGGGCCAAGGCAGGGGAACTGCCGTTCCCAGAGCAGGCCGTCACGCCGAGCACCGCGGCGAAGCCGCTCGCTGAAGCGAAGGTCGCAATCGTGACCACGGCGGGGTTCCGACCCGCTGGCGAGGTCAATGTGTGGCAAACCAGGTGATGTCGCCTTCCAGCGAGACGTGCTGGAACGGGCACTTGCCTTGACCCAACGCAACGACGTCCCAGTTCTCGAAGATCGCCCTGACGTGATTGATGATCAGACCGAGGAGGCCGCTTCCTGTCCGATGCCGCCACGCGACAACTCTGACCTACCGGCAGCCGTTGACGAGGCGCTCGGGCTCCGGAACGCCTACGACCGGAATCTGACCGCAACCGGACGCACACTGCTCGGTCGGCAAGCCGATGCGGCCGGCGTTCCGAAGCTGATCGAGAAGTTCATCCGCATCGCTGACGGAGCATCGCTAGACGACGTCGGCTGGGCAGTGCCCGACCTTCACGGCGCCGGACAAGACATTCGCGCCCACTACGAAGAAGCCGATGGCGCAAGGGGCGGCGACCCTAGCGCCGGCCAAGCCTGATCAAGGATCGTGTCGACGCTTCGTTGACTGAGCGGTTGATGACCAATCAACATGCGCAACCACAACGGTGCATACAACATGTCGATCGCCGCCTCGATGTCGAGACCGTCGCGCACCTGACCTCGATCAACGCCGGCCTGCAACGCAGCGGCGGCCCGTAGTCGACGCTCGGCGAAGAACCTGACGCGAAACTGTTCGGCGACTGCCGGATCGCCCTGGCTTTCAGCGACCAGCTCGCGGATGATGGAACCTGTGGGGGAGGAGAACATCTTTGCGACTCGCCGCATCTGAATCCGGACATCTTCCTTCGCTGTCCCGGTCTCGGGGAATGGATTCTCGTCTTCGAACAGTCGTTCGAGCGCATCGATAACCAGGGCGCTCTTGGAAGGCCACCAGCGATAGATCGTTTGCTTTCCTACTAGTGCCTCAGCTGCGATCTCGTTGATGGTGACCTGACCTGGACCCTTGGTGCAGATCAGACCTCGTGTTGCCGACAGGATCCGCTCTTCTGCCTCAAGGTCCCGTTTCGGTCCGGTCTTTGGCATGTCGTCGAGTGTACTCAGCAGGCAAACCTCGAGTTGAGCCCGTCAATCAGTCCTGAGATCGAAGACGCGGGTAACTCTTCGGTCGTTCAAAGGACGCTGACCGGCCAAGAGGTCGGTATGGGACTGGAGTTGACGCAGCAGCGTGGGCCGACTCCGTGGGCATTACGGCCAACGATGATGGATCGTTCCGGTATGTGTCGGACGGTCTTCCGAGCCATGAGCTTCCAGATCAGTTCCTCGTACCGAATGATGGCAACATGCCGCCGTTTGGGAGCCTGCGAGAGCGAGCATCTCGCACGTTCGCTATGTCATGAACCCGGAGAAGAACGCCTTCAGTTCCTCGTGACCGTCGAGCCGGAGCACCTCGGCGATGTGCTGATCTGGGCGAACCACGATCATGCAGCCATTTGCTCGATCGATGCCGCGGCTGTCGAAGATGTCGGCGCCGCGATGGAGGTCAGAGCAGAACGCTTTCTCGTAGTCGATGAGCCCATAGCGTCCCTTTCGGGGGAGCAGCAAAGTCGGCAGCGTTTCGCTGGCGAGATCGCGGTGGCTCTGCTGGAACACGGCACGCACGTCGATTATCGAGTCGGGGTCAGCCCCGGGCGGCGTATAGCGGACCACGGGTGAGTCCAGTGCGTGCTCGAGCCAGTTGCAAAGCAACGTCAGGGTCGAGGATGGTGCGGTCGGGGCGTCGGATGCTGCGAACGCGATGATGCGCCATCTCCCGTCGGCTTTGATGATGTGGCCGAGGTGAACGGGTTTGGCGTCGGCCAGTCGCACGACGGCTTCGGAGTGGAGCCGTGTTCCAACGGTGAACCCTGTTGCGAGGCTCTGGCGGCTCGCATGTCCCGTGATGAGCGACGAGCCGTACCGGGTCTCGACACCAGCAGTAAACCGGGCGTGCGTGGTGTAGTAGTTCTGAAATTCGACCTGGACTCCCTCGTCCTCAGCGGAGCCCGTAGCGGCACCGGCTCTCGCGGCGAAGAGCTTCTCCATGTCTCTATCGAAGTCGATCAACTCTTGAGCGACCGCTTGCCGTTCGAACGAGTACGTGTCGAGCAGGGCCGGAGTCGAGGTGCCCCGGATCACCGACGCCAGCTTCCAGCCAAGGTTGAAGCTGTCGGCCATCGAGACGTTCATGCCCTGACCCGCCTTCGGGCTGTGGGTGTGGCATGCATCGCCGGTGATAAAGACGCGCGGTGTTTGTGACTCTGTTGTCCCGATTTTTCTATCGTCGAATGTGTCAGATATGCGCTGTCCAATTTCGTAGGCCGACCACCACGCCACCTCCTTGACATCCAGGGTGTACGGAAGCAGAACCCGCTGCGCGGCGGCAATGATGTCACTCGAGGAAATGTTGCGATCGCTGACCCGCTCGCCTGGCTCGAGCTCGCCGAGTTCGGTGTACATGCGAAACATGTAGCCACCCTCACGAGGGATGATGAGCATGCTGCCGTTGCTCGCTGACTGAATTGCTGCCTTGAACCGGATGTCAGGAAAGTCAGTCACGGCCAGAAAGTCGGCCACACCCCAGATCTTGTTGGCAGCGTCACCGCGAAGTGCCACGCCCAGGGACCGGCGCACTGAACTGCGAGCGCCGTCACAACCCACCACATACCGAGCTCGGACGGTTTCGATCTCGCCCTCATGGCCTGGATCAACCCGCTCGAGCGTGGCGGTCACGGGATAGCTATCACCGACCAACACGTCTGCCACCGTGAGGTCGACGAAGCGACGCCCGTAGTCGGGCGACAGGCGGCGGGCGGAACGCTTCATGGTGTCTAAGTAGAAGTCGTGGACTCGGGCCTGACTGAGAATCGTGTGTGGCATCTCCGACAGGCCGTCCTCGACGTCTTGAACTCGGTCGGCCCGAGCGATCTCCAAGGGCTTGGCGGGGTTGGGCCTCCAGAAGACCGTTTCGTTCACCCAGTAGGCCTCTTTCAGAACTCGCTCGCAGAACCCGAACGCCTCGAACATTTCCATCGACCGGCAGGCCACACCGTCGGCTTGCCCGATCGTCAGTGGACCCAGCTTCTGATCGACGATTCGTGTGGTGAGATCTGGAAAGGCTGAAAGCTGTGTTGCAAGCGTCAGCCCTGCGGGTCCGCACCCGACGATGAGGACGTCAACCTCGTCCGGCGGTGAAGCCACGTTTCCCTCGAGATCGGATGCAACAGGCGCCACTGACGGGTCACCGGCACGGAAGCCTTCGAGGTGATACTGCATGACCAAGTTGCCTCTCGTCGTAACTCATCTGAGCCTCCATACGCCGGCTCGGGTGCAAGCTAGCTCACAGCTACCAAGTCAGGACCTCCAGACGAGCTCAGGAATGGGAACCATTCGCTGATAGCTGGAACGGCGCTAGCCTTGAGCGATGTCGATGGTTGACACGCAAATCCTGCGATAATGCATCCCCACGGGCATTCACACGGACATGGATCCGGGCACGGCCCCGACCGCGGTTGGGTAGCGTGGAGTGGCCACCGGACTCTCCAAGTGACGCTCGCCTTGGTCGCGTTTCTTGGTGTCGCAACGGTGCTTGCGATGGTGATGCTGTGGCCCACCGGAGACGGTCGAGACAACGCGATTGTGCAGGCGGACGAGATTGGGCTCGCCACCCAACGGCTCAGCGCCACCGTCCACGAAGTCCGAGACGGGCCATGCAGCTATTCGACCGCCGACAACCCTCAGGACTGCCGGGAGGTCACGTTTCTCCTACATGAGGGCCCGGAGGCGGGTGCCATCATCGTCTTGCCAGAGTTCAACTCAACGTTTGATCGAACCGCCGCCGATCTGTCTGTCGGTGACCAGGTGATTCTCGGGTTCGAAGACTCCACCAACAACTACTTTTACGCTGACCGGGACCGCCGCACATCACTTGGTTGGCTCACTGGCCTGTTCATAGCCGTCGTGATCGCTCTTGGTCGGTTCCGCGGTGCGCTGGCGTTGCTGGCTATGGCATCGACAATTGTCGTTCTGGTGCTGTTCGTCGCACCGTCGGTTCTTGATGGCAACGACCCGCTGGTGGTGTCGGTAGTGGCCGCTTCAGCAATCGCGTTCATCAGTCTGTACCTGACACACGGCTTCAGCCCGACAACCACCGTTGCCCTCGCAGGAACACTGGGCGCGCTTGGCCTCACGCTGGGCCTGTCTTGGTTGTTCTTTGAGCTCGCAAACTTCAGTGGCCTTGCGACCGAAGCCGGGGTGGTCTTGCCGTTCATCGCCGAAGACATAAACTTGGCCTCGCTCTTACTGGGCGGGGCGGTTCTTGGCGCTCTTGGCGCCCTCGATGATGTCACTGTCACCCAAGTCGCCACCGTCTCCGAGCTCCGCTACCGCAACCCCGAACTGACAACTGCAGAGCTGGTGGTGTCGGGTGTGCGAGTCGGCCGTGAACACATTGCGTCGACCGTCAACACACTCCTCCTTGCCTACGCCGGCGCAAGCATGCCCATCCTGCTTCTCATCGCAGCGTCCGACCAATCCCTCGCTATGGCCGCCAACTCCGAACTCGTCGCCGTCGAGATCGTGCGAACGCTCTGCGGCTCGATCGGCCTCGTCGCAGCCGTACCGATCACCACGGCGCTGGCCGCCATAGTCAGCACCCGAGACGTCGCCGAAAGCGTCGATCCGACCGAAACACCCCCGAACAGATCCGAAGCCAACACGGTGGCGGCCACCCATGAGTCGACCCCAGCCGCTCAAGACCTGCCGGCAGACTCGTCACAATCCTCCGGATCTGATGCCGCCAGGCCCCCAGCATGGGATGACTTCGCTCCCCGAGACGATGGAGCGGATTGGTAGCGTTCACCAGCACCGAAACGCACTCACGAACTTGTGTCGGGTAAAGGATGCGTTTGACCCGGTGGCTGAACTGGTCTGATCCAACGTGGGGTAATGTCGGGCAGCAAGCGGCGGTCGCCGCGCTGCATCGCTCAGCATTTGGAGGGACCCATGAGTGACCAGAGCCCACTGCCGCCCGCAGGATGGTTGTATGCCGAGGGCGACCCACCAGGAACGCAGCGGTATTTGGATGGCAGCGCCTGGCAAGGTGGTCCCCAGGCGGCTCCGGCCCCCAGCTCGTCTCGTCCACCCGGTCCTGGCGCTCCATCCGGCGCTGGCTACGGTTCGGGATCCACCCCACAATCCGGTTGAGGTCGCCGATCCTCCTCGCAGGAAGCGTTCCGTTTGGAAGATCCTTGTGGGGCTTACTGTGGGCCTCGTGCTCTGGTGGGCGGTTGCTCGTTCCTTTTCTGGCAGGCAGTTTCCGGGCCGATCGACTGGGCCAACGACTTCCTGTCCGAAGTGCAGGCCGAGGATTACGAGGCGGCCTGGGCGCTGAGCGAAGCCAACTGCTTCGAAGGTGGCGGACCAAGTGAACTGGCGTCCTTCTTCGCTGACACTGCGGTCGAGGAATACTCACTCACGAGCACGTCAACCAGCAATGGCTCGTCGGGCGCGGCTTCGGGCACCATCACTCTGGCCGGTGGGGACGAGCGCACGATCGAGCTGACCATGACGAAGACCGGTGATGAGTGGCTGGTATGTGGCTTTGATATCGGTGCCCCGGGCGGCTGAGCCAATCCGATCTGCCTGACGCTCGTCTCCTCTGCGCGATAGCTAGCATCGGATCGGTGTCGTTCAACGGCAGACGTTATTCAACGGCGCAAAAGGGGACGAACGATGACCGACACGGAGATCGATCGCGAGGCCTGGCTGGCTCGCAAGCCTGTACGAAATCCAGAGATGGAGCAGGCGATATTCGGCGGCGACGTCGGTGAGGCGGCAGACCTTGCGCTAGACGAGATCAACCCTCTGAATCCGCACCTATTTCGCGAGCACCGCTGGCACGACCACTTTGCCCGGCTCCGACGTGAAGACCCGGTGCATTTCAACGAACTCGGGTCTTCGGGCCGCTACTGGTCAGTCACCCGCTACGACGACGTGCGGGCCGTCGACGGTGACTGGAAGACCTACTCATCGGCCGACGGGATCACGATCGGCCCGCCAGTCGGCGCACCGATGCCCGCCTCGATCGGCAGCTCCGCGGCCTCCTTTATCTCCATGGATCCGCCGGATCAGACCACCCAGCGCAAGACGGTCCGTGATATCTCTGCCCCGGGCAGTCTCCGGAATCTCGACGATCTCATCCGAGACCGCACCATCGCCGTCCTCGACACCCTGCCCGAAGGCGAGACGTTCGACTGGGTCGAGACGGTGTCCATCGAGCTGACCACCTTGCTGTTGGCGACCCTCTTCGACTTCCCGCTCGAGGATCGGCACAAACTCACCCGCTGGTCCGATGTCGTCACCTCCATTCCCCAGCCCGGGACCTCCATTGAGTCGGGGGCACAACAGCGGGCCGAGATCCAGGAGTGCCTCGAGTACTTCGAACAGCTATGGATCGAACGGGAAGCGAAGCCCGGCTTCGATCTCGTCTCGATGCTGGTGCACGGCGAAGCGACGAAGGGCATGCCTGCAGCGGCCCACCTTGGCAACCTGTTCCTTCTGATCGTCGGTGGCAACGACACCACCCGCAACTCGATGTCGGGCAGCGTCTTCGGACTGAATCGTTACCCCGACCAGTACAGCAAGCTCATCGCCGAGCCGTCGCTGGTGGAGAATCTCGTTCCCGAGATTATTCGCTGGCAGACGCCATTGTCGTACATGCGACGCACCGCGACCTGCGACACCGAACTCGGGGGTAAGCAGATCCGTAAGGACGACCAAGTGCTGATGTGGTACTTGTCCGCCAACCGCGACGAAGAGTTCTTTGGGGCCAACGCCGACGCCATCGATCTTCACCGCGAGAACGCAGGACGGCACCTGTCGTTCGGGTACGGCATCCACTTCTGCATGGGCAGCCGTCTCGCTGAGCTACAGCTGCGCATCCTGTGGGAGGAGATCCTGCAACGCTTCGATCGCATCGAAGTCGTGGGTGAACCCGAACGGACGTTGTCGGCGTTCATCAATGGCTACACGAGCCTGCCGGTTCAGGTGACTCGCAAGCGCTGAGCGAGGCCCGCCCCCCGGCCTAGTCGTCATTGTCGCTGGGTTGCGATCGAGGCCCTACGAGGTGAGGTAACTGGCGAGCGCGTCGCGCGTTGCGTCGCGGGTTGCGTCGTCTGGGGCAACGACCTCGAGTCGGAAATCGGTAACACCGGACTGGGCATATGCACCGAGACCATCGAGGATTTGCTCCCACGAGCCGATGAGGAACATATCGGCAAGGTCATCCAGGCCTTCTATGTCTTGAACCGCTCGGTATGAGGGAATGGCGCGGTACCAAGCCGCCAGGTCACGGGCCATCTTCTGGACAGGTGCGGGGTCGTCCGTGACGCAGATCCGAATGAGCGCCATGATGCGCGGTGTCGGTTGTCCCGCCGCTGCCGCAGCGGCGTTGATCTTCGGCGCCACGTAGCTGGCGACGGTCTTCGGTCCACACTGGCCGACCGAGGTGCCCGCCGTCCGCTGCCCGGCGAACTCGAGCATCTTCGGACCCAGCGCCGCCAGCAGGATCGGGGTGTCCGGCGCATCGATCAACAACTCGGTCCGCGTTGTCAGCTGTTCGCCGACAACGTCGGCGGCCTGGCCGGCCAGCAAGGGTTGAAGTCCGTCGACGAATTCCCGAGTGAAGCTAAATGGCCGATCCCAGGCCACACCCATCTTGTCCTGAACAGCCTGAGCGGAGGCGGCACCGATGCCGAGGGTAAATCGGCCTCCGAGCGCGCTCTGGGCGGTGCGGGCGAGCTGTGCCAGTCCGATGGGGTGGCGGCCGTACAGCGGGACCACCGAAGTGCCGACTTCCGTGAGGTTGGGAGCATCATTGGCCACACAGGCCAACGCCACGATTGGGTCCACGGCCATTGCGTGGGAAATCCACAACCCGTCGAAGCCGGCGCCGTCGGCGTAGCGAGCCACATCACGAGCAGCATCAATCGTGGCCAGCGTCGTTCCGCCGGCAAAGCCCCATCGAACTCCAAGTTTGTCGCTCATGTGCTGAGACTAATGCCGATCCGAGATTGAAGAAGCGGTTGGTGTCGGCATTGGAGTGCCGCACAATGGGAAGACGCACCGTCTACACGGTGCTGACCGGGCCTACGCGGCGAAGACAGCGCCTAGACAGCTTTGATTGCGGCGGCCATTGTCGATTCGGCCACGGCCCGGCGGTCGTCGCCCCAGGGGAGTGGCATGAGCACCGGGTGCTCGATTCCTGCGTCCACATATCCGGCCACGAACTTGGTCACCTCGTCGGGCGAGCCAATGAAGTCGATGGCCTGGATCATCCGCTCAGAGATCGCAGCCAGCGCGCCCTCGCGGTCCTTCTCGGCTTGGCGAGCACGAAGCTCGTTGACCTCGCCCTCAAAGCCGGCGGCCGCGAACATCTTTGCGTAGCCATCGGCCATGGCGTAGTTGAACAAGTCCTTGCGAGCCGATCGGGCGCTCCGTTCGAGGTCGCCGACCGCGGCGTGCACGTAGGCGAAGATCGTTGCGTCGCCCCCGGAACGCACCGCCTCGATCGATGGTGCGACGTGGCTGGAAGGTAGATAATTCAACAGCACACCGTCAGCAATCTCGCCGGCCAGACGGAGCATCTGGGGGTTCAGAGCTGCGAGGACGATCTTGGGAACCCGGTCGCCGATCCGCATGCCAAGACGGAACTTGCGCACCGACCAGAAGTCACCTTCGAACGTCACCGATTCTCCCGACAGGCATTCGCGCAAGAGCGCCACGTACTCGCGCATCATGGCGATCGGCCGGTCCGACGGGATCTCGCCGTGCTGGCGCAAGATCCCCGGGGCAGAGACGCCCAGGCCTAACCAAACGGTTGCGTCGGCACTGAGGGCTTGCAGAGTGGACGCGGTCATCGCCGTGACGGTGGGGTTCCTGATCTGGACCGGGATGATTCCGGTTGCCAGATCGAGATCAGGAGCGACTGCCGATGCAGCACCGAGCAACGTGAATGCGTCAGTACCTGTTGCCTCGACGGTCCACAACGACCGGTAACCCAAACCCGAAGCCAGCTGGGCCACATCCGTTACGGCTCTTGGGCCTAGGACACCGAGGCTTCCGAAGGTCACCCCGAGGGGGGTCGAGGACGTATCGGACGCTGCTGCAGACATGTGGCGACGCTAGCGCCGATTCTAAGTCAGGTCCGAGGCGGTTTGGTTCTTGGTTTTGGCCTGAGACATGGAGACCATGGCCTGTTCGGACAGCGGCTACGGCAGGACTCTCAGCCGAAATTCGGCGGCCGTTTTTGGTAGAAGGCCTTCGCCGCTTCTTGTTGGTTCGGGCTCCCGATCAGTTGGCCAATGTGTTCGCGTTCCAGCTTGAAGTTCTGCGCCGGGGTGCGCTGCGCCACACCGATCAGCAGCGACTTCATCCGCCTGATGGCGTCAGGGTTCTTGGACGCGATCTCCGCAGCCAACTCCATCGCGGCGCTGTGTGGGTCTTCACTGGTCCGTAAGGCCAGGCCCAGCTCGACAGCCTCGACCCCAGAGAGAATCCTGCCGGTGAAGTAGAGCTCTTTCATGACTTCTGCCCCCACGAGCCCCTCAAGCGTCACCGATGCCGCCATGTCGGGCATTGCGCCCCAACGAATCTCGAGCAGCGAGAGCTTGGCCTCAGGATGGACAATCCGAAGGTCTGGGCCCAACGCGATTTGGAGGCCGCCGCCGAGCGCGTGGCCGCGAATCGCACCGATGACCGGAACCTCGATTTCCTGCCACACCCAGGCGGCCTGTTGAGCGAGGTGGGTGATGCGTCCCTCGGGCACCTCCATTAACTCGTCCATGTCCATGCCGGCGAAGTCGGCACCAGAACAGAACGAATCCCCCTCTCCGGAAAGTACGACCGCACGGAGCTCTGGCTGGGCCTTGAGAGATTCGCCGACATCCACGATCGCTCGGAACATCTTTGTGTCCAACGCGTTGAGCTTTTCGGGTCGGTTCAGCCTGACGTCAGCTATGCCCCGGTTGACCTCCAACGAAACGCGATCTTGGCTCACATTTGCTCCCCTCGATTGAGCATCGAGTATGCCACGCGACAGATTGCGTCTCGGCTGCCGGAGGTTCCCGGACTCGGCCGCAGGCATATCGTGATCCCATGACCGAAGCCGCCAGCGACGACCGAGGGAAAGAAGCGCCGATCTTTGATTACGACGTGCTCGTGATCGGCAGCGGATTCGGTGGGAGCGTCAGCGCGCTCCGTCTCACCGAGAAGGGATATCGCGTCGCTGTCCTTGAGTCCGGCAAACGCTTCGCCAGCGATGACTATCCGAAGAGCAACTGGAATCTTCGCAAGTTCTTGTACATGCCAAGGCTTGGGATGAAGGGCATCCAACGCTTGCATCTGTTGAGCGATGTGCTCGTGCTTTCCGGAGCTGGTGTCGGGGGCGGCTCGCTGGTCTACGCGAACACGCTGTATGAACCGCTGGACGGCTTCTATACCGACCCGCAATGGCAGGACATCACCGACTGGCGCCGCGAACTGGCAATGTTCTACGACCAATCCAAACGCATGCTGGGCGCCACCGCTGCACCCGATAATTCGCCCAACGACGCCGTAATTGAAGAGATCGGTGAACGGATGGGCGTCGCCGATACCTATCGAGCCACCGACGTTGGCGTCTATCTCGCTGAACCCGGCAGGACCGACCCCGACCCCTACTTTGGGGGCGCCGGGCCCGACCGAACCGGCTGTATCCAATGTGGGGCATGCATGATCGGCTGTCGCCACAACGCCAAGAACACACTCGACCGCAACTACCTCTACCTGGCCGAGCAAGCCGGAGCAGTCGTGCACGCAGAGCAACGCGTCGTCGACCTCGTCGCGCTCGAGCACGGCGGCTACGAGGTCCACTCCCGGCAGCCAGGGATCCGAAACGGGTCGATCGAACGACGAACCGCAGAACACGTCATCTTCTCCGCGGGCGTTCTCGGCACCGTCGGCCTCCTCGCCGACCTCAAAGAGCGAGGCCGGCTCCAGCATTTATCACAGCGTCTCGGCGAACTCGTGCGAACCAACTCGGAGTCGATTTCGGGTGCGAGCAGCGTGAAGGTCACCGATACCGACTATTCCCAGGGTGTTGCCATCAGCTCGTCGATCTATCCAAACGAACACACCCACATCGAAGGCGTGCGATATCCCGCCGGATCGAACGCGATGGCGATGCTTTCCACGATCCTGGTGAGCGGTGAAGGTCGTTTCCCGCGACCAGTGCGATTCGTCGGGCAGGTCTTCGCCCACCCGATTCGATTTCTTCGGAGTCTGTCGGTTCGGCGATGGTCCGAACGCAGCATCATCCTGCTGGTGATGCAAAGCCGAAACAACAGCATCAACCTTCGCTGGAAACGTGGACGCCATGGCGTCAAGCTCCGCTCCGAGCAGGGCACCGGCGATCCAAACCCGACCTTCATTCCAGAAGCTGAACAAGCGGCCTTTTATGCCGCCGACATCATGAACGGGGACGCAATCGGAGGATTCAATGAGGCGCTCCTCGACACGCCCGTGACGGCGCACATCCTCGGAGGATGCGTCATCGGTGAAGATCGAGACTCGGGAGTCATCGACGCATATCAACGAGTGTTCGGACACCCGGGCCTGCACGTCGCTGACGGCTCCGCAATCAGCGCCAACCTGGGTGTCAATCCATCGCTGACGATCACCGCTCAAACCGAACGTGCGATGGCCATGTGGCCGAACAAGAACCGTCCCGACCCACGCCCACCGCTCGGCGAGCGCTACCGACGGGTCGACGTTGTTACGCCCCACCACCCGAGCGTTCCCTCGTCCGCACCGGGAGCGCTCGCCTGGTGAACGAGACAACATGAGCGGGGGAGACCTGTTGCTTCTCGGTGCACCCATCGGCGAAGGGTCCGGCTGAACAGGTCTGGATGGGTGGACCTACGATCGCGACGCTATGGATAAGACCCACTTTTATCGTGAAGCCAGCCCGGACTCTATAGGGCCGCTGCAAACGTTGCGGGTCGTGGACTGCACCACGGCGTGGGCGGGGCCGATGGCCGGCTGCCTGCTGGCTGACCTGGGTGCCGATGTCATTCACATCGACCTGCCCGGAGACATGCCATCGCAAGCGCCGCCACGTATCGGCGGGACCAGCCTGAACTTCGTCAAAGAGACCGTGAACCGCAACAAGCGCAGTCTCAGCCTCGACCTTCGCACGGCCGTTGGACAGGCCGTCTTCCTTGACCTTGTGGCGACGGCGGACGTGGTGGTGGAGAACTTCCGTCCTGGCACGCTGGCTGCCTGGGGCATCGGCTTTGAGGATTGTCGGGCTGTGAAGCAAGACATCGTGTACCTCTCGATCAGTGGCTGGGGACAGTTCGGACCCTGGACCGAGCGAGCCGGGTACGACCCCGCCGCTTTGGCCGCGGCAGGCTGGATGTCACTCAATGGCAGTCCCGATGGTCCGCCGGTGAAAGCACCAACGTTCCTCGCCGACGATCTCGCCGGCCTCCACGGAGCGTTGTCGGCGCTGGCCGCTGTGCGTCATCGTGACCGGACTGGCGAGGGCCAGCACGTTGATGTCTGTCTACTCGATTCGCTTCTGTTCCATTGCGACGGGTTGTTGTCTCTCGGGGCGACCGACGTGCCGTTGGAGCGCTGGGGTGCACAGGTGCAGGGGACCCACCCCTGCGACGTGTACGACTGTGCTGACGGAAGTCTCTACATCGCAATTGCGCTCGACAGCCACTGGCGTCGCTTCTGCAACGTCATCGACCGCGATGACTTGGCGGAGGCTCCTGGGTTCGGCCTCAACGCGGACCGGTTGACGAACCGCGACGCGGTCAACGGAGTCATCGAGGACTGGTGCGCTACCCGTTCGGTGTACGAGGCGTTGGGCCGTCTTCTCGATGCCGGTCTCGTAGCGTCCAAGCTCAACACGTTCGCCGAGGCAGCTCGAGAACCGCATGTGATCGAGCGGGACATGCTCCAACCCACTGAACTGTCCGATGGCTCCGTCGCACCGTTGACCGGTCCCGCCGCGAAGTTCTCACGCACTCCAACCCGGATCCGCCACGCGGCCCGCCCGCCGGGCGCAGACAACGGCGACGTGCTGGCCGAACTCGGCTACGACAGCGATCGACTGGCAGAGCTGCGGGCCGACGGCGTCATCTAAGCGGCAGTTTGTGCCCTACAGACCCATCAGGTTAGGTTGGTTGGCGATTTCCCCTAAGCGCACCGACTGGTCAGAACCTCAAAAGGTCCCGTCGTGTTGCGCTTCACCATAGGTATGGAGACGATTATCGTGGCATCATTCACTGAAGAAGAAACTGAAACGTACTACGACGGACAAGACACCATCTACCGTCAAGTATGGGATGAAGACGGCAAGGTTCATTGGGGAGTGTTCGACGACAAGTCGGGTGATGATTTCTTCAAGGCTGGACTAAACCACGATCAGCAGATGGTTGAGCGAGGTCGGATTCAAAAAGAGTCGACCGTGCTCGACATTGGTACTGGCAACGGCTCGGTTGCCTTCTGGTTGGCCAAAGAGGCCGAATGTCATGTTACGGGCATCGATCTCAGCGGCGTGCGCATCGGCAACGCTCAGGAGGCACTTCGGGAACAACCCGAAGAGCTGCAGGCCCGATTGGCATTCGAGAAGGCTTCGGCAACGGAGCTGCCATTCGATAGCGAATCGTTCTCCCACGTGTGGAGCCAGGCGACCATCTACCATGTGCATGAGCAAAAGAAGAGTTTGGAGGAGGCCCACCGTGTTCTCGAGGACGGTGGCATCTTCGTCTTCGATGATCTATTCAAGCCTTCGCCGAACATCTCACCGGAGGCACAAGAGCATGTGTATGAGCGTCTCTTCTTCGATACGGAATACAACTTCGTCAGCTATCAACAAGAGCTGCTTGATCTTGGATTTGAGATCCTGGAAGCACACAACCTCTCCGAACACCTTGGTACCAGCTATGAGGTACTGGCCCAGAAGGCAGATGCAGTGGAGGGCGAGGATACGGACGTCCTGCAAGAGCTCTCTTTCTCCTATAAGGAGACGGCAAAGGCGGTTGAGCGAGGAGAAGTTGGTTGGGCAATGTTCATCTGTCGCAAGTAAATCCGAACGGTGTGGTCGGAATAATCTCGTGAGGTGAATTGATGGCTGAACAGCACGAATCGCAACGTACGGGGCTCAATGAATTGAGCACCAGTGTGGATAACGGTGAGGTGGATAGTGGAGCGATAGCGCAGTATTACGATCAGTGGGCTGCGGCGTACGACGGCAATCTTCGAGACTGGAACTATCAGGCTCCCAAGGTGGGAGCGGATCTTCTGCACCAAGACGTTCCGCTGGACGCAAAGGTTCTCGATGCCGGCTGCGGTACGGGACTCTCGGGGTTGGCACTCCAAGCTTTGGGCTATCAGCACATCACAGGAGTCGACATCTCCCAGGCGTCAATCGACCTGGCCAAGGAAACGAATGCCTACGAGGCGTTGGCACAGGTCGACATGCAGTCGTTGCACTTGCCGTACGAAGCGAATGAGTTCGCCGGCCTGCAGTGTGTCGGGGTCTTGACCTACGTACCCGACACGGGCGGCATTCTGCGAGAGTTTTGCCGTGTCGTTCAACGGCGGGGCTTGGTGGTCTTTACCCAACGTGACGACCTGTTCGCCCAACGCAATGATGCGGCAGCGCTGAAAGCACTCGAAGATGAGGGGCTGTGGGCACCGATTTCGGTCTCCGAACCTCAGCCCTATCTTCCTGAGAACGACGACTACGGCGACAAGGTGCACGTGATCTACTGCACATTTCGCGTCGTCTGATTCGGAAGCATCGCCGATCCGATTCCCCCTGCGTTCGCAGAACGCCGTCGTCAACGGCTGCCTCTAGCTAGGCACTTCCCTCGACGACGATGGAGGGGCGCCCGGCGATGCCGTCGTCCAGGCTGGTCCAATGATGCATCGTGTTCACTGCCCATGCCGCGTTGACTGATCCCGGGGCGACCATGGTGGCTGCGCCGATGTCCATGACCGTCTCGCTCGATTGCGGCGCGACCCGTCCGACCACTGCGGTGTTCACCTCTGACTTCCACATTGTCGGTGCGTGTCGTAGGTAGCGGAGCGTGCCTTTGAAGCCTTGGTCGTGCCCGTGCCCGTGGTCGTGGTCGTCAGGGTCGCCCTGGGAGTTCGAATGAGGTGACATGGCGACATTCTGCCTGGGGTCGACGGCCTGTGGCGTGGCACTGGAGTGGGACGGGCCGAATTGGCGTTTCGTTGTGAAGCTGGTGGTTCATTCTGTGCGGCTGCTCACTGCCAACCAAGAAGAATGCTCGTAGCAGAGATCCAGAGTTCACCCGTGTGCTAGGAAGCGAGAAGGATCGAAGGCGTAGTCGCTGACCGTTGGGGACCTCGGATCGGTGTCTCGTCTCGCACAGCCAGTATCGGGTTCAACCGGTGCAGGACGAGCAAAAGGGGGAAGGCAATGAGCGACTACGACATCCATATCAAGGGTGGAACGATTGTTGACGGGACACGAGTGCCTCGCTATCGGGGCGATGTTTGGATCAAGGATGGCAAGGTGGCCCAGATCGGCGGCCGGCAGTCGGGCACCGTCGGCGAAGTCATCGACGCCGAGGGGCTGATCGTCGCCCCCGGCTTCGTCGACCTCCATACTCACTACGACGCGCAGATTCGCTGGGACCCCTACTGCACGATCTCGGGTTGGCACGGGGTGACCTCGGTCGTGCTCGGAAACTGTGGGTTTGGCTTCGCACCTGTGCGGCCCGACTTCCGGGAGCGGTCGATGCTGACCATGACCCGGACTGAAGCCATTCCCTACGACGCCATGGTCGAGGGCATGCTGCCTCATTGGGACTGGGAAACAATCCCGGAGTACCTCGACTCGCTCGCCGCCGCACCGCTGGGCGTCAACTGCATCCAATACATGCCAACTGCCTCGCTGATGACCTATGTGATGGGGCTCGACGCGGCCAAGACCAGACCGGCAACCGATGCTGAACGCAAGGAAATGCAACGCCTGTTGCACGAGGGAATGGACGCCGGATTGTCCGGATTCTCGATCCAGCGCCTCGGCCGGAACTCGACGCAGGCTGACTTCGACGGCACCCCAATGGTCACCGACACCATGGTCGATGAAGACATCCTGTGTCTGGCTGAAGTACTGGCCGAACGGGACGAGGGATTCATCCAGATCACCCAGGCCACCGGCAAAATCAAGAAGGATCTTGCCTTCGTCGAACGACTTGCTGCGGTTTCCGGTCGTCCGGTCATTCACAACGCCATAGCCCCGACCAGGCGGAATCCCGACCCTCACCGCAAGTCACTTGATTGGCTCAAACGGTGCTGGGACGGTGGCATGCAGGTCTACGGTCAATGTGCGACGGTGCGATCAGGTTTCGTTTTCAGCCTCGAGGACTGGAACCTGTACGACTTCTCGAAGACGTGGCGCAAGCTGACGACCGGCACCCACGACGAGAAGTTGTCGAAGATGAGCGATCCCGAGCTGCGCCAAGCCATGGTTGACGACGAAGTGAGGAACAAGGGCGTTTACCGCAAGCTTCGGCCCGGTGTTGGTGGACCTCTGGAGAACCTGGTGGTCCAAGGAGTGGCCCGCCGCGCTGAGTTGCAGAAGTACGTTGGACGCTCGCTGGCCGACATTGGCCAGGACGAAGGCAAGCATCCGGCCGAGGTGATGCTCGACCTTTCGCTCGCTACCGACCTGAAGGCTGAGTTCCTGGGGCCGGACAAGGGTTCGAATGCTGAATTCATGGCCGAACTCATGGACGATGCTCACACCCTGCCTGGGGTTTCCGACGGGGGAGCTCACACCAAGTTCTTCACCGGCGGCGCCTGGCCCACCGATTTTCTCAAGTGGTTGGTGAGGGACGAAGGGGTTGTGACACTCGAAGAAGCTCACTTCCGCCTGTCAGCGCTGCCTGCCCACGCGGCTGGCTTCCGTGACCGCGGCGTACTCCGCGAGGGGGCAGCGGCTGACGTGGTTGTCTACGCCATGGAAGAGCTTGACCTGCAGCCGCCCTGGACTGGTGAGGTGGCCCATGATCTGCCTGCTGGCGAGTGGCGGCGAGTCCAGCGAGCGGAGGGATACAAGAAGATCATCGTCAACGGCGTGGTCACGTTCTCCGACGGTGATTGCACCGGGGCCACTCCAGGTCGGTTGTTACGGCACGGGCGGGGTTGAGCGAATCCGAGTAGCGCCCGTGCCCAACGAAACGGCGCAGCCAGGCGGGTCGCGCTAGCGTCGGCTCTGGCCGCTCAAGCGCGGCCCCAACCGTGTTGTCAGGGGGACATCATGCATGTCGGTTACACCGCAGCTTTCCAGAATCCGTTCGACGCGCTCAGCGATACCGAGGTCTACGCCCAGGAAATGCGCCTGTGCGATCTGGCCGTCGAGCTGGGCTTCGACTCGCTCTGGACCGTCGAGCACCATTTCGATGACTACACCATGTGCCCGAACCCGCTGCAGTGGTTGAGTTACAACGCCGGGCGTCATCCGGACACTTTGCTTGGATCAGGAGTAGTGGTTCTGCCATGGCACGATCCGCTTCGAGTCGCTGAGGAGATTGCGCTTCTCGATCAGATGTCCGGAGGGCGCATGATTCTCGGCATCGGTCGAGGTCTGGCTCGCATCGAATACGAGGGCTTCCGCATCGACATGAACACCAGTCGTGAGCGGTTCGTCGAGTACGCCCGGCTGGTTCTTGACGCCCTCGAGACCGGTTATATGGAGTACGACAACCAGTTCGGCACTCAACCGCGTCGTGAGATCCGACCCAGGCCCCAACATTCGTTCAAGGGGCGTACCTACGCGGCGGCAGTCTCACCGGAATCGATGCCGTTGATGGCCAAGCTCGGTATCGGCGTATTGGTAATTCCGCAGAAGCCATGGGAGGTCGTGCAGGAAGATCTGAAGACGTACACCGAGGTCTACGTCGAGGAGATGGGCGAAGCGCCTCCACCTCCGTTCTCAGGTGGCAACGTTTTCTGCGACGAGAGCGCTGACAAGGCTGAAACCATGGCCCGTCGTTTCATCGGCGCCAACTATGAGTCGGTAATGCGCCACTACGAGTTCGCGGATGCTCCGCACGAGGGAGTGAAGGGCTACGAGTTCTACACCGGCATCACGAAGTACATCGATCGACACGGTGCCGAAGGAGCGGTGGACGCATTCGTGAATTTGATGCCCTGGGGTACCCCCGACCAGGTCCTGGAAAAGTTCTTACACATCCGCGAGATGATCGGGACCAACGCCGTCATGCCCGGGTTCAGCTATGGAGGCATGCCCTATGACATTGCCGAGAAAAGTATTCGCCTGTTCGCTGACAAGGTTCTTCCCGAATTGAGGAGCCTGGAGGTTGAACCGCTGAACATCCCCGGTGCGATGTCCAGCTCCTAGCCACGTCAGGAGACCGAAGTGTCAAGTCAGGATCCTGCAGCTTGTGTTGTCGCGGAGCTGATCAGACCAGTTGACCGGCAGGACTGGATCGATCAGGCGCCTAGGAAAGACGAAGGAGAGTGTCCTCCCAGACGGTATATCGACCTCCACCGATGCGCCAGCTACCCCCCCGGTGCTGCGCTATGCTAAATGCATGGCCTTGTACACTTCCCCGGAGCATCACCCGGCCTTTGAAGAGTATTGCGAAACAATCTTCGAGCTCGAAGAAGATGGAACCAAGGTGATTCAGGCACGAATCGCTGAACGGTTAAACGTGTCTCGTCCTGCAGTCTCGGAGATGATGCGGAGGATGGTCGACGAAGGATTGGTCGTTGTCCACGGAGGCAAGATCGAGTTGACTGCCGAGGGAACCTCGCTCGCCAGCACGATGGTCCGACGACACCGACTTGCTGAGCGTTTCCTCACGGACATTCTCGGACTCCAGTGGGCGGAAGCCCATCACGAGGCTGGCAAGTGGGAACATGTCATCAGCCCCGTGGTGGAAGACGCGATCGTGTCTCGATTGGACGATCCGACAACGTGCCCGCACGGGAACCCAATACCGGGCTCGAGCTATGTTCGGCCGAACCTGATCTCGTTGTCGGAAGTCGGTCTTGGTCACACCGCGACGGTGAACAGAATTCCCGAGGAACTCGAGTTCACGCCAGGCCTCTTAGAGTTCCTGGAAGCTAACCAGGTGACGCCCGGAGCCTCAGCAAAGATTCTGGCGACATCGCCTGACGGCACCACGACCATTGATGTCGATGGCCAAATTGTCGGCCTGAGCGCATTCACCACCGAACGAATCCTTGTCACCCAAGCTGCGTAAGTCGTACGTAGGGCGACCGAACTCTTGGGCCGGACACCGCCCGGTTAGGCCGGTTCCAGCCAAGCAGCCACCCTGCCGCCTAGAAACTGCACACCTACATGCTCGCCGGGCTCAAATTCGGTCCTGACCGTCCGTACTCCGAGCACTGTTTGGCCGGTAGCGACTTCGTAGCGAGCATCGTGGCCGAAGTACTCGATGCCGGTCAACGTCGCAGACGTCCCGGCAACGAGTTCGAGCTGCTCAGGACGAACAACGATCCGGACCATGCTGCCTTCGGCGGCATCGAGATCAACCGGCAACTCGCCGATCGACGTGCATACCCTGCCGGCTTTGTAGGGCCCCACAAGTTCGTTCGCCTCGCCCACGAATGACGCGACCCAGGGAAGAACTGGTTCTTCGTAGAGCTCCTTAGGTGTCCCGACCTGTAAAAGCTGCCCGTCGTTCATAACGCCGACTCGGTCGCCGACTGCGAACGCTTCGTCCTGATCGTGTGTTACGACGAGCGCCGTGATGCCGACACGATGGAGGATCTCCTTTACCTCCCGACGGAGTTGTATCCGCAGGCGAGCGTCAAGTGCTGAAAAGGGCTCGTCCATGAGCAGGACTCGAGGCTGCGGAGCCAGGGCTCGGGCCAAAGCGACTCGTTGTTGCTGGCCACCTGACAACGTCCCGGGCAGTCGGTCGACGAGCGCCGCAAGGCTGGTGAGGTCGAGAACCTCGGCCAATCGTTGCTGCGCCGCAGCATGATGCCGCAAGCCGAAAAGAATGTTCTGGCCGACGGTTAGGTGTGGGAAGAGCGCGCCGTCCTGAAACACCATGCCCACCTGCCGACGCTCAGGAGGTAGGTGTATACCCGGTCCTGAGACGACGCGTCCGCCAATCTCGATAGACCCCGACCGCAACGGCGTGAGTCCGGCGATCGTCCGCAGCAGTGTGGTCTTCCCGCAGCCGGACGGTCCGAGCAAGGAGAGCACTTCACCGCTGCTCAGCTCGAGTGAGGCTCCGAGGAGTACAGGATCATCGTCGTAGCCAGCGACGGCTCTCTCAATGCGAACGTCGGGCTCACCTGCACGGTCGTCCGTCATGATGACGGGACCGGCCGATACGCCGTTCTGCAAAGGGAGCGACTTCATTGTTGTCAAGGTACCCGAACATCTACCCGGAAGACCACCTTGCCGGTCGGAGTGGGGTAGCAGAAGGGAGGTCGGACATCATGCTGACGACTGTGGTCGATCGGTAGGTCGAAGCACCAAAAGCCAGGTGAGGAAGGCCGATGACGCGACGAGCACAAGCGAAGCGACGCCAACCTCAGCGTAGAAGCCGTCCTCGAAGCTGCCCCAGATTTCGGTCGCCAGTGTTTCGAAGCCGATCGGAGCCAAGAGCAGAGTGGCAGGAAGTTCCTTGAGGGTCGACAGAAGAACAAGGCCTCCTCCGGAGGCCAACCCCGGCCGCATGAGGGGGAAGTCGACGCGCAGAAGGCGGCGAGATTTTGAGGACTCGAGAAGTTGGCTTGACTCGCGAAGTGCTGCTGGCACCGAGCGGACGGCTCCCTCTGCGGCGCCGAGGGCCTGGGAGCCGAAGTGAACGATGTAGGCCAAAACCAGTAGCGGCCACGTTTGATACAGACGGTTCAGTCCAGGGGTGTTGAGTGTCCAGAAGACCAAGGACAGGGCGATGACAACGCCTGGGACGGCGAAGCCTCCGACGACGGCGATTGATGCGACGCGGGCAGTGGCGGATCGATAACGGACGAGTAGGACGGCGATTGGGATGACGAGAGCAACGGCCAGGACGCTGGTGGCGACCCCGGTTGCGACGGTGTTCGCTGCTGGTCGGACGAGCTCGGACAAGTCGATTCGTTGGTCGGCTATTCCACGGACGGCCCAAACGGCCAAGCTGGCTACCGGTGCGATGAGGCCCAAGAACGTCACGGTCGCCACGAGCAGCAGGCTGATCGGCTGGCGTCTACCCAGGGTGGTGACTTCCCTAGTCCGAAGTCGGACCCGGTCGTCGGGTCGGTCGAATCGTCGAGCCCGCCGCTCGAGGCCGACCACAAGCACGGCAAGCGCAATGAGGAGAGTGGACGACGTGAAGGATGTGGCTCGGTCGGCAAGCCGGGTGGCGAAGATGACGCGCGTCAAGGTGTCGTATCCCAAGAGTTGGACCGCACCGAACTCGCTGACGACGTAGAGAAAGACCAGCAAGCCCGATGCAAAGAGCGACGACTGGAGTTGCGGGAGCGTGATCTTGAGAAAAGCTCGGGATCCCGACGAACCAAGCAGCCGGGCGCTTTCTTCCAGGGCCGGCCGCAATGTCAGTAGCCGAGCACTGACCGGGAGCATCACATAGGGGTAGGTGAACAGGGTAAGCAGCGTCCATGCCGGCCAGAAGCCGCGGAGTCTCGGAGATTCGACGTCGAAAACGCCGAGCAGTTCGTGCAGCAACCCGCCAGGTGCGAGCGAGGTCAGGAAGGCGGCGGCTCCCACGAACGACGGCAAGACCAGCGGTAGAACAAGAAGTACTCGCCAGGCGGCGCGGCCGCGGAGGTCGGACTTGGTTACCAGCCAGGCTAGGACGGTCCCCAATGCGGAGGCCGATGCAGTCACGCTGCTGGCGAGGAGAATAGTGCGGCCGAGCGGACCCAGGGAATCAGAGATGGTCGCAACCGGATCGGAGCTCAACTGGACCGCTCGGACGACGACGAACAGACCGGGTAGGGCAAACAGACAACCCATCGCGAAGCTGTGAACGTTGAGCCATGTCGGGGAAGTCCGTTTCGGGCTCCCGCTGTGCGCCATCGGCCGCTGTTCTAGGTGTGGGTCGTCTTCCTTGCGCACCTCGGCGTTCGAATGCTCGTGTGCCGCGGTCACGTCAGAACGCTACCGGCACCGCACCGAATCTGCAGTGCGACGCCGGCCCTGCTCACTCGAGCTCGCCGATGTCAGCGTCGGTTATTCCAAGCGCCTCCCAGGCGGGAGCGAGAGCAACTCGTACCGCCGCGCCGCCACCGTTGCTACCTGGCCCATTCGCAAGCTCATAGATCGAATTGATGGCATCCACATCGCCGCCGTGCTCGGCGATCAGCGCCTCGATGACCCGGAAGAAGGCAAGGCCTTCGGCCTGGTGGACCTTCGCTGTTTCGAGATCACCTTCCGCTATATCGCCGTCGATGAGGCTGGCGTACCGAATGCTGGCCTGTGAGTAGATGATGACCACGGCGTTGAAGACGTCGGCCGCTGCCATCTCGGCGCCGAGTGGGTCCTTTTCAAGGAGCGCATCCCGACCGGAGATCATCGCCGCCAAGATCAGCTCGTTCGCTGCGGCTGTCTCACCGTCTGCTCCGAAGGTTCCGAAATTACCGGCCCGCATATTGCCGGTGGCAAATGGGGAGCAAGCTGGTTCTGAACCATGGTAAAAGGCCCAGGCCTCGTCCCAATTGTGCACCGCTCCCTCAGCGACATCGAAGTTGCCCTCTCCGGCTTTTCCGATAGCGCTTGCCAGTTCGTGGATAACCCAGGCGACCATGACCTGATTCTGTATGCCCTTTTCTACGCCTTGAGCCCTCACCGCATCAGGCTGTCCTTCGAAGGGTCCTGTGCCTTCCAGCGCGGCGGTGACGAACTCATCAAGTGGGGCGGCTGAGCCGTAGTAGGCATCGAGGCCGTGGAGGTGATCGCCGCCGACGGCGAAGCCTCCGATGGAACGGATGCTGCCGTCGCCATTCACCGAGTTGACGCCATCTCTATAGATGGCTTCGACACCAGCAAAGTCCCCTACATCGAGTAGGTCAGCTATGCCACAGATATCAGCAACTACGAGTCGGTGAGCGACAACATCGGAGGCGTATTCATATCCTCCGTCACCGGGTGTCGACTCCGGCTCTGCGTTCTCGTCCCCAGCCGGAGCGCTGGCTGAGCCAGAGGCAGATCCAGGGCTTGATCCGCTTTCGGCGGCCTGGCCGTCATCACCGATCTCGGTGACCTCGCCCCGTGTTTCCTCCCCGTCATCGGATCCGCAAGCCGAAGCCATAAGGGCGAGAGCTAAGAACGCCGCTCCGACCTGGCGCCTGCTACCTGTAGTGGTCGTCATGACAGGGGACCTTAACAATCACAATGTAAGATGCCTACATCTAAACAGTGGCTTTGATGACTTCGGGCATTGGGTTGAGTGACGGTGCTGCGAGTCGCTGAGGGCAGGATTGACAGAATCGGGATGGACATGCCAAATCGAGTACTGGTCACAGGCGCAGCAGGCTTCGTTGGTCGCTGGGTTTGCCGCACGCTGCTTGCGAACGGGTCGGCCGTCGTCGCTCTGGACGTCAACGCCAGCGAGAGGCGACAGAGGGAGAATCTTGGGGCGCTTGTCGACGAGATCGACTTGGTCCTGGTTAACGATTTGGTCGAGATCGACCTTCGGCCCGTGTTGTCCAGCGTCGATGCTGTCGTCCATCTCGCAGGCTCGCCGGGTGTGCAGACCAGTTGGGCTGGAGGGTTTGACCATCATGTACGAAATAATCTGAGCGCTACGCAACGATTACTTGAAGCGGCTCTTGACGCTCCGGTCGACCGAATCGTGGTGGCATCATCGAGTTCGGTCTACGGGAACATCCCTGGGGCGCCGGCCACTGAGGACCATCCGCTACGCCCGTTGAGCCCCTACGGAGCCTCCAAAGCGGCGATGGAACACGTCGTCGGTGCCTATGTCGATCGCGGGCTCGCGGTAACGCCTCTTCGATACTTCACCGTCTACGGCCCGCACCAGCGACCAGACATGGCCATTCACCGAATGATCGAGGCTCTCAAGGGCGGCGAGCCGTTTCCTCTCAGAGGCGACGGATCGCATCAGCGAAATTTTACCTTCGTCGGCGATGCTGCTGCGGCCACAGTCCGAGCAATCGATCTCGACCTTACCCCGGGCCGGCCGTACAACGTTGGAGGAGAGGGCACTGCCTCGGTCAAGCAGGTCCTTGATCTCTTGGGGGAACTCGCTGGTCGGCCAGTGCCAGTTCAGCAGGTGGCAGCGGTTCCCGGCGACCCGCAACGGACGGTTGCCGATATCACTCGAGCCCGAGAAGAACTCCGTTGGGTGCCAGAGGTCGATCTCGAACCCGGCCTACTGGCCCAACTCAACTGGCAGCTGAGGCGTAGCAATCCGATACCGACCAAGCCAATGCCGAGCAGCGTGCCCAGCCATGGCCATTGAGGTCAGGATAAGTGCGAGCCACAACATCTGAAGAGGCGCCGGACGCTCATCGAGGACAAGGTCGGGAAAGACGCCGTCCAGCGCTCGGTAGGGGAGGGCCGATGTCTCCCAGAAGTCGACGACGATAGTTCGTCGACCTGTCGTCGATTCCCACGCCAGTGTCAGCCAGTTGATAGCGCCGAGGAACCCAAGGAGCATCAGAGGTGGTAGAAGCCAGCGTGTGTGCGACGCCATGATCGCAACTGCGATGACGACCAACGGGAGAATGGCGACGATCTGCCGTCCGGGGGACCACCAGCCGTGCATCGTCAAGGCCAGAAAGGTGGCGGTCGAATAGCCGGCGGCCACGGCCGGGGCGCCATTGACCCGAAAGGTCTTCGAGCTCGTTGTTGCCCAGACCATGGCCGCCGGAGCTGCGACCCACGCCGGGTTCCACGGAATCAGGCCAAATCGTCGGTCAACCATGAGGTTGAGCAGTCGCTGGACTCGGCCGACGTAATTTGGCGATGTGCCCATCACGGAGAATTCGCCGGCCTCGATGAAATGATCGCCTGCTGCGTAGACCGTCCATCCGCCGTAGAGCTGTTGATGGAGAATCAGATAGAAGGCAGCTGATGCTGCGAGCGCACCTACCGAGATCAGCGCCAAGCGGTGGCAACGGCGAGACCGGAGTTGCCACAGCATCGAGAAGCCGAGCGAGGCGGCGATCGGCACATACTTCACTGCCAGCCATGGCAGCGCACTGATCAATACGACGAGCGTCAGGATGTTGGTGTTCTGCTGTCGGCCTTGGGCGTCAGCCAGACCGCTCAGCTGGCGATACCCGAGGACTCCCAAGAGCGCTGCGGTCATCTCAGGATAGATCTGGGTCGCGTAAGGAGCGAGAGGGGCGGCGGCGAAAAAGGCCAGCACCACTGTGGCGGCGACCCCCGGGGCTACCTCATGGCGGTCCACGGCAACGAGGAAGGTCACTATCGCTGTCAGGGCAGCGATGACTGCCAACATGACGCGAGCCCCTTCGAAGCCCCATGCAGAGGTGGCCGGAGCAAGGAGGAGGGGGAGCAACGGATCGTGAGGGCTGACTTGGCGGCCGCTCTCATCGAGCTCTGTTGTCTGGTGACTCAGTTCGAGTTCATGGAATGTCCGGTACCTCTCGGCCAGAAGCTCGTCGCTGATGTCCAGGTCGCCGTCTTCGGCCAAGCTCAGAGCAGTGAGCAGGTACTGAGGCTCGTCGACGGAAACCTGAGCGCCATAGGTTGATCGGGCCCAAACGCCCGGAAGCGATAATACGAGTGTGGTGAAGCCGACCAGGACGGCTAGTCGCCACCGAAGACTCACCCGTCGAGGCCCGCATCGGTGATGAGTGACCGGGTGCCTTCGAGCCCGTCACCCAAGTCTCCGAAGTCGATGCCTCCAACCGCAGAGAATTCGGCGGACGGCACGCCTGCAGCCGGTTCGATCCCTGGAACCAGTGGGTATTCGAATGTCTCGTCGGCAAAGAAGCGTTGGGCGGACTCGCCGAGTAGCCAGGTAATGAGTTGTTCGGCGGCTTCGGTGTTCTCGCTCCCGGCCACAAGCGCGGCGCCGGTCACGATCAAGAGGCTTCCTGGATCGTCGATTGCGAACTGATGGTTAACGCCGGGGTGGCTAGGGTCCTCGGCCAAGAATCGATAGTTGTAGTAGTGGTTCACGAGGCCAACTTCGATCTCGCCCCGACCAACGGCGGCGACGATGGCGTTGTTGTTCGGGTATGTCTGTACGTCGTTGTCGGAGAGGCCGCCAAGCCATGCCAGCGTGTCGTCGTCGCCGACAAGTCCCCGCATCGAAGTGACAAAGTCCTGGAAGGAACCGTTCGACGGAGCGACCCCGAGCTGACCGCGCCAGCGATCGCCGGTGAGATCAAACACGCTGTTCGGCAGCTCGGCAGGGTCGACCAACTCCTGGTTGTAGACAAGCACCCTTTGCCGACCGCTGAACCCGATCCAATGTCCTGCATCATCTTGGACCGTGGTTGGCACCAACTCGAGGATCTCGTCTGGCAGGATGCTTAACAGCCCTTGCCGGTCGAGGAACTCGACTGCTCCAGGTGACTGGGAAAGAAAGACATCGGCTCGGGTCTGTTCGCCTTCCTCTGTGATCAGCAGGGCAAGGTCGGAACTCTCTCCGTAGTTGACGGCGACGTTGATGCCGGTCTCCGCCGCGAACTCCTCAAGGATCGGTCCGATCAAGTTCTCAGTACGTCCGGAGTAAACGGTCACCGTGGCTTCGTCGCTGTCGGACGAGCAGGAGGCGGCCAGCAGCATGGAGACCGCGAGGACTGCGAGCATCCGAGGTAGGCGATGTTCTGGTTGCATTCGTGAAAGGGTATCGTCCCCAAACGAACATGTGTAAAGGATGCTTACTGTTCATCAGTCGCCGTGCTGGCGGTCGAGAATGAACGTGGTGCTCCGGCTTCTCCGGCGCGTGCCTGCCGATCGATTCGTTGTTGTTGGCGGGCTCGTTGCGCTTCTGGCAACGAGCTTCGCCGTTGTCGGCCTCGTGACGACCTTGGATTTCGAAGACCTCCAGGAGCTCCTCGCTGCGGCCCGGTCGGATCCCCTCGGATTGAGTCTGGCTCTCGGATCGTTCGGGTTGGCCTTCTTCTTGCGGGCAATCCTCTGGAGCCGTTTGGTGCCGGCGATTTCCTTTGCCCAGGCCGCCGCCGCCCTGCATGTCGCTCTCGGGGCGAATCATGTGCTTCCGTTCCGGTTAGGGGAGCCACTGCGGGTTGTCTCGGCCGTTCGTCGATCGTCGGTCGCTCCCAGCGATGCGTTGCTTACTGGTGCTCTTCTGCGGCTGAGCGATGTCATCGCTCTGCTCGGAATCGGATTGGTGCTGGGTCCGGCGGTCATCGTGCGCCTGTTGGGGCCGTTCGGCATTGCCCTGCTGGCTGGGCTAGCGGTCGTTCTGCTGCTGCTTGGTCGGATGACGTTCGCCCGAGCGAAGGACCGGTCTGATCTTCGTGCTCCAGACGTTCTGACTGGAGCTGGGGCCCTGGCGGCGTGGGGATTGGAGGCGATGATGGTGTGGGTCGTCGCTGGCTGGGCCGACATTGATCTCAGTTACTCCGAGGCCGTGTTGGTCACGGCGGTCGCAGTTTCGGCACAGTTGGTCGCCATAGCGCCTGGCGGACTCGGCACCTACGAGGCGGCTGCTTCCACTGCCATGGTGCTGGTAGGTGTGCCAGTGGTCGAGGCGCTGAGCGTCGCCGTAGCCGCTCACCTTCTCAAGACGCTTTATAGCCTAACGGCAGGAGTCATCGCGTTGTTTGTCCCCTGTCCTTCGTTGATCGGGCGTCTCCGACTGCCGAAGTCGATCGCGCCTGCAGAGCGAACAGAAGTCGGCGAGGGGCCCGTGGTGTTATTCCTGCCCGCCTACGATGAGGAGCCGCGGATCGCAGCGGTCATCAGCCGTGCCCCGGCGTATTCGTTGGGACGGCCGCTGCATCTCTTGGTGATCGACGACGGCTCGACTGATGGCACGGCAGAGACGGCTTCTTCGGCTGGAGCGACCGTAGTGGCCATGGAGCGAAACACCGGACTCGGGGCGGCAGTGGCCCGAGGCTTTCGCGAGGCGGTCGAACGATTTGATGCCTCCGTCGTTGTGTTCTGTGATGCGGATGGCGAATACGATCCGGCCGAGATCGACCTCCTGGTCGCTCCGATCCTGGACGGCCACTCCGACTATGTCGTCGGCAGCCGATTCGCAGGGAACATTGAGCACATGCGGCCTCACCGCCGACTTGGGAACGCGGCGCTCACACGCTGGGTTCGCTGGATGACGAACCGTGACGTAACCGACGGGCAGTCTGGGTATCGAGCGCTGTCTCGACAGGCGGCGCTGGCGGTTGAAATGGCCCACGATTACAACTACGCCCAGGTCCTCACCCTCGATTTGCTAGCGAAGGGCTACCGGTATAGCGAGGTGCCGATCACCTATCGGTTCCGTGAATCCGGCGCCAGCTTCGTCAACCTCGGACGGTACCTCCGGACCGTCGTCCCAGCGGTCTGGGGTGTTCTCAATCGCCAGGGAAGAACCGCCCTTGAAGAGGACGCGACTGCGGTGAGCGCCGATCAGTAGTCGACCCTGCGCTGCAATGTCAGTCTTCGACGATGTGATCTTCGAACATGGCCAGCGCGTGTGTCCATCGGGTGTGGTCCCAAGACCCGTCCTGATCTAAGCAACGGACCGCCTCGATTGCCATTTGGATCACATGGTGCAGGTTGTCGCTGACAACAAGCCCTTGGCGACCGAAGACGGCTATTCGCTCATGCCTTCGGGACTGCCCGACGAGCTCGCTACGCGCCTCTGGCCGGTTGGCCAGCAGGACGGGATACACCATGGGTAGCCGTTCGAGATGGCAGGAGAGAAGCGGTAGCGGTGGCAGGCCGGCGCGGCCAAGACCGCTGATTACCCGCTGCGCTAGGTCACCAGGCGATGCCCGCCAGACTTCGTCGCCAACGTCGCATACAACCTCGGCGCAGATGACTGTGCGGCCTGACGGGTCGTCTCCGGTCCGATAGTTCTTGGGCTCGGAGATTCGGGCGGGAAGAACATCTAACGATGGAAAATAGTGGGCATCGAACGGGGTGTATTGGTCGGTGTCAAGTGTGAGGTACACGAGGACCATCGCCCGATGGGGAACCGGCGGTTCAGTGCCGAGCGGTGAAGGCCGTGCCAGAACCTCGGCCAACGCGTTCGGTGGAGCAGTCCAAAACAGGCGATCGAAATGGTGCTGCTGGCTTCCAATCGTCAGCTGGACGTCGACATTGGTTTCCACAATGGCGGACACAGTCGTTTCCAGCATGGTGGTCACTCCAGCACCTTGCGCCGCGCTCGAGAGTTCGTCGACGATCTGGCCATAGCCATACCGCGGATAGAGGAATTTCGGACGTCCGTTTGTTCGCGTAGCCAGAATTTTTCCAGCCAAGGCCGCGGGCCCAGCAACCGAGATGCGTCTCCTGGCAATCTCGCCGGCGAGCTCCTGCGGGGGGTGACCCCAGAGCTTCTGCGCGTACGGGCCATAGAACCACTCGAGAACGGCTGGGCCGAGTCGGCTTCTCACAACTTCTGCGTAGGTGTCGGCCTGCTCACTGCGGAGTGGTGAAAGCACAGCGTCTCTCGCTGCCGCAGCGGCGAATTTGACCGGAAGCGAGCGCATCATGTCCAGCGGCTCAAGTGGGAAGCCAACGAGCCGACCGCCCAGGCCTATCCGACCATTCCTGGTTCGAGTCTGAAGGTCGTCGCCCAGCAGTCTTCGAAGTAAGTCAAGGACGTCAGCGGGTGCTGCAGGGTGAAGGCGATGGCTCCCCAGATCCACACGTTGGCCTGAGACGGTGATGCTCGCCGCCATGCCTCCGAGCCGGGTGCCGGCTTCTATGAGGGTGACACGGTGACCGGCTTCGGCGGCGAGGAGGGCGGCAGTGAGGCCAGCTGGGCCGCCACCCACGATGGCAAGATTGCTCATCTCAGCCGCTGCCGCCATCGGCATCGCTGAACCCGAAAATCACCTAGCCGGGCTCCCCGCCGACCGTTGGATCGATCGATCAACCTCGCTGGAGTCGACCCGGTCGTTCGCCGGTGAGTTCGTCGTCGAGCACGGTGACGACGCCGCGTTTGATGGTGGCTCGATAGCCCTCTACTCGCTGGAGCAAGCGTGTGCCCCCAGCCGGGAGGTCGGCCACCAGATGCGGTGCCATGACGTTCAGACGTTCGTGATCGATCACATTGAGGTCGGCCAGCTTGTCGACCGCGATCACACCTCGGTCGGTCCAGCCAACGTGGGCCGCAGTGGCCTGCGTCTGGCGATGCACTACGTCTTCGAGCGGGATCAGCTCGCCCCTCGAGCGGTCACGCGTCCAGTGGGTAATGGCCGTGGTGGGGAACGAGCCATCTGAGATGGCGTTGCAGTGCGCACCAGCATCGGAGAGGCCGTAGATCGAGTTCGGCGAGGTCATCATCTCGCGGACGTCGTCGAGGTCGCCGTTCGCATAGTTCATCAGCGGGATATAGAGGAGGCGCTCACCGCCGTTGTCGAGCAGCAGGTCGTACATGACTTCATTGGCCTCGCGTCTCTCGGCTGCCGCGATGCCAGCGACCGATCGCTCCGGTGTTGGTTCGTAGTCCGGCACGTCGGCAACGGGATACATGCGGTCGTAGGCCGAGTGGATGACTTTGGCGAAGCTGCGAGCGGTGGCTTCGCCGTGCTCGGTCAGGATCTGTGACCGGACCTCGGGCGACTGCAGCCGAGTGAGCCGTTCCGCAGGGTCGAGGTCGGCCATGGCCACATACGTCGCACTGAAGTTGAGGGGGTTGGCCGATGCGTTGAGCCCGATCAGCAGGCCGATCGGGCGGATGGCCACTTGGGCCTTGGCGTTTGCTCCGGCTTCGTTCCATTCGCCGATGGCTGCCAACAGCTCACGGAATCGGTTCGGAGTGTCGTCGTTCTGTTGCACGGTGAAGCTGATGGGGCGACCCGTTTCGGTGGCGAGCTGGCGCAGCAGTTCGATCTCGTTCTCGACGAGTTCGTCATCGTCTGACTGGTAGGCGTCGGAGATCAGTTGGATCACACCACGGCCAACCTTGCTCAATGCGGCGGCGACTCCGAGTACCTCATCCGTCGAGGCCTTCAGCGTCCCGATCTTGCGCCCGGTGCTTGTGCGGTGAGCGATGGTGCGTGAGGTAGTGAAGCCGAGCGCTCCGGCTTCGATCGCCTCTTCACACAGCAAGGCCATCGTTGCGATCTGATCAGGATCAGCTGGGATGTCCATGTCAGCGCCATCGTCACCCATGACGTAGTAGCGCAGCGCGGCGTGCGGGACCTGCGTGCCGATGTCGATCGGCCATTGGCGTTGTTCGAGCGCATCAAGGAACTCCGGGAAGCTCTCCCACTCCCATTGCAGACCCTCGGTCAGAGCCGCTCCCGGGATGTCCTCGACCCCTTCGAGCAATTCGACGAGGTACTGACGGTTGTCTGGATGGGCGGGAGCGAAGCCGACACCGCAGTTGCCGACCACCAGAGACGTCACGCCGTTGATGGACGAAGGGGAGAGATCGGGATCCCAGGTGAGCTGGCCGTCGTAGTGGGTATGGATGTCGACCCACCCAGGGGTCACGATGTGGCCCGTGGCGTCGATGGTGCGGTGCGCTGGCCCGAGGTCGGAACCAATGGCGACGATGGTGTCGCCGTCGACTGCGATGTCAGCCGTGAATCGAGGAGCCCCGGTACCGTCCACCACAGTTCCATTGGCGATGATGAGATCATGCATTGTCACAGTGTCTCACTGCCGCCTGTGTCGTTGCCATTGGCAATCAATGTGTCTGGTACGTTCGAGACCCGGATCGACAACAGACTGCCCGGAGGCTCTGATGAACAAGGCTCCCATCGCCAAACTCCCTGCCGACTTCAACTTGGCTGACGCCAAGTGGTTTCACTACAGCGGGGGCCCGAAGTTCGACTACCCGATCGACTATGCCGTATCTGTCGTCGATGCCGACGTCGCTGCCGGACGCGTCGACTTCCTGAGTCGCTGGGCCCCCAACTCCTTCTGTCATTACCACCGCCACCTCGGTACGACGATGGCAGCCGTGCTCGAGGGGGAGCAGCATCTCACCGAAACGACCGAGCACGAGACCGTCACGAAGGTTCGATCAGCCGGGTTCAGCGGTCAAGTGCCTGATGGCGAACAACATATGGAACGCGCCGGCGCCGACGGCCTCACCATGCTGTTCAGTGTTCAAAGCCCCGACGGTCGACTCTTCGAAGTTCTCGATGCAGCTGGCGACGTGCTCACTGCGGCGACCATCGCTGAGTTTCTCGAGCAGACCATGGCCCCCGTCAGCTAGCACTCGACGCTCGGTCGCTGTGTAGACCCGGGTAGAGCTGTGTAGACCCGGGTAGAACCAAGGGATGCGGCTCGTAACCTGGAACACTCAGTGGCGCTTTGGTGACTGGCAGGTGCGTCAGCCGATGTTGGCCGAGGTGTTGGTTGCCGAGCACCCCGACGTCGTTCTGCTGCAGGAGACCTGGCCCGGTCAAGCAGAGGCATTGGCCGAGTCGTGCGGGCTGCAGGTAATCGGGTTTGGTGGAGGCTACTTCGATCAGCAGCTCAGCAACGTGCCGGTTGATGAGCAATTCGGCAATGCTGTACTGGCCAGAACCGGCAGCTTGATCGACATCAAGGTCTTCCCATCGGAGGGCGACCCAGCGCCACGGTGCGTCGTGCTGGCCGAAGTGGCGGTCTCCGACCAGACAGGAACGTTGCTCGTCGCCAGTACTCATCTGTCGCACCTCTGGGACAGGCCGGAGGTGCGTTCTGCCCAGCTCGAGACGGTGGCCGGGCATCTGGCCCAGCTAGACCGGCCGTTTCTCCTGGCCGGTGACTGCAACCTGGTGCCCAGCAGCCCAGAGTACCAAACGGCGATTGGCCTTGGGCTTGTCGACAACTGGGTCAAGCATCGACCCGACGACCTGGGGCCGACCATGGTGCCGATCAACCCTGAGATCTCGTACGCCGGTTGGATGAACGACCGAAATGGTGATGCCGCGCCGAGGGACTCCGGGGTACGCCTTGACTACGTTTGGACCGTAGGCGAGGTCGCTACCGGGTCGATCGATCGCATTGGGTTTGGCACGGGCCTCCGCTGGCCAAGCGACCATCTGGGGCTCGTGTGTGAGCTCGATTTGGTTGTCCTCGCCGCCTAGACGATCGGCGGAATCAAGCGGGCGGTCGGGGACGTCCATTGGTACCCACGACGGCGCTCATTTCAAGCCGGGAAGATCACGGAGCTCATTGGAAATCACTCCCGAGGTTGGAGCAGAAACGCACCGCTGGCTTAATGGTCCCATCTTGTCTCGAACTTGGATTCAAAATTGAGATTGGCCGGAGAGCGTAGTTCTGGCTCAGTGACCGTTCGGCGGAACGGCGAGAGATGACCGTTCACCACTCTGTTCTGGATGTCCTCGATAACCTGGGCGGCGCCTCTTCCGATGTCGTCTGGATCAGGACGGCTCGCGAGATGCTCTACATCAGCCCGTCATACGAAGTGGTCTGGGGCCGTACGAGGCGCCCGATGGCTTCCTCGACTTGGTGCATCCCGATGATCATGACCGTCTTGCGGAAGCCTTTGAAGCATGCATCCGCGGTGACGGCGACTTCGATGCCGAATACAGAATCGTGCGCGATGACGGCGACCTACGCATCATCCACGCACGCACCCGAATGGAGACTGACACCGAGGGCAACCTGATCCGGGAGGTGGGCTTGGCGCCTGATGTGACCGTCCATCGCCGGGAAGAAGCAGCAGAACGTGAGGCCGGCCGCCTCGAGTCACTGGGCACGCTGGCTGGCAGCATCGCTCACGATTTCGTGAATATCCTGGCGAGCATCGCCATCAACGTTGAACCAATAGCGCGGGAGTCAGCTGCTGGTGGGATGACAACGAGCCGTCTCGACCTCGTGGGAGAAGCGGTCCAGCAGGCAATGGCGCTCTGCACGCAACTGCTCGACTTCGCTGGCGATGATCGCCGAGAGAAGACCGACACCGATCTTGGTTTGGAGATACGAGCTATCTCGGATCTGCTGTCGTCTGCGCTACCGGATGGCGCCAAGCTGGATCTGTCGAATGTCGCTCCCGATGTGCACGCTGTTGTTGATCCCTCCCAGATCTCCCAGCTGATACTCAATCTCGTAACCAACGCCAGTGAGGCGCTCCCTCTTCGAACCCTTCGTCGGGAGCAAGGGTGCTGGTCGGGGGCTCGGCCTTTCCACCGTCCTACGTATTGTGAGGGAACACGGCGGCGCCATCCGCGTCGACGGTTGCCCCGGCGAAGGTGCCGTGTTCGAAGTTCTGCTTCCAGTCGACGGGACAAGTCCAGAGAGCGACCATGCCGTCGCAAACGAGCTCGACCTCAGGGACTCCCTGCCGGCCCCGGCCTCTGGACCACAGGTACTTCTCGTTGTCGGTGATCCAGCAGAACGGTCGCTTGTAGAGGTCGTTCTGGAACGGGAGGGCTACGTGGTTTACTCCACTTCGTCCCTCAGCGAGGGACTGGAGTTGATCGTCCTCTCCACTGACCTTGCCGAGGGTGACCGCCTTGATTTGTTGATGGAACTGCGGGAGCGTCAACCGGAGATCGGCGTGGTTCTCGTCTCGGATCCCACGAGCAACACGGAGAAATTCACCCGGTCGGGCGACATGAACTCGATCCTGATCGGCAGACCGTTCAACGCGACAGAAATGATCCGAGTCGTCGCGAAGCTGCGGCAGGCCGCGGTCTCGCGTGAAGCTGTCGAGCGACCTCAGTTGCGCCGCTCGAGAACCGAGCAGTAGTTGGCTACTCCCGACCCTCCCATGTTGAATACACACCCGAGATCGGCGTTCGCCTTCTGAAGATCGCCGGCTTCACCGGCGAGTTGCATCGCCGTCATCACGTGCATCGACACACCAGTGGCGCCGACCGGATGGCCCTTGGACTTGAGCCCACCGGAGAGGTTGATCGGGAGAGCACCGTCCGGGTACACAAGCCCGTCAGCGAGAACCTTGGCTCCCTCGCCCTTCGGTGCCAGACCCATGGCCTCGTACACCAGGAGTTCGGCGATGGTGAAGCAGTCGTGAATCTCGGCGAAGTCGAGATCGTTCACCGAGATGCCGGCCTGGTCGAATGCAGATGCGAAGGCCTTGGCCGGCCCTTCGAAATCGGTGAGCTTGCGTCGTGACATGGGAAGGATGTCCTGGACGTGCGCGGTGGACCGAAACCGGATCGCCTTCTCATGGTTCTTTGCCACGTCGTCGGAGGCGATGATGATCGCAGCCGCGCCGTCGGAGATCAGCGAACAATCGGTGACCCTCAGCGGCTCAGCCACCATGGGGTTTTTGTCCGAGACGGTGTTGCAGAAGTCGAAGCCGACGTCTTTTTGCATGTGCGCCAAGGGGTTTTTGGCACCGTTTGCATGGTTCTTCGCCGCAATGGTGGCCAAGGTCGAGGAGTGGTCGCCGAACTCCTCGAAGTACGCCCGAGCGAACTGGGCGAAGATCTGGGGGAACGAGCTGCCGGCTTCTTCCTTCTGGTAAGAGGCGCCGCCAAGGGCGGTGGTGACGTCGGCGGTGCTGTTGTTCGTCATTTTCTCGGCGCCGACGACGAGAGCGATATCCGCTTCGCCCGCTTTGATGGCATTCATCGCGCTGTAGATGGCTGCCGATCCTGACGCACAAGCGTTCTCGACCCGAGTGGCCGGCTTCCAGCGAAGTCCTTCGTCTGCCTGGATCATGAGCGAAGCAGGAAACCCGTCGGGCACCAGGCCGCTGTTGAAATGTCCGAGCCAGCTGGCATCAACTTCGCTGGATGAGATGCCGGCATCGGCTATGGCACCTCGGGCGACCTTGAGGATCATTGTTTCAAGGGAGTCTTCGAGGCGCCCGAAGGGGATGTGGGACCAGCCGATGATGCTCGGGTTCATGTTTTGTCCGTTTCTGGGTTGGGTGCTCCGGCAAGATGAACGAAGCGGTCGGGGTTTGCGTTGCTGCCCACGATATTGGCTCGGGCCGGTATCGAGAAAGTCTCACCTAGGTTTGCGCTGCTCGACCCGAAGCATGCGAGACGCCCAAAGTGTGCGAAGAACCCAATGGTGAAAAGAGAGGGGCGTCTGACCTCGCCAGACGAATGGGCCTTAGTCGATCACACCCTCGGTGCGTAGAGCCGTTAACTCGTCCGCCGAGACCGCTAACAGTTCGGTCAGGACCTCGTCGGTGTGCTGCGCGAACAGGGGAGCGGGACGGGTATGGGCCGAGGCTGTCTTCGAGAACAACGCGGGCGAGCGAACGGAACGTATTCTGCCGGCCGTTGGATGAACGCTTTCTTCTACAATGCCCCGGTGTTGCACATGGGGATCGGCGATCATTTCCTCTCGGGTGTTCACCGGAGCGGCCGGCACGTCGGCTTCATCGACAAGCCTTACAAGGTCGGCCGTAGTGAACTTGACCGTCTCACGCTTCAGTTCCTCGTTGATTGCGTCGCCGTTCTTGATGCGACCATGAAGGGCGGTGAACCGCGGGTCGGATGCCAAGTCCGGGCGATCAAGAGCGTCGCACATCGCTCGCCATTGTGCGTCGGTGCCGAGCGGGTAGATCATGGCCCAACCGTCGGTGGTGGGAAACAGATTGCAGATCGTTGATAGATCAGGAGTGTCGGTCTCGTGGTCGAGGTACGTGTGGTTCCACATCGCCTCGGGCCAAAGGAAGTGGATAGTGGCATCGATCATGGCGATCTCGATGTGCTGACCACCCTGGCCCAAGGATCGGGCGACCAGAGCCGCGCATACCGATTGGGCAACGTTCAACGAGGTCACCTTGTCAGCGACAATGGTCGCCATCAGCTGTGGTTCTCCGCTGTCGTCCACTTGGACCATTGGATAGCCGGAGATTGATTGAACGACCGCGTCGAACGCGGGACGGTGAGAGTAGGGCCCGTCGCTTCCGAATCCGCTGATTGAGCACATCACGAGCTCGGGATTGAGTGCGTGTAGCACGTCCCAACCGAGGCCGAGGCGTTCGATCGCCCCAGGTCGAAAGTTCTGAACCACGACATCGGCATCGCGGATGAGGTCGAGCGCGAGCTCTTTGCCTCGCTGATGCTTGAGGTTTAGCGAAATCGACCGCTTGTTGCGGTTCATCGATGCCCAGAAGGCGCTGACGCCCTCTGCCGAATCAACCAACGGACCCGATTGACGAACGAGGTCGGGCGAACCGACCTGCTCGACCGTGATGACGTCGGCACCCTGATCGGCCAGAATCGAGGTGCCGAATGGCCCGGAGACCACCGCCGATAGATCAATGACACGAATTCCGGTGAGAGGACCCCCCGTTGATGCTTCGAGCTGGTCTGTCACGTCGATATCTCCTGTGGTCGCTGCCAGACAGTAGGTGGGCTGGCCGGGTTGGCGATAGTCCGTAACGAATCGGAGACGGCTAGCTCCAGGGCTCGCCTACGGCAAGAATGCACACATGACAGAAATCCACAACATCAGACGCGCCGCCAACGAGGTTGTGATGACGGGAAGGGGAGCGGCCGGCAACGTGTCGGCCGTCGTGGAGCGGTTGAAGGCCGAGCGCGTCACGGTTGTAACCACTCCATCGGTAGCGGCGTCGCCGCTTCTAGACCGCATCGTCTCGGCTATCGGACCGGAAAAGGTCACGACCTTCACTGAATCTCGGGCCCATACGCCCGAGAGGACCGTTCTTGATGCAGCCGATGCGGCTGGGTCCGCTGATGCGCTGGTGTCGTTGGGCGGCTCCTCGGTTGTTGACCTCACGAAGGGAGTGGCGCTCGTGCTTGCCGCTGGCCGCGACTTCGATGCCTTGCGTTCCAATGGCCCATTGCGGTCGCCGGCACTTCCTCACATCGCCATCCCCACCACGTTGTCAGCGGCCGAGTTCACGGCTGCAGCGGGCATCACGAATACCGAACGTGGTGTGAAGGAGATCTATCTCGGAGCTTCGCTCGCACCGACCACGGTCATCCTCGACGGGGATCTCAGCGAGTTCACTCCCAAGCGGCTGTGGTCAGGTACGGGCATGAAGCTCGTGGCCGACTGCATCGAAGGAATGTTGTCTGCTCGAGCCACGCGCTTCACCGACGCACTGCTGCTCGATGCGTTGCAAATACTGCTAGCCGATCTCGAGGCCCATGATGACGCCGATAGGCGCCAGCGTTGCCTCGAAGCAGCGCACATGACGCTGAGCAACCTGCACAACGTCGGTGTCGGGGCTACGGCTGCCCTACGCCATCAGCTCGGCGGTGGCGCCGGACTACCTCACGGCGAGGCGAGCACCATCGTGTTGCCACAGGTGCTGCGGTGGAACGGCGATGCGGCCCGCCCCGTACTGGACAGGATCGCAGGACGGCTTGGCGCCGGTGATGCAAACGGTCTAATCGCCAGGATCGAAGAGACCATCGCGGCGCTCGGCTTGCCGGCTCGCCTGAGCGAGGTAGGTGTCGATGCCGCTTCGCTAGGTGCCATTGCTGACCACGCCGCTCTGGAGATGTCGGCCCGCAGCAACGTCCGTCCGGCTGATGCTGCGGGTCTGCGCCAGATTCTCGATCTCTCCTATTAAGTGTTGCCTAGTAAGAGCTTGGTCTCTTGCGGAATCTGGCCTTTGTGACTGTGGCCGGGGCACTCCACCAGGTTGTGAAACCAGGCACCGTATGGTGGTCCGATGTCTGACGCCGCAGCCGGTTACACCGAGGGTCTGAAGGCGCAGATCGAGGACCTGGAAGAAGAACTCGAGCAGGAGCTCAAAGAGAAGGCGGCCCATCCGCTCGAGCTGTTCTTTGACCTGGTGTTTGTGTTCGCCATCACCCAGGTCGTCTCGCTTGTCGTTCACGACCTCACGCTAGGTGGCATACTCCGCGGAGCGCTTCTGCTGGCACTCATGTGGTGGGCGTGGACGAATTGGACCTGGACGACCAACGTCGTCGATCTCGAGCCCCGCATCATTCGGGTGGCGGTGCTCGTCTCGATGCTGGGCGTATTCGGAATGGCGTTCTCGGTACCGACCGCCTTCGAGGGCAACAGTGAATGGCTGGCCATGGGCTACCTCCTCGTTCGGGTTGTGGCGGCCGCCGTGTTCGTGATCGGGACCCGCCACGATCCCGACGAGCTGAAGGCAGTGGTGATGTACCTGCCCATATCACTGGCTGCGACCGCGGTTGTTGTTGTCGGTGGCTTCGTAGGCGGCGAATCGCTCCAGTGGATCTGGCTCGCAGCCCTCGTGATCGAATTCATCGCAACGATGTTTGCGGGTCAGGCCGACTGGAAAGTTGATGCTGGTCACTTCGCCGAGCGTCACGGCTTGATCCTGATCATCGCGTTGGGAGAAGGCATCATCGCCGTCGGAATCGCGCTCGAAGAAACACCAATCGATTCGTCGCTGGCGCTCTTGCTCGGGGTGGGTCTCGCTGGCATCTGCGCTATGTGGTGGGCCTATTTCGACCGTCAGCAAGAGGTGATGGAGGTAGCGCTGCGGCGGGCTGACGTCCACACGGTCGGGCGGCTCGCCCGTGATATCTATTCGCTCCTGCACTACCCGATGATCTTGGGCATCGTTTTCTACGCTGTGTCGCTCGAAGAGGCATTCCACTATCCCAAGGACCCAATGGAACCGGTAGTCGCTGCACTCTTCGTTGTCGCGGTCGGTCTCTTCCTACTCGCCCAGGCGGCTGCGACGTGGCGCTGGCGCACATATCTCTATGAGCGGGCAATCGGCGTGGCGGCAATTGCGCTGCTCGTCGCCATCTGGGACGGTCCGGCAAAGGACGTCGTCCTCGTGTCAACCCTCATCCTCATCGCCAGCCTGACCGCAGAGTACTTTCGGTTCCGGGCGAGAATTCGAGGTGGTTTTGTCGACGAAGAGACACTTACCATCTCACCCTGATCATCTCACCGACGAGATGTTTCTCTCGATGACACAGCGGTGATGGGATCCCCCTCGATACCAATCGAGCACGAGCCGTCGGGCCCGACCGGCACCTCTCCCATCAGTGTCACCCGCCAGAACTGGCGTTCGAAGTCAGTATCGAAGATGTCTCGCGGCGCGAGATGAGCAGTGGCCCGATTGTCCCAGAACGCGATCGACCCTGGCTCCCAACGGAAGCGAACGGTGAACTCGGGCCGAACCGAGTGCTCCCACAGCAACTCCAGTAAGGCGTTGCTTTCGGCCGGTGCTAGCCCGACGATCGAGCTAAGGAACGAGGGGCTCACATACAGGACCTTCTCGTCGGTTTCGGGGTGCACCCTGACTAACGGATGTTCGGTCACGAGCGAGTTGGAGGCGACCCGCTTCCGGTAGTCGTCGGTGTTGGCTTTGCCATTGAAGCCGTTGAACCGGTGGAGACCACGGAGCCCGTCAAGAAATGGCTGGAGGGTTGGCGAAAGGGCTGCATACGCCGCTGCCAGGTTGGTCCACTGGGTGTCACCGCCATAGGGCGGCACGATGTCGCCGCGGAGAATGGACTGGCCCGGCGGGTTGAGGGCGGCGGTGATGTCGGTGTGCCATCCGGTCCATGGGCGAAGCAACGGCGGACCTTCGCCGCTGTTGGCGGTGCGGTGCTTGGCAATCGAGTAAATCTCCGGATGTTGCTCCTCGCCGCCGAAGACCACATGACCGGGCGTTGGCTGGCCGAAGAGCCTGGCCAGCGCTACATGTTGGGAATGGTCGAGCGACTGCTCGCGGAAGAACACCACTTTCCATTGCATCAATGCAGCCCAGATGGCATTGATGTCATCTTCGGCCAATGGTCCACCGAGATCGACACCGCCGATTTCGGCTCCGATGTGGACCGACAATGGTTGAACCTCGATGCTCATGAGGGCAGTCTGTCAGCCAGGTCCGGATGTCGCCCGCATCACTCGCCTGGCAGGCAATCACAGGAGAAAATCACAAGAGAAATCACACGAAAGAATGACACGAGAAAGAACGATATGAGAACGCAGAGTCGCCGATGACCCCACCCCACATTGGACTGATCGGTGGGCTCGCAACTCGAGCAGGCATCTTCTATTACGAACAGCTTGTTCAACGACACGAAACGGCAGGAGAAACCCTCAACCTGACCCTGCGACATGCAAACGTGAAAGAGGTACTCGACCGCCTGGACAACCTCGACCCGTCGGGACTTGGGAACTACCTCGGGGGTCTCGCCCATCAGCTCTTCGGAGCGGGCGCCGATTTCGTAGCAGTCAGTGCGATCGCTCCGCACATGGCAATTAGCGAGATCGTTGCAGTGGCCAGGGGGCCTGTTGTGAGCGCGCTCGATGTCATACCAAGTGCGATCCGTGAGGCCGGCATCGAACGCGTCGCTGTCTTCGGGAACCGAGCGGTGATGGAGAGCAACATCTATGCCGCCGTGAGCGCGAACGCGGTGGTGCCGTTGCAAGCAACTGCACTCGAATCAGTACACGCGACCTACAGCGACATCGCTCTGATGGGAAAACGCAACACCGAGACGGAGGTGGAGTTTCTCGCCGATATGGCCGAGCGGGCAATGGCCCTCGGTGCCCAAGCGATCGTTCTTGCAGGCACAGACCTCTCGTCGTTCTACGCCGAAACCCCACCGGAGTATCCACACATCGATCTTGCCCAGGCGCATCTCGCCCAGATCATGTCAACCGGCTAAATCGTCGCCGATTCGGAGCGGACCGTGTCGCCAGCCATCGCCGCCCAGATCCGCTCGGGGGAGAGGGGAGTGTCGAGGTGAGTGACGCCGAATGGTCGCAACGCATCCACGGCGGCGCTGACGATTACGGCTGTTGCTGGCGTGATGCCCGCTTCTCCGGCCCCTTTCACGCCCAATGGGTTGCTATCCGTGAGGCACTCTTTGATCCGCCCCTCGAGACTCGGCGTATCGGTTGTACTGGGGAGTCCATAGTCGAGGAACGAGCCGGTGATGAGTTGCCCTGTCGCCGGGTCGTATACCAGTTCCTCTAGCACCGCCTCGCCGATGCCCTGCACGATTCCACCATGAAGTTGGCCCTCGACGATCATAGGGTTAATGGCCCGTCCGACATCGTCGACGCTGACATAGCGGGTGACCGACAGAGCGCCAGTGTCGGGATCGATTTCGACCTCACAAGCGGCAACGCCGTTGGGATGAGCGTGCAACCGAGTCGAGATCTCCCCCGTGGCCGAGAGCGGGGTGTCGGCCACCACGTCGAACAGGTCGATAGAGCGCCCGCTCTCGACCGCGACAAACTCGCCGTCGGCATAGTTGATCCTCGGGTCTTCATCGTCGAGCAACCCCTGGGCTCGTTCGCGGCCCTTGTTGATGAGCTCCTCGCAGGCGCCGACCAGGATCGTTCCTCCCAGTCGCATCGATCGGTCGGCGTGCGACCCAGATCCGCTAACTGCCTGGTCAGAGTCACCAAACGCAACCGAGACCGCCTCGATAGGGACACCGAGCGTCCCTGCCACCACTTGAGCAAAACTGGTCTCGTGGCCCTGGCCCGATGCTTGCGTTCCGATGACGACCTGGACTGTTCTGTCGGCCCGAATCGTGACATCGGTTCGCTCGTGGGCGGCAGCAGCCGGAGACTCGAGGTAGTTGGCGACACCGATTCCGGCGAGTTTGCCCCTGCGTCCGGCAGCGATCCGGCGTGTCTCAAAACCATCCCAGTCGATGAGTCGTAGAACCTCTTCGAGGTTGGCGGTGAACTCGCCGCTGTCATAGGTGAGACCTAGCCTGGTGCGGTAGGGCAAGGCAGTCGGGCTGATGAGATTTCGCTTGCGGAGCGTCGCCCGGTCCATACCGACGGCTTCTGCCCCGAGGTCCATCAATCGTTCAACGATGCGGGTGACTTCGGGACGGCCGGCCCCGCGGTAGACAGAGGTGGGCGTGGTGTTGGTCAATACTCCCCGTACTCGGACGTGCAGCGCCGGCACGTCGTAAGGCGGTCCGGCCATTCGGAGCAGGTTGGACAGTACGGCGAACGAGATCGGGTGGGCTCCGATGTTGCCCAGATAGTCGAGCTGCATCGCCAAAATCCGTCCGTCATTGTCGAGGGCCAACGTCCCATCGCAGTGGGTGTCGCGGCTGTGGACGTCGGAAAGAAACCCCTCGCTTCGGGTGCCTTCCCATTTCACCGGCCTCCCACAGCGGCGAGCCGCCCAAAGGAGTAGCGGATACTCGTTGGAACACGGAATCCGCAGGCCGAAGGCCCCGCCGACATCGGGGGTGACGACCCGAACATCGTGCTCGTCCAGGCCGAGCGCAGTGGCTAGCGATCGACGGAAACGGTGCACGCCTTGGCTGGGCGCATACAACGTGTAGCGCCCCGAGTCGGAGTCGAAGACACCGATGGCCGACCGTGGTTCCATTGGCGAGCCATGAACACGGTGGTTGTGGAGCGACACCCGTATGACATGAGGGGCTTCTTCGACTGCGGCTGCTGCTGTCGTGGCGTCGCCCCGCTCGGCATAGGCGCAGAGGTTGCCGGAGTCCCAAACGTCTGGCGCCGCATCGGCCAAAGCCGCTCGTGCATCGGTGACAGCTGGCCGTGGCTCGTAGTCGATGGTCACGAGCTCCGCAGCATCGATGGCCGCTTCGACTGTCTCCGCGACCACCATGGCCACGATCTCACCGGAGAACCTTGCCCGGTCGACCACGATTGGCCCAGCCTGCGCTGGCGGAAACAATTCATCGGAGGTGAAGCTGGGCTGACTCGGATCGAGATGGTCGGGCAGATTGCTGGGGTGGAGAAGGCTCGATAGGCCGTCGCCCTCATAGTCCTGTCCGGTGAGCACCATGATCACGCCGGCGGCTGCTGCAGCATCGGCCACATCGATCGCCCCGAGATCGGCATGGGCGTAGGGGGAGCGGATGAAGACGGCGTGCACCTGGCCCATCTGCGTAATGTCGGAGGTGAAGCAGGCAGAGCCAGTGAGCAAGCGTCGGTCTTCGGTGCGCAGGACGCGTTCGCCGATCACAGGTCGCTTCTGACCCAGCGATTTTCGACCCTTGGTCTTCGCATCGTTGCCTCCATCAAACGTGAGCAGCGGTTGCTCGCCCGAACACCGGCGCAAAGATACTTGCTGCATCGCGAAGGAACACGGCTCATGGGCGGGCCACACTGACGCATGGACTCGTTTGTGCTGAGCGCTCAGAACGAACTCGGTGAAGGCCGGATCGATAACCTGATCCTTGACCGGTCAGTGCACCTCGGAACGGGCGTGGTCGTCCTGATCGTCATGACGATTGCTACGGCATTGGTTGTGCGCCATGCGGTGGCCAACGAACCGATCAGCTCGGCCGGCAAATGGAGCATTGCCGCCGCTCAGATCGCGCTGGCGGTGCAGGTGCTGATTGGCATCAAGCTGCTCGATCAGGGTCAGGGCATCTCCCAGCTGTATATCCACTACGTGGGAGGGCTCGTTCCTATGGGCGTCTTTCTGGCCGGTGGCTGGTTGGCCAGGGGCGACACCGGACGGTCCACTCGGATCTTCGCCGCTCTTCTTGCGGTCGGCTACGTGTCGGTGCTCATGGCGTTCTTCATCGGCCGGGCGTATGTCAATCGTTGATGCTTCCTTCGGGTGGCGATCGAGGGTCGATGTAGGCTGCGGCACCAGCTGGCGAGATCGGCAACGGTCCTCGTCGATCATGTGGACGGATTGATGGAGGTGAAGCGGTGGGACTGCTGAGAGGGTTCTTCTGCTCCTCAGCATGGTGGTTCTATCTCATCGGTCCAACGGTTTTTGTTGCGGCCGCGTTCGTTTCGCTCGATCTCGACGAAGACGGGCACACCGGCCTCGCAACACTGGTCGGCTTTCTCGCCTTTGCGGTCCCTATTGAAGCTCGGATTTGTTTCGTCGTGGCGCACGACCGAGCCACCTCACTAGCGATGCGGCGGTGCCCGCCTGCTTGATTCGGTCAGCTCCTATTGTGCTGATCATGGCCAACAGCAGCTGGGAGAAGACGACCCAGGGCGCCAACCAAGTACTCGGATGCCTGATCGTCGATGGAGACCCCGACCCTGGCGCCCTCGCCGCTGGCCTCCTCGAAATCGCTGCCTCTCGATCGCCGCTGACGCTGGACATCGCGGCGACCGCCCTGGCCGAGATCGATGAACTGGTTGCCCGGCACGAGCCTCGGGGCTAACCGCATCGCAGACTCACCCAGCATCCGGCGCCTGGATTGTCGAGTCCGACGGCCGATGGGCGCACAATGGGCCGATTGCGATCTGGTCCTACGCTCGTGAACACTGATGTTCTGAACCCCAACGAACAGCCACGAGGAGATCCGATGGCGTCATATCCCGAGGCACTCGACCACATGCTTGGCGCGTGGAACGAGCGAAGTCCGGACAGGGTCCGAAGCCATCTGGAGAAAGCGTTGGCGCCTAACGTCGAGTTCATCGATCCGAGCATCGAGACTCTCGGCATAGACGAGTTCGAGACCAATGTTCACGAAGTCCATCGACAGCTGCCGGGGGCGATCTATGAGCGGACGAGCAGTGTGGACAGCCATCATCAGCTTCACCGGTACAGCTGGCAGATCAGCCGGGGCGACGAGATCCTCATGTCAGGGTTCGATGTCACCGAGGTCGACGGTGACGGCCAAGTGCTGAGGGTGCTCGGCTTCTTCGGGCCGCTACCTGAGAAGGCCTGACCCATGCTCGACACCGATCTGCCCGTGCCCGAACGCATCGCTGGAGGAATCGATCGAGCCACGGTCCACATCGCTGCTGCGAGAGAGACCTTGACCGGTGCGCAGCGAGTTGTCATCGCTGGAGCAGAGCGCTCGGCATGGAACGGTGAGGGGTCGGAGTCACCTGTCCCTGTCCCAACGGCGATCGTGTACAGCGGTCGCAGATCGTGATCGCTAGCGATCGCCGCTGATGAGGACGCCGTTGGTGGTGAGTTCGGCAACGCGCTCTGACGTATAGCCGAGCACATCTCGCAGCACTGCTTCGTTGTGTTCGCCGAGCAATGGTGCGGTGATATCTGGCAGGTCGGGTTGTGCTGACATCTTGAACGGGTAACCGGTGATCGTAACCTCGCCCAAAACCGGGTCGGGTACGGTGCGGACCATGTCGCGGGCCACGAAGTGTGGGTGTCCGATGGCGTCGAGCGGATTCAGTGCCGGCCCGATCGGGATGCGGTGTTCGAGGCATACCGCCAGCAACGTCTCGTTGTCGGGGAACGTCAGCAGCCATTCCTGGATGATTGGGATGAGCGTTGCCTGGTGGGTCGCTCGAGCCGCGCCGGTTGCGTATCGCTCGTCATCGAGGAGGTCGAGGCGATCCATCGCCGTGGCGAGATAGCCGAACTGGCGGTCGAGGCACATCAATATTCCGAACCCCTCGGGCAGCTCATAGATCCCGGTCGGGCACACGAGCGGGTGATGTCGTCCCATCCGCATCGGTGTGTACTCTCCGTCGGAGGCCATGGCTTGATTGAGCGTTTCGTTGAGGTGGAACATCGAGTCGACCATGGCGATGTCGACGTGTTGTCCCTCGCCCGTGCGTTCTCGGTGCAATAGCGCATAGCCAAGCCCCGCGAACGCATGAACAGCGGCGGTGTTGTCAACGATGGCAAAGCCGACGGCCGACGGTGGGCGATCGGGCTCACCGGTCATGTGCATCATGCCGCTGTAAGCCTGCACGACCCCGTCGAAGCCGGGGCGATCCGAGAACGGCGATGTGCGACCGAAGGCCGAGACCGACACCATCACGATCGCGGGATTGAGTTCGAGGAGCGCGTCATAGTCGAGCCCACGTTTGGCCAGGACATCGAATCCGAAGTTCTCGACCACCACGTCGCAGTGGGGGACGAGCTCCTTGATCAACGCCAGCCCCTCTTCGGTATTCCAATCGACGCAGAGACTCTGTTTGCCACGATTCTGGTGGACGTACAGGCTGCTGCGGCCATCAGTCACCCACGGGAGCAACCGGCTGGGATCGCCGCCCGGTGCAAGCTCGACCTTGATGATCTCCGGTCCGAGCTCAGCCAGCATGCGAGTGCACCCGGCCCCGGCGATGTACTGGCTTAGATCCAGTACTCGGTACCCCTCGAGCAGTCCACGTGTCATGTGCGTCCCTTCCCCGTCTGCAGCATGCCAGGCCTGCTTGTCGGCGTCACGGGCGGGTGCGTCCCAGGCCGTGGACGACCTTGGTGACCATGAAGAACGACGCTCGGCGCTCGGTATGGGTGCCTCGGCGGTCGAAGAACGCCTGGATGGTAGGCGCGGCATCAGCGACGTGGTCGACGGAGTCGAACCACAGCTCGGTCACGGCGTCGTAGCCGAAGCCGCGCGGCGACGCTCCCACGGCGACGTTGCGTACCCAGCGTCGCACGCCGGATTCGAGCAACGCGTCGTCGGCCGGTTGGCGTTCAATTGCCCTCAGGTGGTCGACTGCGTCGATGGCTTCCCTGCGCCGGGCGTACTCGATCACGACCACGTCGGTCTCGCCGCCATCGACCACGAGCTCGCTGGCGGCGTAAACCGTGACGTCCTCGACTGCTCGTTCGAAGGTGCGCAGCTCGTCGGCGAGCGCCACGTCGTTGCGGGTGAGCACCGCGTGCATGGTGGGGATGGACACGACGCTGCGCAGCGCCAGCAGGCCCACGCCATCATGTTCGTTCGACGCCCCGGGCAGCAGGTCAGTTGGATCAACGGTGAGGCAGTAGCGCAAACCGGCGATTGGCTGCGGTCCCGCAGACAGCACCTCCCCGACCCGGCTGTGGGTCAGCCATCTCTCGCGGAACTGATCTCGGCTTAGCCGTGCATTTCGGTTGGCCAAATAGATCGCCTTCGCCGGGTGGTCCACAAGACTCATCGTTGTCTCCTCGGTTGGGGGTCGCCGGCCTTTCTACTACCTAGGCGAACCGAGGTAGCCTTCCGCCCGACTCGATGCTGATGCCAGTCAGTTCGAGCTAGTTGTTCACTCAGACGCGACCGGGCCTCGATTAACCCGGCGAACCTCCGTGTCAGGACACTAGGACGCTGCGTTGTCTCTTATGCCGCTGTCGGATGTTTGAGCCCGGCGAGAACACGGGCTCCGATTCCGCCAGTGCACTCGGCGTGCATGGTTCCGGCATCAAGCTGGCAGCACTGGCCGGCCGTGAAGGTCTGGGGGCCGTCCTCGTAGTTCAGAACGAAAGCTCCTTCGAGTACAAGCACCCGGGCCGAGAAGTCATGGCAGTGGAGCTCGCCGGTGACGCCGGGCTCGTACTGGGTTATGCGAATTTCGTCGTCGAAACCGTCGTTTCGAAGCCCGGCACGGAAGTCTTTCTCGCTGACGGTGGCTGTATTGGTGCCGCTGTCGAGTCTGGCAACGACCTGTTCAAGCATCTGCTCGATGCGGTCGAGTCGGGCCTTGGTCTTCTGTTTGGCGGGCGTCTCTGGTTTGGCGGCGGTGGATCGCTCCTCTTCAGCGAGGGCGCCTCTGCACTCGGCCAGCATGCGGACGCTGTCGCGCTCTTCGCCTACAAAGCGGCCAAGCAGCTCGCTCGTTGCGATATCGATGGTGTTGTCTCCGAGGTAGCTTGCCCATCGATCCGGAGTAGAGGGGTCCGCGGGCATGCCGACCCCGAGCTCCTCAAACTTCTGACCGTCGGTGAGGTCGGCCCTGGCAGCGATGGCTGCCCGTCCCGCAGTCTGCGGGGCCTCCTCGATCGTGACATCGAATCCCAGCTCGCAGATGCGCTTCTCGAAGGCCTTGGCGTGTTCGGCCTCGCGCAAAGCGACGGTTCCGATGACACGACGCACGTCATCACGAGGAGTGGCGGCGGCCCATGCAGAGAGAAACACCTCGGCGTTGCATTCGGCGTTCGCAATCTTGCGTAGTAGCGGAAGGTAGCTTGGCTCGTTTCCCATTGGCCCATGATGCCACGGACGAGCTCTGACTGTCACGGGACATCCGGTTGCCGAGATGGCTAGACCTCGGTTCGAGGACCGCTGTCGGTTGTAGAAGCTGAGGTGCAGAAGCTGAGGTCAGAACGTCTGGCGCATCTCGGTGCCGATCACTTCGAAGCCCAGCTTGGTGTAGAAGCCGCGATTCCCTTCGGTCGTCGGGACCAAATAGACGCCCATATCCCCACAGCCGCGGCGCCTGGCGTCATCGATTGTCCTCTGCACCAGGATGCGACCCAGATTAAGCCTCGATCCACCGATCAACTTCTGAAGGTCGGGGCTGCGGGTGCCTGTGAGGGTCTGGTGGCGGACGGTCTGGCTGGATCGGTGGTCGGGTCGCGTCGAAGTAGT
>JBLINY010000023.1:0-52866 GCA_047638695.1 Acidimicrobiales bacterium | reverse complement strand
AGATCCTTCCGGACACTCGGGCCCGTCAGGGATGCGAGTTCGTCACGGTCCATCAAGATCAGGCAAATCCGAACCAGATTGTGCTCATCGAGCGGTGGACGACCCGAGAAGACGATGATGCGTACCGGGCTTGGCGAGCCGGTGAAGGCAAGGTCACGGAGATGGCCGGCCTGGTCGCCGCAGCTCCAGTGATTCGTTACTTCGACGACGTAGACGCATGACCAAGTAGCTGGATCGGGCGCAAATCGCCCCGCGGCACACCTCGGGATTGCCGAGGACGTGACCACGTTGCGCTACCGCGGGGAACACCTCCGGGTGATTTCAGCGCACAACTGCTCGAACACCTAGGCCACGACACCGGCCGCTCGTAGCTCCGCTATCTCGTCCGTGCTGAGGCCAAGCGACGTGAGCACTTCGTCGGTGTGCTCGCCATAGCCGGGGGCCGGATGAGGCTCCGGTGCCGGTGTAGCTCCCAGTGTGGCCGGTGTCTTGGCAATCCGAACGCTGCCACCGACGGGGTGCTCTTGGTCAACGATGGTCCCGTTGTGCTGCACCTGGGGATCAAGTCGTACCTCAGGGCGGTCGAGAACAGGGCCGCATGGCACGTCATTGGCCCGGAACCTGGCAATAAGTTCGTCCCGTGTCCATTTGGCGATCTCGGCCGAGATAACTTCTCGCATCTCCAAGGCATTGGTCAATCGGCCCGCTCGACTGTTGAACCGCTCGTCGTCCCGCAGGTGGTCAGCTTCGAGGGCGGTCATCGCCCCCTGATACTGGGCTTCGGTTAGCCACACGGCGGCAATCTGGCCATCGAGGGCGTCGTAGGGCGAGTACCAGTCGGTGTAGTTGGGTATGTCGGGCGTGTCGGCGCTGACCTCATTCCACATGCAGTCCATCCACAGCCAGGACACGACCGCGTCGAGCATGTTGACTTCGACGTGCTGGCCGCCTTTGCCACGGCCTCGGGCGACCATCGCTACCAGCACGGCGTTGGCCGCGGTCATGCCGGTGAGCTTGTCGGCGGCGGCGCTCTTGAAGTAGTCGCCGCCCTGCGACGCGGCCATGCCGGACAGGGCCTGAATGATGGGATCGTAGACCGGCTGGTCTGCGTAGGGTCCGGTGGGCCCGAAGCCAGAGACAGACAGGTAAATGAGGTCGGGGTTCAGTGCGGCCAGGTCGTCGTAGCCGAGACCGAGCCGCTCGATTACTCCCGGTCGCATGTTCTGGGAGAACACGTCAGCGTCAGCCACAAGTCGCTGGATGAGGGCTCGACCGTCGTCATGTCGGAGGTTGACACGAATCGCTCGTTTGCTGCGGTGCATCTGGATATAGGTGCCGGTGGTGTCGCCGATGACGGGACCAGTGAGACGTATGGCGTCCTTCCCGTCGACCTGCTCGACCATGATGACGTCGGCCCCATGGTCGGCCAGCCAGGATGATGCCCATGGTCCGGCCACGGCCGAACCCACGTCAACAACCTTGATGCCTGCGAGGGCCCCGCTACCTGGAGTCATGACTCCCTTTCGTCCACCACACTTCTAGTACACCCAGCTGGTTCATCGACTGGGCTGAGACGATCCGACTGGCTATCGCTGACGCCTGCGTGTTCACGACGGCGGTGTTCGTGGGTGACGATCCTGCGATGCCGCGCCGATTGTTGCTGCTCTTGCCCTTGCTTCCGGCTTTGTGGGCGATGCGCGCCGTCATCCGGTCGTTGCAGCGCTCTGATGAGTTTGAGCGCATGGTCCAGCTTCAAGCAATGGCGGTCGGTTTCGGCCCGGCGATGGTGGCCGCGATGACGGTCGGGTTCCTCGGCATACATGCCGAACCGAATCGTTTCAATCAGGTCTCTCCGTGGATCATCTTCTCAGTTGCTGTGCTGGCCTGGGGCGTGACGGCCGCAGTGCATTCGGCATCTCGCTCGGGTTCGTGTTCGTGAAGAATCGGCTGGAGGTACTCCGTGCCGAGACAGATTTGAGTCAGGCGCCGCTCGCAGATCAGCTCGGGGTGTCGCGTCAAACGATCAACGCGATCGAGACCGGCCGGTACGACCCGAGCCTGCCGTTGGCCTTCAGGCTGGCAGCGTTGTTCGGGTTGCATATCGAGGACATTTTCGACCCCGAAGTCGAATCGGTGTCCGCTGACTGATGCTCTGGACGGCCGGCAGCCGGCGTCGCTCAGCCCCGGGCGAGTTAGTAGTTTGCGGGGATCATGTCGCCCTCAACTGTTCAACACATAGTCTTCGACGTCACAGATCCTCAGATGGTCGCCGGCTTCTGGTCCAAGGCCCTGCAACGGCCCATCGACGATGATTGGGGCGACTTCGTTCGGCTGAGCCCGGACGACGCCGGAACTCGGATCGCGTTCGCGGCAGTACCCGAACCCAGACGTGGCAAGAACCGTGTCCACCTCGATCTCAACACCGACAACCGCGAACGCGCTGTCGCCGAACTTGTCGTGCTCGGTGCAGTTGTGATCGGCAACCGAACCACCGGTGAACACACCTGGACGGTCATGGCGGACCCGGAAGGCAACGAGTTCTGCATCGCCTAACACACCTCATCAGTAGTGGCGCGCAGTTGAAACCGGCGGGGGAGTGAGTGTTTGGTGGCTTGACGGGCGGTCCACGAGAGGTCGGGAACCTCGATGGCCTTTCCTCTTACCATCCATCGATGAGTTGCCGAGGTAGCGGATCTCGTGCATCGTTGGTTCCTCAGGCGAATCTAGTAGCCGATGGGTCACGTCTCAATGTGTGGCGTCCGCCAAACGCGTGAGACGTTCGGCAAGTAGTCCGACGGCGTGGGCGACATCGGCTGGTTCGACGGCGGTCACCGGCGCGGCCAGAACAATCTGCGCGATTGTGAGGATATGTGTGCACGGAGCACCAACGGTGACGAGCGCCTCGATCTCTCGGGGGATCGAGGAAATAGAGCTCGCTACGAAGTCGGCGGGGTCCCCGCCGGGAATCTCCCGAGGGGTGAATCGGCGACCGCCTGCGGCAACATCGCTGAGTCGGTCCAGTCGAAACGTGCGCCAATCATCGCGGCGACTTCTATTTCGTCCACTTCAATCGACAGCCAGGTGTCGCGGACGCCGCACTGGACGAGAACACGTTCCAGTTCCTTCGCAACATGTACCGGAAGAACGTGCCCCCGGAAGCACCTGAGCCAGGCATGATGATGATGAATATCGCCAGAGCCGACACACCGCTCGGTGAGCCCATCATGAGCGACGGTGAACTGGCTGTTTACGTGTCCGCCTTCGAATCAACAGGTTTCACGGGCAGTATCAACTGGTACAGAAACCTTGGCCGGAACTGGCATCTCTTGGCAGAGGCGCACCCGATCATCCAACAGCCCACCCTCGTGATCTACGGCGACCAGGATCTGGTCGCGAAGTCTGAGAATCTGAGCGATTTCGTTCCCAACGTGGAAGTGGTCTACCTGGACTGCGGTCATTCGATCCAGCGAGAGAAGCCGGAAGAGACGAATCAAACAATCTTGAACTGGCTAGACCACCAGGGTGCCGATTAGTTCACGAGGGGCGAATGGTATCTTGCCTTTCTTTTGGAAGTCAGCCTTGCTGACGCAGGCGGGGGATGATGTCGAGAGCGATGTGCTCGAAGGCAGCAACCTGTGAGTCGTCGCTGGGGTAGTACAGCCCGATTTCGGTGTAGCCAGCAGTCGAGAGGCCACCGACGAGCTCTTCGAACATGGCCACGTCGTCGTAGTAGCGAATGCTGCCACCGGCGGCCCGTGCTTCAGCATCGAACAAGTTGGCACTTCGGCGAAGACTGGCCGGGTCACGCCCCAGGTCCTCACAGAGTTGGGTCATCCGAGTGTTGCGTTCAGAGAGCTCACTGAGTTGGTCATCGAAACTCGCCGAGAAACTCATCGTGTTCCAGCCATCGGCGTGTTCGGACGCATGGCTCATCATGCGCGGACCGAGGGCTGCCGCAACGATAGGTATCCGGGGACGCTGCAACGATGAAGGGTTCATGACCGCGTTGTCGGCCTGGTAGTACTCGCCGTCGTACGACGTCACATCGTCGGTGAGCAGTAACCCAAGGAGTTCGACGTACTCTCCGAAGCGGCTGGCTCGCTCGCCGTTCGACCAATTCGGGAGGCCAATCATTTCGGTGCCTGGGTCGATGGCGAGACCGGTCCCAATCCCGAGCTCGATGCGACCGCCAGAAATGTGATCGACGGTGACGGCCTGGTGCGCGAGGACCCCCGGATTGCGGAGAGGGATCTGGGTGACGTTGGATGCCAGACGAATCGTCGAGGTCTCCGCAGCCAGAGCGGCCATCAACGACCAGCACTCCAACCATGGGGCCGGGGGGTTTGCCCAGTCGCAAAAGTGGTCGGGGATTGCAGCGGTGTCGAAGCCGAGCTCTTCGACCTGAAGGACCTGCGCCCGATAGTCGGCCCACGGGTTCCCCGGGAGAGTGAGCACATCGAAGCGAAGCGAATCGGCCATGCAGCGATCATAGTTCTGTAGGTGGTGAGCGGCGGCCCAACGCTCGGAGCGGCTTGCTGCTCAAGAGGCCTACTCCATGTTGAAAAGCGACAGCACGTCTGGGTGTCCGGTGCCTGCGGTGACACCGCCATCAACCAGAAGGTTTGCCCCGTTTACAAAGCTGGCTTCGTCAGCGGCCAGAAAGGTGATTGCAGCCGCAACCTCTTCTGGCTTGCCGAATCGTCTGACCGGGATGGCTGCGACGAAGGCGGCAGCCGCGGTCGGATCAGTTCTCGTCATGGTGGTGAGTGGCGTGTCGACGGCACCGGGCGACACCGAGTTGGCCCGGACGCCAGCCGGACCGAACTCCAACGCGAGGGAGCGCGTGAAGTTCACCACCCCGGCCTTTGCTGCGTTGTAGGCGGCGAAGCCACGGTCGCCGCCAACGGCGTCGAGCGACGCGACATTGACGATCGCCCCGCCGGTTGCGGCGCCCGACTCGATCGTGGCCAAGAGATTAGGCAACGCCAGCTGGCAGCTATCGAAAACCGCGTCGAGGTTAAGTGCAATGGTACGCCGCCAGTTCTTAGGCTTGAGCTTCAGGGTCGGACCGACCACGACATTGCCTGCGTTGTTGACGACCACGTCGAGGCGGCCGAACTGTTCGTGGCAAGTTGCGTAAAGACGTTCCAGGTCAGCGCGGACGGTCACATCAGCGGTGACGAACAGTGCCCGTTCTGACGACAGCCGAGCTGCCACTTCGTCGCCGAGTTCAGAGCGCCGACCACAGAAGACAACGGTGGCGCCCTCGGCGTGCAGACGTTCAACCGTGGCCCGTCCAATGCCGGTCGTGCCGCCGGTCACTACCGCTACCTTGTCGACGAAACGCGATGCTGTCACGCGCTGGTGCTCTGCTGATCGGCAGCGAGCGCGTCTGCGAGGGCGGAGTGGAAGTGCACCAGTGGAGGTTCGATGCGTCCGTAGACGACTTCGGGAACCGCGCCGGATGCAAGCGCCGAATGGATCTTCTCCATGGTCGGGAAATCTTCGGTGCCGGTGACTTCCAGGAGTAGATCGAGGTTCTTGGTCCAGTAACGAAGGGCACGTTCGTCGGGAGGCTCGGGAGCGAAGATCGATGTGTGGGTGCGAACCCGCCCGACGCCCAACGGTTCGAGGCGCCAGAGTTCGAGATGGTCGAGCTGGTAAACCAAAAGCGCGTTGGGCACCAAGAAGTACTGGATCGTGCCATAGGGGAGTAGCGACCATTCACCCTGAGGTTTCTCGAACTCGTCGTGCACGTTCGCCCGCAGGCCAACGGACAGGAAATTCCGCCCGAACGACTCATAGATCACACAGTCAGAGTTGAACGCTGGAGCGATCGTGTCCTTGTGCAGCCAGCGGATGTGGTAGCTCTCGGTGAACGTGTCGAGCACCAACTTCCAGTTCATGTCCCACTCGTTGGTCCTGGTCTCGACGTGAACATAGCTGTCGATCCCGAAGGATTCGAAGTCGTCCTCGGCGCCTCCCAGCACCTGGTCGACGTCAATGGGCTCGCTTGATTGCGCCCGCACGAAGATGAGCCCGTACTGCTCGGCAACGGCGATCTGATGAAGATCGCAGTTCTGGGTGACATCGTCGAACGCTCCCAGCGACAGCGGACGGCGGAGCAGGTCGCCGCCTGAGCCGTAGGTCCATCCGTGGTAGCCGCACACGATCCCCCGTCCAAGGTTTCCGGTGCGCTCGGCGACCAGCGGCGCGGCGCGGTGTCGGCATGCGTTCACCATGGCCCGAATGGTGCCGTCATCCTGACGGACGGCGAAGAGGGGTACACCATCGAGGGAGGTGCTCAGGTAGTCGCCCGGCTCGCTCATCTCGCAGCTCAAGCCGAGCAACGTTGGTCCGTTGCGGAACAACACCCGCATTTCGTCGGCGAAGTGGTTCGAATCTGTGTAGGTCGATGCCGGATTGATCATCGAACGTTCGCCGTGAAGTCCGGCGAGATGATCGCCGGAATCGGCGACGCGCTTAAGCAGTTCGATCTGTCGCTCGATGCGCATCAGTTTGCCCTCGGCGCAATTCTCAACAAGGCAGGCTCTTGGATATCTGGCATCCGAACAGTCTGGCATCGGAAGAGTCTGATATTCGAAGCGTCGGGCACTTCAACTGACCACGAGACAGCCCGAGCACAACGGCAGGGCCTCCCTGCGTCGTCAATCGCGCGGCGCAGGCCGTTGACACCATTGGTCAGCGATCACGGCACTCCAGGAATGACGTGCCGACCTGTCTCCGAGGGTCGGGTCGATCACGGCGCTCATTGCCGTACCCACCCTAGCCGACTGACCGATCGACCAACCGCTCAACCAACCGCGATCCCGACGGTCGACTTCAGAGCAGAAAATCGAGCGTGGTCAGCTCCTGGTCGTTGTCGACCAGCACGACCTTCTTGAACACGATGCGGAGCGCTCCGTCGTGTTCGGCGAGGTGGTGGGTGACACGTCCGACCCAATCGATGCGTTCGCCAGGTCGCGATTCGGCGACTTGCACCGTCGACTGGATGATCCACAGAACATCGTCGCCGACGTCGGCGTCCGAAGTAGCCGGCTCGATGGTCACATTGCCGACCAGGTGCACCGTGCGCGGCGACGGCTGTTGTGAGATTGCTTTGCCACCGACATAGCGCTCGACCCGGTTGTGCATGCGCGACCGGTTGTCGTATATCAGCGACACATTGGTATGAGCATCAGTGTCTTCGCCGTTGGCCGGAACCCAATAGATTCCCTCGTCGACCCACAACGCCTCCCATTCGGTGAAGCGACGCTCATCTATGAGCCGGGCTTCGAGAAATAGGAACTGCTCGACCCGCTGCTGCTCGAGTAGCTCCTCGAGACTGCTCATCCGGCCGCTCCGCCAGTCACTGCTCCGTCGGTCATCAGCGCTCGATAGTGGCGCCAAAAGCCCCGCTGGGCGATCTCGTCGAGGGCCCGGCCTTCTCCGAGGTGGTCGTTCTTCAACCCACGCTCCAACATTACCCATTCCGGCACTCCGGCCAGCAGACCGAGCTGCATCCGCTCCCATGTAGCAGCGTCGTCGGGTTCGATCACGCCGGCCGGTCCGAACGCCATCCCGAATCGTCGCAATTGGCGACGCTGTGTTTTCTCGGGCACGCCGGCCCAAGCAATCGGTGTTTGCAGATGGGTCATCTCCGTCGCGCTCACCGGCTGGATCACGAAGATGCTCGAGGACTCGATGAACAGGTTGGGAAAGATGAAGCCATGTGGTCCAAGGCCAAGCTGCGCCCCGCCCGGTGCCGACCGGTAGTCGATCTCGCCGTGCCCGCCACCGAGGTACCTCGCCACGCCGCCGTAGCCATCGGTGAAATAGTCGGGAGGCGCTCCCGCCATCAAGCCGGACGAAGCGTGGGTGACCGGCGGATGGTAGAAGTCGCACACGTTTTCTGCCGACATTTTCCAATTGGCCCGGATGCGGTGGCGCAGCCAGCCTGCCCGAAGCGAGATCTCCCCAACCGGTGAGAGGTCGCACGACCGGTCGATCAGGTCGCGGGCATTCCCCAGATGCTCGGCCAGCGTTGGGCCCTCGTGTGACCAACTGCCGAAGACGAACCCTCGGTAGCTATCCATGCGTGGTACCGGCGCCAGCCCGTGCTCGGCCCGATCGAACGTCGGTCCGAACCCCTCTTCGCCCGGCAACGCGACCAACGTCCCCGCAGTGTCGAAGGTCCAGGCGTGATATGGGCAACGGAAGTATTTGGTTTGTCCCTGATTGAGGGCACAGATCGTGGCGCCACGGTGGGGGCAGCGGTTCGACCACAGCCGCAGTTCGCCCGCGTCATCGCGGGTCAGCACCACGGGCTGGCGACCCAACAGTCGAGTGACGAACTCGCCCGGATCGGCCACCTCGCTCTCATGGCCGACGAATACCCAGCCCCGATGGAAGATCCGTTCCAGTTCATGTTCGAAGATGGCCGTCTCGGTATACAGCTGTCCCGAGACTCGATCCTCGCCGATCAGCCGCTGATACAGGGTGGCATCGGTTTCATCGACCTCGGTCACGACGATCCTCCTCGATTGTCCGACAGCGCTCAATTGTCCGACAGTGCTCACCAGCGAACCTAACCGACTCCATTCTGGCGGCCCGAAACCCCGCGACGGGGCCCATGTCGAGGCTGCTCTTCAGCTCGACTGCCCAGCTTGGTTGTTCAGCTCAGGTGTCCGTCGGTTCGTGAGCGGCGATTCTCCACAAGGAAATGGGTCCAAGGTATGGCTCGGAGTAGGTTCAGCTAAGTGACGACAACGGTGAGCAAGAAGCAAACGCGGACGTTCGGTGTGGTGCTCGCGGCAGCTGGTTTCGCCGGCTTTATTGCACTCGGCGTGCGGGCGTCCTTTGCCCTCTATCTGGTCCCGATTACCACGGAGTTCGGATGGGGTCGCGGCACCTTCGGTTTGGCCGTCGCCATTCAGAACCTCGTGTGGGGCATCGGGCAACCTTTCGCCGGCGCCATCGCCGATCGATGGGGGACCGGCCGAGTCTTGGTCGGCGGCAGCGTGCTGTACTCCGGCGGCACGCTTCTTATGGCCAACTCGTCTTCGACGACGGGTTTGTACCTTTCAGCTGGGCTGATCGTCGGGCTCGGGCTCGCGGCTTGCTCGTTCTCGGTCATTCTCGCCGTTGTTGGCCGAGCCGCTCCGCCCGAGCGTCGAACCTGGGCTCTCGGTGTCGCCACGGCTGCGGGGTCGGTCGGAAACTTCGTCCTGATCCCAGTCTCCCGCACACTGATCGAGCAGTTCGGCTGGCAGACCGCCCTGACAACAATGGCCCTGGTGCCTCTCGTCATCGCCGCTCTCGCCCTCGTGCTCAACGGCGGCCGTGATCAATCGATGGAGCCAGGAGTGGTCGACCAGTCGCTACGGGAAGCACTGAGCGAGGCTGCAGGCAATCGAAGCTATGTGTTGCTAGTGATCGGCTTCTTCGTGTGCGGATTCCATGTCGTATTCATCGGCGTGCACCTGCCGGCACACATCGAAGACATCGGACAAAGCGCCAATATTGCAGCGACGGCACTCACGCTCATCGGCTTCTTCAACGTCATCGGAGCCTTCACATCAGGAATCCTGGGAACGAAGGGGCCAAAGGCCCGACTTCTGACCATGCTCTACCTCAGCCGCGCTGCCGCCATCACCTTCTTCATGCTGGCTCCGAAGAGCACGGGAACCACACTCGTCTTCGCCTCGATCATGGGCCTCCTTTGGCTCTCGACGGTGCCGCTGACGTCAGGGATCGTGGCCCAGATGTTCGGCCTCCAACACATGGGAACGTTGTTCGGCGTTGTCTTCTTCGGGCACCAGCTTGGCAGCTTTACGGGCGCGTGGCTCGGCGGCTACATCTTCGACCAGACCGGCTCGTATAACACCGTGTGGTGGATCGCCGTTGTGTTGGGCCTGCTCGCTGCCCTCTTACATTTGCCGATCAGTGAAGAGCCGATCGAGCGGGAGCTTGCGGCGGAATCTGAGCCAGTCGCCTCCTAGTGACGTCCCGCATATGGCCTGGTGAGAAGGCTTTTCGTCGGGATAGTTGTGACGTTGTTATCTCGTTGTGATGTGTAGCTGCCAGGTTCATGCGGCATCTCACAACGGGGTGCGAACAGAGGGAGACGAGACGCTTTATGTCTTTGGTGAAGGATCTATATCGAAGTGAGCCTGTGGTGGGTTCGCGAAGGCGACGGCGGACGTTGGATTGGCGGCCGTTGGTCGCTGCTGGTGCCGTTGTCTTGGTGGCTGCTGCTTGTAGCAGTGACGATGACGCATCCGCAGGAGCTTCGACGGAGACGACGATCGAGGCGACAACAACTTCGACGGCTGCACCGGTCACGAGTTCGACGGCTGCATCCGATACGTCGGCCGCCCCGCTCGAAGTACCGCTGCCGACCGACGTCACCGAAGCCTATTCGATTCCTAGCTTCGGCTACTCGATCGAGTATCCGTCTGGCTGGTTCGTCCAGACAATCGAACCGGTGACAAACTTCGGCCAGATCGAAGAAGATCTGTTCTCCGATCCGGACGTAGGAAGCGAGGGATTGGGTGTAGCGGTCGACCATCGAACAGTTGCTTTCCTGCAAGAGGAGGCCGGACTCGTTTCTGACGATCCGACGGCGCAGGATCTGGTCGATTTCAACATCACAAACTTTGGCTGGATGGACGTTCGCGACCAGGAAGACGTTGAGGTCTTCGGCAGCCCCGCCATAAAGGTCCGAGCTAGTTATCCCAATGGGGATGAAGGCGTCGCGTACCAGGGGATTCGTTTCGACACCGGCGAGGTCTTTATCCTTAGGTTCGACGCTCCTAGCAGCGAGATCCTCGAGGACTTTCTCCCGACCTGGGACGTGATGCTCGAGAGCATCACGGCTGTCGGCGAGGCTGAGCAATCAGCTGACGGGGGGGATCTGAGCAGCGCGGAGGCGTTCGCTGACGGGACGTATGCGATGGGTCAACTTGGTATTCCGGTGACCTTCACTGTGACTGGGAAGTGGAGCACCCAGCCTGTTGGCACAGGGTTCTTCGTGATCACCACCCCCGATTCGGCCGGTCCCGGCGATCACGACATCGTTGCGTTCGCACCGACCGAGCTGTTCGATGCGACGACGGGCGAGCCGTCGCTTGCTGCCGATGATCTCGCCGGCTGGGTGGACAGGGTGCCAGCGACCGTCACGGTCTCTGAGCCAGCGATCGGTGAGATCGGTGGCTTCCCGACATCGGTGTTTACCGTCGAGGTGGCAGAAGAGACTGCCTGCACCTCCGAGAACGGGGGTTGCGTCGACTTTGCTCTCATCGGAAGGGTGTTTGGTAAGAGCTTCGACCCCGGCTTTGTGTACGAGGTCCACTTCGTCGACCACCCCGACGGCCCGATCGCCTTTGTTCTGGGTACTCCCAGCGATGACGTGGCGTGGCTCGACACCGCCCGCGCCGTTGTCGCCACCATCGAGTTGGGTTAGCCGCTTAGCCAGGTAGCGAGGGAATCACCGGGAGCACGATGTGGCTGCGATACCGCGAGTTGTGGTGGACACGTTGATGGGCGACCTCCCAGGTGGTTCCGGTGGCTTGGTCGCCGCCGGTGTTGAGGTTGCGGTCGAAGCGCGGGAAGTTGCTCGAGCTCACCTCGAGACGGACGCGGTGGCCGGGAAGGAAGACGTGCGAGGTGGCCCACAGGTCGATCCGCAGCTCGGTCACCTCGCCGGGCACCATTGGCTCTGGGTGCTGGCGCGAGGTTCGGTAGCGACATCGAATCATGCCGTCGATGATGTTCTGGGCGTAACCATCGGGGCGGACATCGACCAGCTTGGCGGTGAAGTCGGTATCGAGGGCAGAGGTGTCTGCGTACAGCACGAGCTCGATAGGTCCGGTGACCTCCAGCTCGTTCTGGAGAACCTCGCCCGTGTACACGAGTACGTCGGGACGCTGCTCGATTTCTCGCTGGTCGTACGCTCCGATGGGGAGCACGAGGAGATTGCCGCCGTTGGTCGGCACCGGGTCGTCGGGGTCGTAGACGAACGTGTCCGGGGGTGAGTCGGCGGCGGTCGTCCACGCCAGCTGTCCGTCGTCTTGCGCAGTGTTGGCCGAACCAGCGCTGTCGAGATACAGCGGCGTAAAGCGGGTGCCGGCCAACGGCCACTGGGACTCGTCTCGCCAGGTATTGCGCCCCATCGTGAACAGATGAATTGGGGGGCGGTCGTCCCAGTCGTTGTCGGCGCCCTTCAGCCACCGGTCAAGAAATGAGAGCTCGTACTCATGGAGATCGAGCATCGACGCGTCGCCGAAATCGGCTTCGCCGGCGCCCTTGGACGACGGAGAGGTGTAGGGGAAGAGATGACCCCAGGGTCCAAGCAGCAGCCGTTGGCCGCCCCGTGCTTCGGGTGTTGCCGCGCCGCCGCGTAGGCCGTTGAACATCACGGCGCCGTCGCGGCTGAAGATGTCGTACCAACTGCTGACATGCAGCATCGGGGCACGAACCTGATCGAACTTCCGCTCACCGTTGATGGCCCACCAGTATTCGCCGTCGTCGGGATGGGTCAGATAGTCGCGTACGTACGGGGCGACATCGGCCAGCAGGTCGGCCCAGTCCATGAGTGGAAGGTGTCGATAGGCCTCCTCGGTGAACGGGTTGGCGAAGTTGACCGACCGCTCGAGCCGAGTCTTGATCTCGGGCCAGAGCTCGTCCTTCAGCCCGAGACGGTCGATGGTCTCCCGAGCCAGAAAGACGGCGTACGGCAGCGCCCAGCCGTGTACGAGTGCACCACCGACGTCGTAGACCCAACCAGAGTGGAAGTCGGCGGCCGCCGAAACGGGCACCTGGCATTTCAACGACGGGGGAGCCGTCCACGACATGAGGTACTGGGTGGCGCCGAGGTAGCTCTGGCCGATAGTGCCGACCTTGCCGTTACTCCACGGCAGCTTTGCCGCCCACTCCACCGTGTCGTAGCCATCGGTTGGCTCGTCGACGAGCGGAGTGAACGTGCCCTCAGAGGTGAACCGACCCCGAGTGTCCTGGATGACCACGACGTAGCCCTTCGGGACAAAGAACTCGTGGTCGCCGAAGTCGCTGATGAACTGTTTGCCGTACGGAAGCCGAAGGAGTAGAACCGGGAATCGACCCTCGGCATCCGGCCGGTAGACGTCGGCATAGAGCGTTGTGCCGTCGCGCATCTTGGCGGGCACATTCTCCTCGGTGACAATGCGGTACTCGTTGGTGATGGTCATAGTTCCCCCGAAGCCGAAGGCTAGACGCGTCGGCTTCAGCTAGGGGCTTGGCGCGCAACTATGCGAGCGCGAAGTCGAGTCCGGCCCGTACAGCTGCGACCTGGGCCTCGGAGCAAATGTCGGGCGTCGCCGTCGGGCTGTCCGGATAGACCTCGGTGGTCGTGGTGAATCGTGCTCCCGATGCCCCGGCACACAGGCCCAACTCGGCGTATGAGTAATTGATTACTCCACGCTGGGTGAGGTCCGATCCAATGATCTGGCCTGCCTCATCGGGTGGAGCGATGTGGGTGACCGCTTCGACGCCAGCGATGATTGCGGCCTGGAAATCGGGCTGAGGGTTTTCGCTGTCGCCAACGGTGTAGAAGCCATCGGGGATCGATCCTGTTTCGTGCGGCAGGCCATTCAGCGCCGCCTGTGCGGGTCGGAACTCGGTGTTGTCGCTGTCGGTTGTCTCGTGGAGGTCGATATGCACGAGAAAATCGACATCGAACTCTTCGATCAACTTCATGAGCAGTACAGATTCTTCCGATGGGCTGTTGGTGAAGAACGATCGATTGGGGTCGACACAGTTCGGGTTCCACCGGTTGATCACCTCATAGCCCCAAGGACTGACACATGGAGCTACAAGCAGGTTCACCCGGTAGCGGTAGGCCGATGCGTGCGTGTGCAAGAACGCCATTGCTCCTTGGACGCCGCTGGTCTCATAGCCGTGCACACCACCGGTGACGAGGGCCCAGGGGGCGTTGGCCGTGTCAGATTCAGCCTTGACCGCCATCAGCGGATATCGCCCTGGGTCGTGGGGGAGCGAGCCGTACTGGATGATCTCAAAGGAGCCATCCAACGCCTCGATCTTCGTCAGGACTTCCTCGTGGTAGCTGCGCTCGACCGTACGAGACTCGAACCACGCCCGCTTGTGAGCGTCGTCCCAGGGCTCGCCCGGTGTGCCGATCGGGAAGTATCGATCCATGGTGAGAGCAACGTAGCTCCGCTCATATAGATCCCGCACGACCCCGAGAATGAAGCCGTCAGGGCCCGAGGCTAGGTTGGCCACCAAGGGCACCGAGCACGAGCCGACGAACAAGGGGACGAGCCGGATGGTTGACGACTTTTTCAAGAACACAGGTATTCGAACGCCTCGGCCGGAACATCGGCCGGAAGGATTGCCGTCGTTCGCGACACCTCCGCTCATCGATTCCCGCCCGCCAAGGTGCCCGCCCTTCGTCGAGGTCACATCCTCCGATCAGCTGCTCCCGTACCTCGAGCACATCGCGCAGCGTCCATACAACCACGGCCTCAATGCGTCGTGGGATCTCCAAGCCGGCGAGCGGGTCCTCCTTCGAGTCGACAACTGGCACAGCGACCTAACCATCGAGGCCTGCCAGCGGATCCTCGAGAAGTACAAGGTCAAGTACGAGATCAGCAAGATCGATCGAGGCCCGATCCCTCAGTGGGTCGGCGCCGATGAGGTCGACTACTACCTGTTCCGCACGAAGGAACTGGCCGAGTGGATGGACTGGTGGGAGGAAGAAGAGCAGAAGCAGGAGTACGACAAGATTCTGATGGGCTACGGCGGCCCCGTACTGGCCGAGCGATTCATCAAGATCCAGCGCATGCCATTCATCACCCCGGAGATCCTGGCCTCGCCAGCTCAGGCGATGCCCTTCGAGCTGATCAACGCCATCGACCAGTGGACCTGGGACCGGGTCCGCACCGCCAAGCGGGCTCACATCACCGACCCCGAAGGCACCGATCTCAGTTTCACTAACCACCCCGAGTATTGGGACGCCAACCGCGAGTTCTACGACCCCGCACTCACCGCGGCCACCTGGACGGGCAACGAGCACTTCGGCAAGACCTACCTGCCGGGACACATCACCGGCAGGCCCTGGATGTTCCACCCGACCAAGGAAGACGGCAACGGCGTCATTGCGGGAACGACCAACCACATCGCCGCTTGCGATTGGACGCAACTGGTAGTCGAGGACTCCAAGATCACTCAGATCAACGCTGGCGGCGAGTTTGGCAACAAACTCCGTGACGTCATGGATCAAACGGCCGACATCCAGTACCCAACGTTTCCGAGCAAGGGGATCATGCACTGGTGGGAGGCCTCAATCGGTACCAACCCTCACGTCCACCGCCCTCGCCAGGACTTCCCGTCTGGGTTCGTCAACTGCCTCTACGAGCGCACTCGCTCCGGCGTCATGCACATGGGCTTCGGCACAATCATTTCTTCGATGGCCGAGCGCGAGGCGGCCAGGGCCGGCCACTTGGTCGGTCACTGGCATCTCCATCTCTACTTCCCGACGTACAACCTCGAGCGGGACGGCGACAACGAAACCCTTATCGAGAACGGACGCCTGAACGCCCTCGACGATCCTGCGATTCGCAAGCTGGCGGCCAAGTATGGCGATGCCGAGCTGTGGCTCGATGAGAGCTGGAACCCCGCGGTACCCGGCCTCAACATGGAAGGCGACTACTGGGACCACTACGCCCAGGATCCGCAGCACTGGGTCGACACCGAGCTCAATGTCTGCCGTAACTATCACCCGGCCTTCATGAAGATGGTCGGGGCTGACGACAAGTACTGCCATGGAGCGGGCGCCGACTGGTGGAAGGGCGGCTGCTGCAATCACAGCGGTGTCGAAGCACCTGTTCTCGGCGGCAACTGCTGCGACTGAGCGCCGCCGGCCGGTCGACTAACGTCTCGGCCATGGCATTACGTCGCCCAACTTCAGCCCGAATCGAGCCACAGGAAAAGGCCGCGGTCATCGCCCGCGAGGCCATGAAAACGCTTCCTCACAACGCGGTGAATGTGCGGGCGACGATGGCCCACCACCCCGATCTCAGTCGCACATTCAACGGGTTCGCCAGCGCGGTGTTGAACGCCGCTGAGACTCCCAGGCGTCAACGGGAATTGGTGATTCTTCGGATGGGCTGGAACTGCCAAGCCGTTTACGAGTTTGGACAACACACGATGTACGGGCTGGCCAACGGCGTGACTGAAGGCGAAGTGTCGGCGGTGACCCGCCCGTTGTCGGAGCACTCATGGAGTGAGCAAGATCGGGCTCTGCTACAGATGACCGACGACCTCTACAGCGACGACTGCGTGAGCGACACCACCTGGGCCGAGCTAACCGATCACTGGTCGACAACTGAGATCATGGAATTTCTCATGTCGGCTCTCTGCTATCGCGCCGTCTCGGGATTCCTCAATTCGTGTGGCGTCGAGCTCGATGACGGCGTGCCCGGCTGGCCCGCATAGATCACAAGGCGAACAGCTGGGCGAGGCGCACACGACTGATTCACGAGTCGGGCCTCAGCTCTTTTGCTGCAGCGAGGATCCCTTCGTTGATCAGCTGGTGGTGGTGAAGAGTGAGAGCGAACTCGTCGCCGCCCAGATGGATGACGGTGGGCTCCGACGCGAGTGCTGAATCGGCGATCCGCCTGAGTCCGTGGCTGAGTTCTTGTAGTAGCCGATCTCCGGCGGCGTGACCGTAGGTGTCGTTGGTGATCTTGAACCGATCCATATCGATCATGACAACTGCGTGATCAGTCAGACGCTGGGTCGCCAGAAGCTCGGTGGTTCTGGTCTGAAGAAGGTGACGATTGCCGGCCCCGGTTAGCGGGTCGAGGTTGACCTTCTGCCGGATCTCGTCTGAGCGCCGCCATATGCAATGCACGGCAGCGGCAAGGCTGGTGGCTGCGAACGCGGTATCAGTGAAGATCCAACCCTCGGTGAGCGGTGCCTGCGGATCGGGGCCGAGGTAGCCGCCGCCGTCGGCGACGAAGTCGGCTGGGTCTTCGAGGAACTCTGCGATTTCCTCAGTTGCGGATCGGGGCGACCGGTGATGCTCGGCGATGAGCGCCTCGTGCAGCGTGAACGTGGCAGCTTGGTCGAGCCAGAGCAACTCGGCGATCGAGTCGGTGGTTGTGGCTGGTGAAGCGGGCGGTGGGGCTGCCTCGAACTGGGCAACGTCTGCGCCGTTGTAGAGTTCGAACACTCCGGCGTTGCGATCCGCCGGTCCCCATTGTTCGAACTCGTCGAGAATCTGTCGGGCTTGGCCTCCCCGCGGTCCGCGTTGGCTCGCAATGGCGGTAAGCCTCTCTTGTCCTGCGGCGACTATCTCGAGTCGGTCATCAGTGGACCGCCCGAGGATCTCGGGGTCGACCACGTCGAAGGGCTCGAGTATTCGGAGTGTCACTTCGTCGAGGAGCGCTCGCGTCATCTCTACTCGAACGGCGAGGGGGTCGAGGTCGGCGAGGTCTTTGCGGTGTCGATTTGCCTCGGCTGAGTCGATCGATCCTCTCCAGAGAAGACCGGCCCCGAATGAAGCGAGCAGTACGACGCCCGCCAGCAACAACGCGGTACGAGTTTGTGTCCGGCGACTCATAGGTGGGCCTTCTCGATACCTCTTCCGGGCGCAACTGCGCTGGCAAGGGTGGTCGCAGCGAGTGGTAGCTCGAGCAATCGGGCCGTGTCGGCTGCTGAGGCGGGGCGGCCGGTGAGATATCCCTGAATGTAGGTGATGCCTGAGGCGATGAGAGACTCGCGTTGCTCGTCGGTTTCGACTCCTTCGCAGACAACGGGAGCCCCGAGGATCTCGGCGATAGACACGACCGCCTGGAGGATTTGGCATGGATCGGTCGAATCACCGCCGGCCGAGGACCGCATGTCGGTGAGCATGAGCAGGAGCGAGCGGTCGATCTTGAGGATGTCGAATGGCACTCGGAGGAGTTGTCCAAGGTTGGAGTAGCCAGATCCGGAGTCATCGATCGAGATCTGAAACCCTGCGGCCCTCAGTTCGTTGAGACGGTCTACGGCGGTCCCGTGTTCGTCGAGTGCAGCGGTCTCGGTGACTTCCACGGTCAGACGTTGCGGGTCGATTCCCCAGACTCTTGCCGTGGTCGACACGCTGGTTGCGAAGTCTTCGTCGGCAAGTTGACGGGCCGACACATTGAACGACACGGATAGGTCGGGAGAAATTCCCATCGCCGTCCACACCGAAAGCTGGCGACACACCGTTTCGATGACCCATTGTCCAATGGCGTCGATGTCGCCCGCGTGCTCGGCGATTGGAATGAACTCGTCAGGCCCGACTCGGCCGAGCGTTGGGCTGTTCCACCGCAGAAGTGCTTCCAGGCTATGGATCGCTGAGCTCTCGGCCGACACGATTGGTTGGTAGACGACCTCGAACTCGTCGTCATACACCGCCGAGTACAGGGCGCGCCGTATTCGGGTGCTCCGTGCGATCGTTTCCTCGAAGGACGCCTCATAGAAGACTGGGCCGTCGTTGTTGGCGCGTTTGGCTGCGAGGAGGGCGATCTCGGCCTGACGGTGAAGACTCTTTACCTCGTCCGGTCGGTCAGCAACCGCAACTCCGGTGCTAACACTCAGCTGTTCGGTTCGGCCAGCGACCCGGAACGGTTCGACGAAGACTGAACGAAGTGTCTCTGTGAACTCGAGTACCTCACGTTCGTTTCGTGCTGTGCACGAAATGGCGGCGAACTCATCAGATCCGAGCCGGACCAGCACCGCGTCGGGGTTGAGGACACCCCGCAGCCGTGACGCGACGAGTCTCAATAATTCGTCGCCTGTTTCGTGGCCCAACGAATCGTTGATCGCCCGGAAGGCATCAACGTCAAGCAGTACGAGCGCAGCGCCTGTTTCCGAGCGGATCATTTCGTTTCCGATTGCGGCTAGACGTCTCTGGCAGTAATGACATGACCCCCAACGGCCGGGTCGCCTGTCAGGTCTGAGACGCGAAGCTCGAAACACCCGGTCGTCCCCTTGATGTCTGTCAGCTCGAATACTTCTGACGCGCTGACTGCGTCGGTCCGCTGCAGGTGACTCCGTAGCCGGTTGGCGGTTTCGGAATCTGCCAGGGCGACGATGTCGTCTCGGTGCGCAATGCCTGTTGGCAGAAGATGTTCCGATGATGCCGACCGGTAGCTGACGTAGCCGTTGGGTGTGATCACCATGAATGCGTCCGGCGAGTCGCCGACCAGAGCGACGAACTGCCGCGCCGTCCGCGCTTCGGACACTGCTTCGGAGTGGCGACGATCCATGCGGTTTCGTGATTTGGCAAAGCGCCATAGCCCAGTCAGCGAAGCGCTGAGTGCAGCAATCAGTGCGATCGCAGCGTTGCGTTCTGCCGACGATGCGTCAGCGTCGGCTGACGTTGCCGCTTGGTCAAGCAACGCTTGCAGCTCGCCATGATCGTGGATCTCGTGCACTTCGTCGCCCGGGTCGAGCAGCCACGTTCCGCACCCAGCGATTTCCAACAACAGCGCCTGGGCCGAAGCTGCGTCGGACGGCGAGAGCGATGCGAGGGCCCGGGTGTGGTCGCCTGCCAGCGCCTCGACGGCCTGTTCCAACCCGGCCTCTGTCTGGTTGCCCCCGGCAAGCACGATGGCGTCCGCGGCCCCGATTCGCATGGCCGACACCTGCAGCTCCCGCGCCGCCGCCGCCGCTGTGCGATCTTCGAGGGCGACCCGAACCGACAAAACGCCCATCAAACCGCTCACCAACAGGACCCCAGCGAGGACGGTGACGCCCAACCACCGTTTCTGTCCCATTCGTGGGTCCATCAATAGTACCAATCCGGCAGAGGCTGCAGGCCAATGCATCGACAACAAGCCATCAGCGCCTGAGCGGAGGCACCACTATTGGGTAGGTCCACTCAACGAGCGCCTGACCGGAGGGGTCGCTCCAATGGGCCAGTTCACAGCTTTTCTGGCGGCCACTACCTCGAGCTGACACTCGGACGACCTGCAAAATTTACTTGGCAACTTCCAGAGCGACCTGGGTGCCGTGAACAGCTGAGCAGCCTTTGATGTCGGACGAATGGGGCTCGTGGAGCACATTGACGTTGTGCTTGCTGGGTTCGAGCTTGGGCCAGCGCCCCTTGTGGCTCACAAGCACCCCTCGAGGAGTGATGGCCTCAATCTTGGCTTGAAGTTCCAATTGGCCCGCATCGTTCCTGAGACGGACCCAGCCGCCGTTGACGATGCCGAGTTCGGCGGCGTCGTCGGGGTGGATGGTCACCGTCGCTGGCCCTGCTCGTCGGCGAATCGTCGGATCATTGCCATGGGAGTCGTTGAGTCGCCAAGGCGACGCCGGCGAAAGAAGCCGAAACTGGCCGTCGGCTGGCCGGTCGTCAACTGTTGGTGTCGGCAGCCGAGTCAGCCCTGCCTCGACGGCGGCATCAGATGCGATCTCGATACGTCCCGTCGCGGTGGGGAATTTCCGCTCACGAAAGAAGTCGACGGGCTCATCGCTCAAATAGGTGTGGCCGCGCTCGGCTAGTTCGGCGAAGGAGAGTCCGACATCCATCTGTTGGAGTAGTCGTTCAATGAGGACAGCGTCGGTCTGGTACAGCTCCGGTTCGTCGTAGCCCATGGCAGCGGCGAGGCGTCGGAAGATCTCCTGGTTCGGAAGCGAGTCGCCGATTGGTTCCCGGACCCGCTGCTGGACCCCGATGATCGGTGTCATGTAGTTGAAGGTGAGATCGTCGAACTCGAGGAAGCCAGCGGAAGGAAGGACGATGTCCGCATAGTCGGCGGTGTCGGTTCCAAAGCAGTCGACTACGACGGCGAATAGATCATCACGACTGAGCGCCTGCCGAAGTCGGGCCTGTTCAGCCGCGGAGGCCAAGGGGTTGGTGTTCCAGGAAAACAGGGCACCGAAGCGGTAAGGGTCCTCTAGGTCGGAAGCCAGCCCTATGTGGTTGATCTTTGGCCCGGGCTGGCTCGCCAGCGAGGCGCCGGCGAGCTCACCGAAAGCCGCCTGCAAGGCAGGATGGATATTGAGGTAAGAGATCCCGGCTCCAGGTTTGCCGATATTGCCGGTCAGCACCGGCAAAAGACCAATGGCCCGCATTACGTTGGCGCCAGTTGGTTGGCGTTGCAGCCCTTGCCCTGCCCACAACAACGCGGGACCGGCGGTATAGAGCTCCGCGGCCTCGCGGATCTGTTCGGCGGGCACACCTGTCTGTTGCTCTCCCCATTCTGGCGTGCACCGATCAAGTGTTGGGATCAGTTGTTCTGCTCCCTGAACATGCTCGGCGATGAAGTCCTCATCGAAGGCACCCGAGGTGTGCAGCTCGTTCAGGATCGCGAACGCAAGAGCGGCATCTGATCCGGGGTAGGGCTGGAGATGCAGATCGGCCCTCGCTGCGGTGTCGGTGCGCACAGGATCCACAACGACGACCGAACCAGGAAATTCGCCGAGCCAGTGCCGGTCCATGTGGGGGGCACTGGAGGATGGGTTTGCACCCCAGACGAGGATGCACGACGACGCGATGGCGGAGCGGGGATCGAAACCGGCCACCGAGGTCCCGAACATCGATGACCAGGCCACATGACCAGCCAGATTGCAGATCGAGTCGGGTTCGACCTCTGTGGCACCCAACCGGTGGAAGAACCGCATTGGAAACTCAAGCGCCAACAGCGACAGCGTCCCGGAGTAATGAGTGTGCAAGACGGCCGCAGGTCCGTGGTCATCGACGACCCGCTGGGTCCGTTCGGCGATCTCGGCCAACGCTTCGTGCCAGGTGATTGGTGCGAACGCACCCTCTCCCTTCGGTCCGATACGCCGCAACGGCGTAGTCAGTCGCTCCTCGGGGTCCTGCCAGACGCCGTTGTAGGCGGTTGCGCATTTTGCACACAGCGTCCCTCGGTTGACTGGGTGATCGGGATCCCCATCAACAATCACCCGACCATCCCGCCCAGCGCGAACCACGATCCCGCAGTTGTCGTAACAATCCCGAGGGCAATTCGTTCGCATCAAGAGATCCTGCCACTCAGACCGTCGAACTCGGGTCTTCCGCCCATCACGAGATCAGCGATCATCTGACCAGCCATTGGTCCCCGGCCGAAGCCCGAGGAAGCCAGCCCTCCGCCGAGGAATAGGCCGTGATGATCCGAAATCGGGCCGATCAGCGGGCTTCCGTCGAGGCTGAAGGGCATCAGACCAGCCCAGGTTCTTGTCGGCGGGAGTGTTGCGAGCTTCGGCACGAGCTCACCAACGTGGCCATGATTGATCGCAATCCCATCGTGATCCACTGAGCGTTCAGTCGTACGGGCGCGATCGCCGCCAAAGACAATCTCGCCGTTTGGGCGCTGGCGTCCATACAGATGCCGGGTCACACGCTGGCCATCGCGGTGTGTCAGGTTTGGGGGGCTCACCCCCTTCGCAGCCTCGCTGCTCCATGTCAGCGATGACTCGGCCGCGCTGATGGCGTGCCGAAGCAGCAATGGCTGAGGATCCGATGCCCACATCTGGCCGCGCACGGCGACGATTGGTACCTCCACCCCGACCATCGCTCCTAGCTCGGCGCACCACGGTCCGGCGGCGATGATCACGGCGTCGGCCCCGAGCACGGCATCCTCTGTCAACATCGCTCTGGTTTGAAGCAAAGGGGCCCGTGTTGCCACTTGCACAACCCATCCACCCCCGGTCAGCGGACGGAGGCCGGTGACGGTGCAGCCTGTTTCGATGATGGCACCTGCGGCCAGAGCTTCAGCGGCGAAGGCCTGGGTAGCGGCAACTGGCTCGGCCCGTGCCCCCAGCGGGTCGAGGATTGCTCCGAGTAGCCGAGGGTCGACCGTCGGTTCGAGGCCAATGAGCTCTGACGAGGAGAGCAGTTCGAGCTCTCGGCCTGCCCGACGATCGGCTTCGACGGTTGCCACGGCCCAATCCCACTCTGCCTCGGTCCGGATCAAGGAGAGCGTGCCGGTCAGGTCGAGGCCGATGTCGTATCCGCGTCGCTGGGACAGGTCGATGAACCGATCCCGGCTGCCCATCTTGAGCTTCACCTCGGAATTGGGTGTGTCACCCCAGCCCCCGCCGCCGATGATGCCCGCATTGAGACCCGAGGCCTCACGAGCTACCGGTCCTCGTTCGAGGACGACGACCTCGACTCCTCCCTCAGCCAAGGTGAGGGCAGCGGTGATACCGACGATTCCTGCTCCGATGACAACGACCCGCATGGCGCGAGGTTACTTTCCGGCCGGACGCCCGTCGCCGGGTTGCTCATCTCAGCTCAACTTGCGCTGGCCCGTCATCGCCAACCTGCTAGACCAAACCTATGGCCGCATATCTGATCGTTAATTTCGACATCGACGACATCGACTCGTACAAGCAATATCAAAAGGGCGCGATGCCTTCGCTTGGTATCGGTGACAGGTCGAAACTTGTTGCTTATGACACCGAGACCAACCAGGTCGAGGGTGAGAACGGGGGGAGTCAAACCGTTGTGCTCGAGTTCGCTTCGATGGAAGAAGCGCAGGCGATCTACGACTCGAAGGAATACCAGGACGTGCTGCCGATTCGGTTGAAGGCGACGAGCAAACATTTCGGCCTGCTGGTCAAGGGAGCCTGAGCACTCAGTCGGTCGGCCGCTGACGTTTGGTGTTCCCGATGAAGAACACCGCAATGGCCGAGACCGGACCCATGGCGCTGATGTAGAGCCAAGCCCGCTGGAAGGATGCGAGCTCGCCGCTCTCGCCGACGGCGGTGATGAGGGCTGCGACGCCGATGGTGGCACCGAGCTGTCGGCCGATCTGGTTGATGGCGCCGGCCACAGCGAAGTCGGCTGGCCCAACCTCGCTTACTGCTGCTGCGCTTACAAGGGGAAAGGTCGTGGCTATGCCGACGCTCACGACCAGCGATGCCGGTAACCACAACCGGAGAAACTGAGGCTCGGAGGTGATGAACAGGGCGTACAGCAGCACACCGGTGGCCCACGCGAACGATCCCGGGATGGCGAAGACCCGCACGCCGTAACGACTCCCGAGTCGCCCGACAATCGGGGCCAAAATGGCGACCAGGATCGGCAGTGGGGCCGTGGCCAGCCCAGCCTGGAGGATTGAGTATCCCCAGCCTTCGGTCAACCACAGGATGTTCACCAGCAGCGACGCAGAAAGGCCTCCGGCCTGGAGCATCGTGGCCAGGTTGGCGAAACGTAGTGAGCGGAGGGCAAAGAGGTGCGTGGGTAGAGCTGGCGCAGGGTGCCCTCTGCCTCTCCACAACGTGATGGCGAACAACAGCAGTGCCGCCGACGCCGATATCCACACGCCAGTTGAGCCCCATCCCCACGGGCGGATCTGCACGATGGCGAATGCAAGCATGGCCATAGAGCCAGCCAGCATCACCGCACCGAAGACGTCAGGCCATGGAGCATCTGGGTTGGCACCGGTCTTCGGAAGCGCCGTTCGTCCTGTCAGGTAGGCGATGAGGCAGAAGGGTGGAAGGACGAGAAAGGCCCAGCGCCAGCCCATGGTCTCGACGATGAAGGCGCCGATAGATGGTCCGGTGGCAACGCCCAGCGCCGTCACTGCGCCCCACTTGGCGACCGTAGCCATTCGTGCCGATTCCGGGATGCCTGCCAAGAGCAGTCCGAGGGAGGCGGGAGCGATAAGGGCCCCACCAACCCCCTGAATGACCCGGGCTGCCACCATGACCTGAAATGTGGGGGCGGCGCCGACGAGGATCGACGCGGCCGCAAAAACGGTGAGACCGGCCATGAACATCTGGCGGCGGCCGAAGCGGTCGGCGAGACGCCCTGCTGGTATCAGCAGGGCGGCGAACGAGATGGTGTAGCCGTTCAACACCCAGGTCAGTTCACCTCGGCTGGTCGAACTGAACGTCTGCTCGAGATCAGGAAACGCCACATTCATTGTCGAGACGTTGGCGGTTACGAGAAACGCACCGATGGCGGTCGAGATGAAGATCAGCCTGGGGTGATTGTCGCTGTTTTGCCGTCCAAAGGTGACAGGTTTGCCAGTCTTCACCCGGAGATCTCCACGAGGGCCCAACCTACTGTCCCGCCTTCAGACGAAGCACGTTGCTGCTGCAAGCGACAACGGCGTCAGCCGTAGGTGCTAAGCAATCAAGATCGAAAGCCCTACCACTTTCCGGTCCCCACCTGCCTAGGAGCATCCCTATGAGTTCGGCGCCAATTCCACCGGTTCGCACAGACCCCGAGACGGGTCGGAAGTTGTTCAACACTCGAGCGGAGAAGGCATCAGATCGCATCGCCGGAAAGGGCTACGACGTGGTGAGCGACGAGGAGCTGTTGGTCTTGCCCAAGTTCAAGACCGATGCCGCCTTCGACGACGAGCAGAAGGCTCTGTACCGGAACTTCAATGAGGTGCGGCGCGGCACCGACGACTACATGAAGATGGAGGGCACCCTCGCCCGCTACCTGGAAGATCACTACACGGCGCCGCCCATCGAGCGCGAATCGCTTACCGACGAGTGCGAGATCATCGTGGTGGGTGCGGGGTTTGCTGGCTTGCTGATGTGGTACCGGCTGTCGCGGGAGGGGTTCACCGACATTCGGTTCTGTGAGAGGGGCGGCGATGTCGGCGGCACCTGGTACTGGAATCGGTATCCAGGGATTGCGTGTGACGTCGAGTCGTACTCGTACCTGCCGTTGCTCGATGAGATGGGGTACTTCCCGAAGCAGAAGTTCGCGTCGGGATTTGAGATCTACGAGTACTGCCAGAAGATCGCCACCGAAACAGGCTTCTACGACCGGTGTCTGTTTCATACCGAGGTGACCGGGTCGGAGTGGGACGACGACACAGAGCGTTGGACGGTGCGCACCGCTCGGGGCGACGAGATGCAAGCCCGCTATGTCGTGTTGGCCAACGGCGTGTTGACCACACCCCGTCTGGCCCGGATCGAGGGAATGGACGACTTTGCCGGTGAGTCGTTCCACACCGCTCGGTGGGACTACGACATCGACCTTGCCGGCAAACGGGTGGGCATCATCGGGACGGGCGCGACTGCGGTGCAGGTGATCCCGGAGATAGCAAAGACGGCGGGGGAGCTAGTCGTATTCCAGCGGACCCCGTCCACCATTGATGTGCGCGATCAGCGAGCAACGGCTCCCGAGGAGATAGAGGAATGGAAGAACGAGCCCGGCTGGGCCGAGGCTCGTCGGGCGCGGTATCGCAAGCTGGTCGGTCGTCGCGCCCTGCAAGCAAACGATGAGTTCTTAGCCGGAAAGGTTGAGGCCCCCAAGCGTCGCACCCACAGCGAAGGCCCGCGCCCCAGTCGCGACGAGCGGGTGCAACGCGACCTGGAGACCAGCTTCCGGATCATGGAACAGATCCGCGATCGCATCGATGCCATCGTCGAAGACCCGGAAACGGCGCGGGCTTTGAAGCCGTACTACCCCTACGGCTGTAAGCGCCCGACCTTCCACGATGAGTTCCTGCCGACGTTCAACCAACCCCACGTGACGCTGGTCGACACGGCGCCGCTCGGGGTCCAACAGATCAACGAGGGTGGGATCGAGCACAACGGGGTGCAGTACGACCTCGATGTGTTGATCTTCGCCACCGGGTTCGACTTCATGTCCCGAGAGACCATGGGTCGAGTACACGGGATTGGTGGCCGCACCATCGCCGACAAGTGGGAGGAAGAGGGCACCCGTACGTTCCTGGGCTTGCACACCAACGGGTTCCCGAACCTGTTCATCGTGGCCGGTCCTCAAGGCACGGGCGGGAGTTTCAACTTTCTTGACGCCATCGAGGAGCACAGCTCGTATCTGGTGTGGCTGCTGACGACCATGCGTGATCTCGGCCACGGCGTGGTCGACATCCGCGAACAGGACGAGATCAGCTTTGCCGAACACTGTGCCGAGATGGATCTCGCTACCGCGCCACTACGGGACTGCCTGTCCAACTTCAACCAGTACGGTCGAGCCGAGCCGGGCTCACTCGCCTATTACGGGGGCAGGGAAGCCGGCCGACGCCGAGCCGCGGCCCAAGAAACTCTCGATCCCTACCAGTTCCGGCCGGCATAGTACGGCGGTCTGGTCATGCGGTGGCTGGCTCGGTCTCGACGAGCGTGCGGAACGGCCGTAGGTCCTTTCCGAGGTTTCGGCGCAGTAGAGGCCGGAGAACGGGGCCGAGAAATCGGCCGGCGCCGTTCAGGGTGAGGTTGATGTCGTAAGTGAACTCACTCCGCTCGGTGTCGATGGCCACTACTTTGCGGCCTCCTTCGACTTGTCCGGAGGTTCCGCCCCCGACGAATCGGTAGGCATGGTCGCCGGTCATAATGATAGTTGTGTCGTTGACGATGGTTGTGCCCATTGAGCGGAGTTCCTCGTGGACGGTCGTGCCGGTTTTGGGTGGCCCGGCGGGAGTCGGTGTCATGTCCGTTAGGCCATCGCGCCACTCGAGGTCGAAGGCGTAGTTGGCGACGTGAGCCCAGACTTCGTCTGCTGGGCGATCGACGATCGTTGTTTGCTGGTAGCTGATGGTCTTGGTCATGATTTTTCGGTTTCCTTCTTTGGATCTTGTTGGATTGTGGTTTGTTGGATTGTGGTTTGTTGGTCTGATTGTCGAGATTGGCCGAGCCAGACTGCGCTGAGAATGAGGGTGGCTCCTGCGAGCTGGCCGACGCTGAGCGTTTGGTCGAGGACTATCCAGCCAGCCAATGCGGCGACGAGCGGGCTGAGGAGTCCGAGCATGCTGACCTGGGCGACAGGGAGGAGTTGTACGCCTCGGAACCAAAGGCTGTAGGCGATCGCTGTGCCGAATGTTGCGAGCCAGAGGAAGCCCGCAAGGTTCGATGCGGTGAGGCTGGTCGGGAGTCCCTCGAGAGCCATGGTGAGTGGCAACAGAACGAGCCCGCCGGCGATGAGTTGCCACGACGTGAAGGCGAGAAGAGGGACGGGGCGACCCCATCGTTTCGTGAGCACGACACCGACCGCCATGGAGGCAGCGCCGGCGAGACCGGCCAGAAGGCCGAGAGAGTCGAGTTGTGCGTCGGCCCGGACCACGAGGAGGGCCACGCCGATGACGCCGAGGCTCCCTGCCGCAATGGTGAGCCGTGTGACTTGTTCACCTAGTAGTACGGCTGCGAGACCAACGGCAATCAGGGGTTGAACAGCGCCAAGCGTGGCGGCGACACCGCCTGGCAGCTGGAACGCGGCGTAGAAAAGCAGTGCGAAGAAGCCGCCGATGTTCAACGTGCCGAGCACCGCTGCCTTCAACCACCAGGCGCCTACGGGTCGTGTTCGGGTGATCAGGGCGAGGCCAATTCCCGCTGGCAGCGCCCTTAGAAGTCCGGCGAGAAGGGGTCGGTCGGCCGGCAGCAGTTCGCTACTGATGATGTAGGTCGTTCCCCACGCCATAGGCGCTAGCGCTGTGGCGAAGATCAACCCAAGGTGTGGCTTAGCTGGTCGGTTGGTCAGCGCCGTTTGATCGGGTGCGTCTTCTGGCCTTGTCGGGGCTGCAGCGCTTGGTGTGTCCACGGCGGTGTTGGTCATGTGTGCGAACTTACGGAACGTGTTGGCCTAGTAAAAGGTCCAAGATTGGTATGATCTGCCAGACCAAGATTCCAACTGGGCGAATATGGACCTCTTTCTTGATCCGACACTCAACGGCGCCAAAACAGGTGAGCTATTCGAACAACTCCGGGAGGCCATCGTGTCCGGTCGTCTCGCGGCTGGCGATCGGCTTCCCCCAACCCGAGAGGTAGCTGCCCAGTTGGCAGTGTCACGCAGCACGGTCACCACCGTCTACGGACGATTGGCAGCCGAGGGCTACATCGAGGGCCGCGCCGGTGCTGGCAGTTACGTCAGCCCCGGGTTCTCATCTTCGAGTCCAGCGCGCCAACAACCTGCAGCCTTGGAACCCGTCGTCAAAGCGGCGTCATCGGCCATTCAATGGGCTCTCGCCGGTTTCGACGAGACCCCACCGAAGTTCGATCTTCGGACCGGCAGACCAGACCCGGCTCTGTTTCCGTTGGTCGAGTGGCGCCGCTGCATGACCACGGCCATGCAAACGGGTCCGGGCGGATACATCGACGCGGCTGGACTGCCGGCGTTGCGCCGCGCGCTTGCCCAATGGATCGGCCGATCGCGGGCCGTCGAAGCTGCCGCGGACCAGGTCATTGTCACGTCGGGGGCACAACAGGGAATCGACCTGATCACCCGTCTGCTCGTCTTGCCCGGCCAGGCGGTTGCCGTTGAGGACCCCGGCTATCCGCCGGTCGCAGCGTTGCTTGCCGCATCTGGTGTTGAGGTGTTGCCGGTACCCGTTGATTCGCAGGGCATCGTCGTCGACCAGATCCCGAGCAGAGCACGCCTGGTGTATACGACCCCCTCCCACCAGGCTCCGATGGGGGTAACCATGAGCATGGCGCGACGGCGTGAGTTGTTGCAGTTTGCTGAACGCCACGACGTCGGCATTATCGAAGACGACTACGACTCCGAGTACCGCCACGCCGACCGCCCTCTCGAACCGCTTCACCGACTCGACCGTCACGGTCGCGTCATTTATGTCGGCACCTTCTCAAAGACGCTCTCTCCATCGCTGCGTCTCGGGTTCATCGTGCTGCCACAGTCGCTAGCCGCCGCGGCGATAGCTCTGCGGTCGCTGATCGACTGGCACCCGCCGGTGACACTCCAGGCCACATTGCTGCAGTTCATCGTCGATGGTCATCTCGAGCGTTACTTGCGCCGCACTCGAAAGATCTATAGCGAACGACATCAGATCGTTGCTGACTTCGTTGAAGAAGCGGTCGCTGCCGGACTCCTTATTGCCCCCGAGCCGAGCTATGCCGGACTGCACTTCACTGCGCTTCTGCCAGCCGGGGGCGACGAGACAACCATTCTGGAGAGGGCACGAAGCAACGGTATTGCGCTTGGCAACTTCGGACTGTGTTGGCGACGACCCGACGCACCGGCTGGGCTCATCATTGGATTCGGAGCAACCCCAACCGCCCATCTCCCTGACGCCCTGGTCGCGTTGCGGCAAGTCCTCACGAACTGAGCCTTCAATCGGGTCACCCCACAATGACCGGCATAGTTCGAGCGCCTTGACCGGCTCAGACCAAGACCGACTGGTTACGGCCGTTTCGCTTTGCTTGGTAGAGACGTGTGTCAGCTCGGTTGATGAGGAGCGAACCCGAGTCATCGGCGACCTCGCCGAATATCGTGCCGCCAATCGAGACCGTCATCTCAAGGGTTTCTCCCGATTCGAGATGCACGATGGCGTCCGCAACCGACGATCGAAGTCGTTCGGCAATGCCCGCAACTTTCGCCATCGTCGCATCTTGAATGACGACCACGAACTCTTCGCCGCCGTAGCGGGCAACGACGTCGTCGTCCCGAAGCTGGGAGCTCAGCACCGATCCGACCGCTCGGAGGACCTCATCGCCTGCACGGTGGCCGTAGGTGTCGTTCACCGCCTTGAAATGGTCGAGATCCATTAGCAGGAGTGCAAAGGAAGGTTCACACACCGCCGAGGACTGATGTTCGCCAACATTTCTTGCCAACATCTCGTCGAAAGAGCCTCTGTTGGGTAACCCCGTGAGAGAGTCGGTCGTTGCTTCGTGCTGGAGTTTCACGTTCTTCTGCGACAGCAACTCGAGTTGGCGTGATCCGCCAACAATGGTTGCGTGGGCCTCCAGAGCCGAGGCCTGCATTCGTCGAATTCCTTCGGCCAAAAGTTCGGAGAACGCCTGGACCTGCGGAAACTGGAGCTCGAGCATCGATGCGGCTTCGGCGACGAGAGGCTCGGCATCTTCGACCCATCGATTTGTTTCGTCCGGCCCCATGCCGAAGAGCTCCTCAGTCGCTTCGTGGAGCGGCTCCAGAAACTCTTCAGGCTGCCCCGAGCACAGCACCCCCTCGACCAGGAGCGCCACCTGCAAACTGGTTGTCACGGGTGAGTCAGCGGCTGATCGTGCGAGCGAACGGTGTTCGATCGCCTGGCAGATCGAGACCGGAAGACCCCAACTTTGGATCAGGCCAACCGTGACCTGGTCGCTGGTGAAACCAAACACGCGCTGCTCGACGTCGGGGGTCGGCCACGAGCCGTCCTGGGTCGCCACGCGGCAAAGCGCTGGCGCTTGCTCGGCCAACACGATTGGACCCAGGCCAGTGAGGAGGCCGGCAAGGAAGGCTTCGTCCTGGTGTGGTTTGGCCAGCACGCTGCAGACACGCCGCGCCAGACTTCCGCTAACGACCATACGACGACGGATTTCCGACGTGTCGAACGCATTTTCCTGATCGGGCATCAGCATTCGCAGCGACGTCGACAGCACGAGGAGTCGAAGCGAGCGGAGGCCTAAGAGGGTGAGTGCCCGTTCGATCGTGGTGATCTCCGATGCGGGCGAATACAGCGCCGAGTTGGCCATTCGGAGGATCTGGACGCAGATCGCGACGTCCATCTCGACCAGCTTCGAAAGCTCGGAGAACGTTACGTTGGGTTCGTCGGCCTTACGAAGGACCTGTAGAACCGCCGCCGGAGGCGACGTCAAGCTCTCGGGGTCGACGAATAGCGACGCGAGGGTCGGCTTGTCTAGATCCGGGCCGTCTGTTGGAGCACCAAGCTCCTCAGAAGAAGACACCACGGTCTTTAGGCTCGGCTCGCCAACCGAGTCCATGAGTGCCAGACGTGGGCTGGTCGTCATTTATATCCGAGATGCCCACCCAGGTCAGAAGAGCAACCAGCAGAGCACCAGGCCAGTCAGCGCTCCCGCGGCCGCAGCGCCGGCCGTCTTTGGAAGGGCTTGGCCGGCCCTCCTGCGGGCGGCCCTGAAGACCGAGACCAGTGATACCAGCGCAAATACAGGCAGGAGCCCCACGAGCGGATTGCCTGATCGACCCAGATCGCGACCGGCGTGGCGAACCCCAACGACATCGCCGGTGAGAGTCGAGACAAGCGCCACTGCCTGGTCACCTTCTTCGTAGACCGAGCAGACATTTCCACCGGCCGCCTTGGTCGTCTCACCCGAGGCCACCTGGACCTCAATGCCGCAGATGGAACGACCGCTGCCGGTCGACGAGTTGTACTGCCGCAGCACTGTGGCTGGCTCGGCCTCTGTCGGCCCGTATGCAGTGGCTGTGAACAAGATGCCGCCAAAGAGCACAGCCGCAGCGAAGAAGGCGGCAAAGAGGAGACCGGTGGGACTGGTCGACCCCCAGACTCGATCGATGGCGTCACCGGTACCTGTCGCATCGGTTCCCTGCGCCGCCCGCCCTTCTGGCTCGAACCCGCCGGCCGCTCCCGCTTCTTCACTCATCGTTCTTCCCTCCCCGCTTCGCACCAAACCCTCCGGGTGAGAGCGAGAGTAGTCACGACCGGTGACGATGACGGAGTCGCGGTTCAACCGTTGTCATCGACGTTTGGGCTCAACTGCGTTGCACCCCAACAGCGGTCGTCGACTAGACCGGAGTCTCGAATCTGACCGGAGGCAAGATGGCTGAGATCGGCAAAGAACTAGCAGGCAAGGTGGCATTGATCACCGGAGGCGCTCGTACGAACGGACAGGGGGCAGCCGAGGGCCGGTTGTTCGCCTCCCGGGGTGCCACGGTGGTTTTGGCCGATGTGCTTGATGAGGACGGCGAACGCACAGCAGGCGAGATCGAGCGAGCTGAGTACGCCCATCTCGACGTGACTTCCGAGCAGGAGTGGGACGACGTCGTGGCCGACGTCATTGCTCGACATGGTCGGCTCGACGTGCTTGTCAACAATGCGGGTATCGCTGCGATGAGTCAGCTCGTCAACACGACGGTCGATGCCTGGAACTTGACGATGGCGGTGAACCAAACCGGCGTCTTTCTGGGGATGCGAGCTGGCGCTCGAGCCATGATCGAGGCTGGCAACGGTGGAGCGATTGTCAATATCAGCTCGGTCGCTGGGTTGGAAGGTCTGTTCGGATCAACCGCTTACGGGGCATCGAAGTGGGCGGTGCGGGGCATGACGAAGATCGCGGCCAAAGAGCTGGGTCGAAAGGGGATACGGGTGAACTCGGTTCACCCTGGCTTCATCGAAACGGACATGTTGATGCAAGATGGCCTGAGCGACGAGCAGAAAGCAAAGATGGCACGGTCAGCACCGGTCGGACGTATCGGCGTGCCTGAAGACATCGCCAACATGGTCTTGTACCTGGTCACCGACGCCGCCGGGTTCGTCACCGGCCAGGAGTTCGTTGTCGATGGCGGATGGCACGGCTGATCGAGTCTCAGCAGTGCTCGTCAGCGGTGGCCATCAGCGTCGGCAGCTGGGGCTCCGGGTCAGGGCCCACATTTCTGTAGTCTCGCACTCATGAGCGAACCCCATGTCTTGTATGACGTAGCAGACGGGGTGGCGACCATCACCCTCAACCGACCTGACCGACACAACGCCATGTCGCCCGAGCTAATCGTCCGCCTCGCATCAGCGTGGGCTGCGGTTCGGGACGACCCGGCAGTCTCGGTGGCGTTGCTCACCGGTGCGGGAGACAAGAGCTTCTGCGCTGGAGCCGACCTCGGACGGCTGATTCCGCTTCTCACCGGTGCTCGCGAAGCCGACGACGAATGGGACGAGCAGCTCGTGGCCAACTGGGGCTTGCTCGATGAAGCCCTGTTGCGGGGGTTCGATCTGTTCAAGCCGGTGGTGGTGGCGATCGGCGGCAACGCTCTGGCCGGTGGGACCGAGATCCTCATGGGCACCGACTTTCGAATTGCGTCCGAGCGGGCGATGTTTGGCCTCACGGAAGTTCGGTTGGGAATCATCCCCGCTGGTGGTTCGCTGGTGCGGTTGGCCCGCCAGATTCCGTACACCGCAGCCATGAAGATCATCCTCGGTGGCGAGCCCGTCGACGCGGCGTTCGCCGAGAAGTGCGGGCTCGTCACCGAGGTTGTCGAGCACGACCAGGTTCTGGACCGGGCAACCGAAGTGGCCCGATCGGTCGCTCGTGCCGCTCCGATCGCGCTCGCCAGCGCCAAAGAGGTCGTGGTCACCAGCTCGGGAGAGACATTGGAAGATGGCTACCGAATAGAGAGCCGACTGGCGCGCAAGGTGCTCGCCACCGAGGATGCCCGCGAAGGGCCGCGTGCGTTCATGGAGAAACGGTCTCCGGAATGGAAGGGCCGCTAGGTCGACTCCAGGGTGGGCCGTGCGCGATTGTTGACGGAGGGTTGGCGACCGACGGTGACCCGATGAGCTTTGGAGACAACGATGTCGAGTAATGCAGGCCGGGTTTACGCAGTAACAGGAGCGGCATCGGGGATCGGTCGGGCAGCAGTCGAACGCCTGGTGGACGACGGTGCCTCGGTCGTGGCTGTGGATCTCTCCGAAGAAGGGCTCGAGTGGACGCGCCGGGTCGACAAAGTCGTAGCAGTCGCCGGTGATGTGACCAGCGAAGAGACAAACGAGGCGATGGTGGCGGCAGCGGTTGAGAACTTCGGATCTCTCCATGGCGTCTTCCTCAACGCCGGCGTGCCCGGCTTCGGGTTGATCGACCGTGCCCCGATGGCGATGTTCGACAAGGTGATGGATGTCAACGTTCGTGCCGTCGCACTAGGTATGAGGGCCGCACTCTCGCGGCTTCGCGAGGTCGATGGCGGTGCCATCGTCGTGACAGGTTCGACATCGGGCATTGGCGCCGATCCTGGCGGATGGACCTACAACGCCAGCAAGGCGGCGGTCATCAATATGGCCAAGGCAGCGGCCCTCGATGTGGCCCACGAGGGGATTCGGGTGAATGCCGTGTGCCCCGGGCCGACCAAGACAGGAATGACCCAGGTAATGCGTGACCGCGACGAATCGGCCGAGAGCATGAAATCGGTGGTGCCGATGGCCCGCTGGGGGGAGGCCTCGGAGCTAGCTGCTGCCGTGTCGTTCCTTTTGTCGCCAGATGCTTCGTTCATCACCGGGGTGGCGTTGCCCGTCGATGGTGGCGTGACGGCGAACACCGGCCAATTCCCGACCTACGGCTCTCGGCACTGATCGACCCTGCCAGCGCCCGCTGGGCGACGGGCCGAGTGGAGGGCCCAGCTTTTCGGTGATCGACCCGGCAAACTCGACGGCGACCCCATTAGTGTCAGCCAGATGTCTGACCCGACTCTCTATGACGTTGCTGATGGGGTAGCCACCATCACCCTTGACTACCCAGAGCGCCGCAACTCTTTCGGCCAAGCGCTCCTGTTGTCCCTATTGGGCCACTTCGATGCCGCAGTTGCCGACTCGTCGGTTCGGGTCATCGTGCTGACCAATACCGGGACGACGTTCTCAGCCGGAGCGGATCTCAAAGAGGACAAGGCCGCGCTGGGCCCCGGGGCTCCGTCATTCGCTGACATCATCGAGCGGATCGATGCCAGCCCGAAGCCAGTGATCGGCCGCATCGCCGGGCACGCCGCCGGTGGTGGAGCGGCTTTGGTGATCGCCTGCGATCTCGCCGTTCTATCCCAGGAAGCTCGCATCGGGATCACCGAGGTTCGCCTGGGCATCGCCCCGGTCCCCGTGGCCGCCATGCTGGCCCACCGCTTGACTCCACGGGCACTGACCGAGTCGTTCCTCACTGGCGAGATGCTTGATGCTGACAGGGCAGCCGAGCTCGGCCTGGTGAACCGAGCTGTACCCGAGGATGAGCTGGACGCCACTGTCGGCCGCTACGTCGAAGCCCTGGTTCGCAGCGGGCCGGAAGCCCTGCGAGTCACCAAGGGAATTCTGGGGCAGATGATTGGCCGCCCTGCATCGGAGAACGCGGAACTAGCGGCGACGATCGGCGCCGACGAAGCCCTCAACGCAGAACGGCACGAGGGAGTGGCCGCGTTCATGGAGAAGCGGTCGCCAGCCTGGATCCCCGAGGCCACATGACCGACCGCGTGGTTCGTGAGATGGCCGCCCGGCCCGATGTCGTCTGGGCAGCGCTGTCTGACATCACCCGGCTGGGGGAGTGGTCGACCGAGTGTTATCGATGCGACTGGAACTCTGATCAGGCGCCCGGCGTGGGTTCCACGTTCACGGGCTACAACCGGCTGGGGGACAAGGAATGGTCCAACGAGGCGACCGTGACTGCATGGGTGCCCGAGCAGCGACTGGAGTGGGACGTTCGTATGATCGGCGCCTCTCGGGAGCGGTTCGGCGACAAGCCGTTTTCGCGGTGGGGTTTCTCGATCGAGCCGACGGATGCCGGGACTCGAGTCACTCAAACCACTGAGGATCTGCGAACCGAGGAGATCAAACAGAGAAGCCTTGACTTCCTACCGGAGATTCCTGATCGACGCGAGCGAAACCTGGAGACGATGGCCGGCACGCTCGATGCGCTGGCACGAGCTTGCGAATAGCTGATAGGCCTTAAGTCGCTCAGATGCGAAGTTGCACAGACGAGATGCCTTAGTCGACCGAAATTCGGTCGGCGAGGTTGCGATGGAAGGCTTGGAGCGCGGGTTCGTTGCGGCCGTACACCACTTTGCTGACGGCCCCCGTGGCATAGCCGGCCTGGGCTCGGCGGGAGACAGCGAAGTCTTCCTCCAGGACTGTTCCGGTGAGGATCGCCCAGTTGCGGTCCCAGTCGCGCTGTCGGTCTTCCTCAGTTGTTGGCTCGGGGATGAGCACCGAGATCCGAATCGAGCACTGGTCGGGCGCTCCGTTCGTGGGGTAAGAGGTCCACGTCTCGATGTGGGTTCCCTGCCAGACCAGAACGGTGTTGGGGAACAGCTGGTACGCGACGGCAAGGTGCGGCATTGGATCGACCGGTCCGTCTTTCCCCAGTACCTCCTGCTCGTAGCTGGAGCGGAGAACGACCATGCGGACGTTCGCTCCATACTCCTGAGTTGGCCCGAAGTTCGAGCGAATGAAGGGGCCGATGGTTTTTTGGTGCAAGAACTTGAAGTGATAGGTCTCGAGGAAACCATCGACCATGAACTTCCAGTTGAGCGGCTGCTCGATGACCTCGGTGCGTTCCAGAAGGTAGCGATCGAAGCCGTAAGCCTCGAGTTCAGCGTCGAGTCCGCCAAGTGAGTCGATGAGATCGGCGTCGGTCCACCCGTCGGGGAGCTGCCAGATCATGCCGTGGCGTTCGACCACCGACACCGGGACGAGGCCCTCTCGTGACGAATCCAGATCGGGGAAAGCTTCAGGGCTCGAGACCGCGCGCAGCTTGCCGCTGGAGTCGTAGACCCAGCCGTGGAACGGACAGGCATGACGTTGTCGATTCCCGCTCTCTTCGCACACGACCTTGGTCCCGCGATGAAGACACACGTTGTAGAAGGCCTGAGCCACGCCGTCTTCAGACCGCATGACTACCAATGGTTCGCCGCTGAGGTCGTCGGTGACGAAATCACCCGGGTTCGGAACCTGCGCTGAGTACGCCAGTACGCGCGGGCTGGTAGCGAAGACGTCAGCGAGTTCGCGTTGGGTATAGGCAGGGTCGCAATAGCGAAAGACCTCGTTCTCCGACGTGCTGTCGACCATGGGAACACGGTTTGTCGCCAACAGCTCGGCGATCTCGGCCATCAGACGTTCGCGCTCGACCTGTTGCATCGATCATGACCGTAGTCCCCATTTGCTTGGAAGTGCCGAGGATGACGCCAGCCGTGTCGGCATGCCAAGGTGCGCTCATGACACGCGTCGTGATCGAACGAGATGGCATCGAGTTGGTCAGCGAGATCGAGGGGCCAGACGAGGCTCCGGTTGTCACGCTGGCGCATGCTCAAACGCTGAACCGGACGAGCTGGGATTCGCTCGCGTCAACCTTGATCGATCGCTACCGGGTGCTGCGCGTCGATCTGCGCGGCCATGGCGAATCTGGAACACCCGTCGCCGACTTCACGATCGACGACCTGGCTGAAGACGTGGTGGCCACTCTCGATGCACACCAGATCACAAAGACTCACTTTGTTGGGTCGTCACTGGGCGGCATGGTCGGCTTCCCGCTGGCGATCGATCACTCCGCTCGGCTAGCCAGCGTCACGTTCGTCGCGACGCAGGGGATTCTTCCGGCCGCCAGCCAGGTGACCCTCAAGGCGAACGGTGAGGCGCTGCGATCGAGCGGCAACCCCATGTCATCTCTGGCCAGCAAGATCCTCGCTCGATACATGAACCCCGACTTCAGTGACCGTGACCCCGACGGCTACCAGCAGCTGCGTGAACAGATCGCAGGTACATCGGTGGAGGGCTACATCAGATCGAGCCTTGCCATCATCGCAATGAACTTTGACGATCGACTTGGACGCATTGGCATCCCAACAATGGTGATAGCCGGAGAACTCGACAAGCCGACGCCGTCGGAACGCATGGAGCTCTACCGCGACAACATCGCTGGCGCTCAGATGGCGGTCATACCCGGTGCCGGCCATTTCCCCTTCGCCGATCAGCCCGACGACTTCAACCGGGCACTTCGAACGTTCCTTGACTCGCAGGACAGCTGATCCCGGTTTAGGGCTACCAGCTAGTGCGCTGAATAGGGGTTTGGGATCGTTTCTCCAATGACGTGCTGGCCGATACCCGAGGGGCGGACCTGATCTACCGCCACAGAGGCATCGTCGCCCAACCTGAGTTCGAGCCCTCCGACCCAACGGTCGCCGATCGTGGCTTGCGAACTTTCGGGCAGCGTCGCCCACGAGGTTGGAGACCACACATGCTCCATGCCCCGCAAACGTATATGTCGGTGCTGGTGGACATGGCCGCTGACGACAACGCGAGCTCCGATGGCCTCGAACATGTCCAAAAGGCGCTCTCGGGACCTCTGCCGGACGTAGCGAATGGGCTCGTCGTGTTCGGGCGGATGAGGAGACGAATGCAACAGGGGCTTGTGCAAGAACATCGCTGGATGACGCCCACCGAAACGCTCGGCTGTGAGCTGCTGTTCTAGCCAGTCCCACTGCTCGACCTCTTCGTCGAGGCCGGACCCCAGCAACTGTGCGTTCAGCCCAACCAAACGCCAGCCACCGATGTCGCTCACCCACCGATCGTCGCCGATCTGTTCGCGGTAGGCGGCCAGTCGCTCGGAGGTGATCAGTTGCTCGGAGGTCGCGTTGGTCTCGCACGGGTTGTCACCCAGGTCATGGTTGCCGGGCAGCGCCAGCATGGTCACACCCATTTTGTCCAGCTGTTGACGGGCATAGGTGAGGTCTTCGGTGCCCTGCGTGCCATCCAGGGCGATATCGCCGGTATGGACAACAGCGTCGGGTTGAGTTCGGTCAACATGATCGACCAAAAGGTCCCAATTGGCTGCCGCCTCAGGGGTCCTGGTCGATAGATGCGAATCCGACACGATCGTGAGCCGTACTGGGGCCATGACACGAGCGTAGTCACAACGCTTCGGCGGAGAACGACCCGTCGGCCCCTAGAGGTTTCGCACGTGACCCGGGTTTATTCGGGGTCCAGCAGAAGTGACGGCGCGACCTCGGCTCCGAAGAGGTCGAGGGTCTGCTCTAGGAGCTCCTCTTCGATGCCGCCGAGGTCGAACATCAAGAGGTGCCGATCGAGCCCCAGCAGCTCGCGCCACGTGCCGATCCGATCCAGAACCTCAGCCGGGCTACCGCAGATGCCAGGCCCTGCCAGCAGCTCGTCGAAATCGAACGCCGGCCACCTGCTTCCCTCACCCAGCAGGCCACCGACGAACTCCCAGTAACTCCGGTAGTACGGCTCCCATGTTGTTCGGGCCTCCTGCGTCGTACGTCCGACGTGGATGTGGGAACAGGCTCCTACTCTGGCATCGGCCCAGTCCTTGCCGTTTGCCTCCCAGCGCTCTCGGAACATGTCGGCAACTTGGACAAATTGTTCGGGTCGGCCGAAGACACTGGGCAGCATCAGTCGACAGCCGAGATCGGCTGCCATTTCGGCCGAACCTCTCGAACCGGCTCCGATCCAGATCGGTAGCTGTGCGACCGGCCGCGGTCGGGTCGTGTGGTTCTGGAGCGGAGCCCGAAAGTCGCCAGACCAACTGACGTCTTCCTCATTCAGCAAACGGTGAAGGAGCAAAACGTTCTCGGTGTAGCGGCCCCGCGCCGTCTGAAGTTCGTGACCGAACCCCTCGTAGGTCTGCACGAAGAGGTTGCCGCGTCCCAACACAAGCTCGGCTCGGCCACCACTGAGTACGTCGACCGTTGCGTAGTCTTCGGCCACCCGCACCGGGTCGAGGTTGGCCGCCAGCGTGACGGCGGTGCTCAACTTCAGACGTGTCGTTCGTTCGCCAATGGCAGCCAACACGACCGGCGGCGCCGACAGTTGGTAGTCGCTGAAGTGGTGCTCACCGAGATGCACCGAGGTGAAGCCGAGTTGCTCGGCCCGGACTGCTTGATTTACGAGCGACCGGTGACGTGCCGATTCGGTGGCTCTCACTCCCGTGTTCGGATTTGGTAGGAGATCGCCAAGGCTCATGAGGCCCAGCTCGTAACTCATCGACTCAGACCTTCGCGCTTGCCGTCAAGGAAGCGTTGGCGAGCGGCGGAGCCGTCGCCCTCCATGTTCATCTGGAAGATGAATCCCTGCTCGTAGCGCATGGCGGTTTCGACGTCGAACGTTTCGAGCCCGTCCAGGGACTTCTTCAGCTGGCGTAGAAGCCCAGCGGGTTTCGCCGCGATCATGCTGGCGATCTCCATCGCACGCTCACTGAGCCGATCGGGCGAAACCACCTCGGTGAGACCACCCAGTCGATGTAGCTCAGTGGCGCTGATCGGCTCGGCAGTGAACATCAGATACCTCAGCGTCTGCGGCGGGAGCATCCGGTAGCCCTGGGCCGCGCCGCCGACGGTGCCATTGTCGATCTCTGTCCACTGGAACACCGCATCGTCAGCGGCCACCGAAATGTCGGCGCTGCCGACGAGTTCCAACCCGACACCCAGGCAGTAGTCGTGCACCGCTATGACCACCGGCACCGGACACTGCGAGATGGCGACGCACGCTTTGGCCGACTCGACACACTGGCCGATGATGCCCTCGTGGCCGGGCAAGCTTTCCATCTCCTTGAGGTCGCCGCCGGCGCTGAATCCGCGACCATGGGCCAAGATCAGCACAACGTGATCCTCGCTCGTGAGGGACGACAGATGCTCGGCCAGGGAAGTTAGATCGACGATGCTGGTGGCATTGACCGGCGGATTTGCGATGGTGATCGCGACCACTCCGGGAGAGTTCGCTGGTCGCTCGATGGTGACTGTCACGGGCCCGATGCTATATCTCTGGGCCGGAGGCGCTCTCGACGGCGCCAGCATGGATAGGGGAGCTGGTGCACGGAATTCGAGTGTTGGATCTGAGTAGCGACGATGCCGGGGCCTTTTGCACCCGCATGCTGGCGACGGCGGGCGCCGAAGTCACGGTTCTCGAGCCCGAGGAAGGTCACCCCCTCCGTCAGGATCAGCCGTTGTTGGCCGACGGCACCTCTGTCGCCTGGGAATATCTCCAGGCGAACAAGACGCTGCACTCGGGGCAAGCATCGCAGGCGGGTCATTCGGGCCTCGACGAGGTTGAGCTTGCCGCCGGGTATGACGTCGTGGTTTTTTCCGACGAGGTGCCGGATCCCGACCTTGCTGCCCGGATTGAGGCATTGCGGGAAGCACACCCACAGCAGGTCGTCGTAGTCATCACCGGGTTCGGTCTGCGGGGTTCGCGGGCCGACTGGCGTGCCGGACCGCTCGAGCATTGGGCGTCCAGCGGCATGATGAGTCTCAACGGCGAGCGCGACCGAGAGCCGCTTCCGGGCGGCGGACGGTGGGTGACCAGGATCGTTGGCGCTATCGCCGCCATTGGTGCGCAGGCGGCGGTGATCAACGCGGCGATGAGCGGGTCTGGTGACGTTGTCGACGTCGATGTGATGCAGGCTCTGGCCGCCAGCCACCAGTGGTCGATCGTGCTCTACACCCACCAGGGCGTCCTCAAGGAGCGATCCGGGAATCGCCACGGCGAAGCTCATCATCCTCTGTCCATCCACCCCTGTAGCGACGGTTGGGTGTGTATTGCCGCTGTCGCCCGCCACCAGTGGGAAGGCTTGTGCATCGCCATCGACCAGGTTGAGTTGTTGGCCGACGACGAGCTCTATACGCCGGCAGTTCGATTCGACCGAGCAGATGAGCTGGATGCTCTTATCGACGGATGGACATCGCAGCGAACGGTCGAGGACGTCGTGACGACGCTGCAGGCGCAGCAAACTCCGGCTGGTGCGGTGTCGTCGCTCCAGGACACGCTCGCTGACCCGCAGCTCGATGCCCGCGATTTCTGGGCCCGTCCGGTACCCGAGCGTCCGAACCTGGTGATGCCCGCGGTGCCGTTTAGGATTCCCGGCGCCACCCCGGCGTTCCGGGCCGCGCCTCGAGTTCCTCAGTCGGGGGCCGTCGACTCATCGGAACCCGGCCTTCCGATGGCCGGCGCCAAGGCTCGTCCCTTAGCTGGAGTGCGGGTCGTCGAGTTCTCAATTGCCTTCGCCGGTCCGTTGGTCGGCAGGTTCCTGGCTGATTTGGGCGCCGACGTGATCAAGGTCGAACATCCCACGTCCCGCGGCCTGGCCATGCCTGACCCCGAGCAGATGGCCAGCGAAGCATCGTCGTGGTCTCGGGGTGAGCTTCCGGGGCCGCTCTCACGGAACGGGATCTTCCCCGACAACGACCCGGGTGCTGCGTGGTGGAACCGCATGGGTATCTGGAACAAGATGAATCGGGGCAAGCGCAGTCTTTGTTTGGATGTGAAAGCGCCCGGGGGCCGCGATGTGTTGGAGCGTCTCGTCGCCGAGTCAGACGTTGTCTTCAACAACTACAGCCCTCGCGGCGTTCGTTCCCTCGAGATCGATCACGAAACGCTGCGGGCCATCAAGCCCGATCTCGTTACGCTCGATCTATCCGGCTACGGAGCGACCGGCCCTGATGAACACAAGGTGTCGTGGGGTCCAATCCTTGATGCTTCCAGCGGGCTGGCCTCAACGACCGGTTATCGCGACTCGGGTCCTTACAAGCAGGGTCTCGCTCTGCCCGATGCGTGTGGTGGTGTTCTCGGGACCGTGGCATTGCTTGGTGCGCTGTGGCAACGCTGGGCTTCGGGCCTGCCGGTACACGTCGACCTTTCGCAGCTCGAGACGTTCCTGACGTTGGGAGGCGACCAGGTGCTCGAGGCATCCGATACAGGCAACCAGGCATCCCGGGTCGGTGCTCGGTCGAGATTCGATGCACCGACGGGCGTCTATCGCTGCGCCGGCGACGATGCATGGGCCGTGCTTTCTGTTCGCAGCGACAACGACTGGCGCCGATTAGTTGCGGTCATTGGAGATCTCGGCCAGCAACGCTGGGACGACGTGGGTGATCGTCTCGACGACCACGATGCCATCGACGACGTCATCACCGGTTGGACGACCCAACATTCTAAGCACGAGGTGATGACCACGCTGCAAGAGGCCGGCATTGCGGCGTCGGCGGTGATGACGAATGTCGATTTGTTCCACGACACCCACCTGGCGGAGCGATCGTTCTTCGTTGAGCTCGACCAACAGGACTGCGGGCCCCAGACGTTCCCAGGTTTCCCCATCAACTTCGAAACCACACCCGTCGAGCTCCGGCCTGCGCCAGGCCTCGGGGCGCACAACGCCACCATCTTGGCCGAGCTCGGGTACAGCCCAAGCGATGTCGCAGCGCTGGTGACAAGCACTGCGCTCGCTAGCGAACCCCCGGGTTAGAACTTCGCCTTCCCTGGAGGAATACCCGGGGTCGCGGTGACGCGCCTCGCCGCCGCACCCTTCTTCCTGCCGACGGACGGCTAGGCCAGTCCGGCCGGTGTCGGCTTGAATCAAAGGCGTTGAGCGTTGATGATCTGGGTTCGGCTGTGAGAAACCAACGGAGGTCAGATCATGAGCGATCGAGCGGACGGCGCTATTGCGGTCCACAACGTGATGCACCGGTATGCACTGGCGATCGACACCAAGGACTGGGACGCGCTCGCAGGTGTGTTCGCTGATGAGGTGGTAGCGGACTTCACTTCGTTCGGCGCGGGTGAGGTGTACCGGGGCGGCCGCTCAGGCTGGGTAGCGCAGGTCAGCGCGACGATTTCTGGAATGGACGCGACGCAGCATCTGATGGGCAACCACCTCTACGAGATCGGCGACGACCGGGCTGCGGGGACGACCTACATCCAGGCCCGTCACGTGTGTCGCAACGATTGGGGTGGCGATGTATACACCGTCGGCGGGCACTACGACGTGCAGATGGTCCAAGTCGGTGGGGACTGGAAGATCAGTGAGTACGCCATCAATTGCAGCTGGCACGAGGGGGACCGTCACGTGCTGAAGGCCGCAACGCGGCGAAGCCGCTCGGCCTAGGTCAGCCTCACTGCTTACGACAAGCGCCGTTCACGACAAGCGCATGGTGGCGGATTCGCGCACCCAGCGATCGAAGAACTCTGGCGTGTATGCGTTTTCAGGGTCGGAACGAACCTGGTCGTCGATCATTTTGGCGTCCTCACCTACCAAGATGCGCCAGTCGCCGCGGCGAACGCCGTCGAGGATGATGGTCGCTGCTTCGGCTGACGACGTTGGCGCCATTTCCCGAAACGACTCACCTCGCTTGTGTTGACGGGCGACGATCTCCTCGTCGGAGAGGTGTGAGGCGTCGCGGCCTGCGTCGGCGTAGCGCTGACGCATCTTGTCGACGGAGTCGAAGCCAAGGAGCGTGTCGGAGTTCGTTTGGATGGACGTTCCGATGTGGCCCGGCATAACGACCGAGGCTCCGAGGTTCGGTGCGTTGAGGGCGAAGTCGGTGATCAGCGCCTCGGTAAAACCCTTCACCGCGAATTTCGCTGCGCTGTAGGCGGTGTGCGGGAAGCCGGGACCGATCGAAGCAAAGAATCCGTTGATTGAGCTGGTGTTTACGATCTGGCCGATCGACGCATCAAGCATCTGCGGCATGAAGTTGAGTGTGGAGTAGTAGACGCCGAACCAGCAGACGTCGAACACTCTCTCCCATTGGGCCCGGTCGTGATCTACCAGCGAACCTCCGCCTCCGATTCCGGCGTTGTTGAATAACAAGTTGAGGGGCGTGCGCCACTCCGCGACTGCGGCGGCGAACCTCTCGATATCGCGTTCACTCGAAACGTCGGCTTCGTGTACCAGGACCTGGCCGGGGTTACCTGCGGCAGCGCAGATTGCCGCCGTCTCCTCGGCGTTGGCCAGGATGACGTCGCAGGTCGCGACATCGCAACCCTCGGCCGTGAGTTGGCGGACGAGCTCGCGCCCCATACCGGTGCCACCTCCGGTGACAACAGCGGCCATGCCGCCGAAGCCCTTCTCGAAACGATCTGGCATCGTCGACCTCCAGGTACTCGTGAACGAACGGCCACTGTTGTGTAGACCACACGTTCTGGTCAATCTGCCCGCTGCGTTGCTGTCAGCTCATGGCAGCTCCGGAACCAACCGCTCGATTGGCTAGCCGTCGGGCACTGGTGACGATGGCCGACCGTTATACGGGACCCGCTGTGGTCAAGCGTCTCAGCGACGAAGGTGCTTCGGTCATTGGCGACACCGGCCGATACCTCGATCCGGCCGAACCCGACGCGGTCGTGGCCAACGCTGGTCGAGTCGATGCGCTGGTCGTCAATCTGATTGCACGGGTGGAGCCAAATCTGGCAGTCGAAACCATCGACGACGACTGGCTGGCGATGTTCGACCGGCTGGTGCACCCCACCATGCGGTTCATTCGAGCCGTCCTTCCGCAGATGATCGAGCGAGAGGCTGGCAAGATTATTGTTGTCAGCAGCGCTGCGCCCCTTCGGGTAATGGCCAAGAGCAGCTCGTACACCACGGCCCGCGCCGCCCAGAACGCCTACGTGCGGTCAGTGGGTGCAGAGGTTGCTCGGTCCAACGTGCAGATCAACGCCATTGCACAGGCTTATGTCTTCGAGCGACTTCATCGCAGGCCAAGTCGTACCCTTCGACGGCGGCTGGGCGACCAACAGCTGACCGATGACCAGCCGGCACTCTTCGCCGCGCTCCGGGCGAAGCTCTGCTTTCGACGTGAACCCTTATTAGAGGGCTTGGGCAAGATGGACCGACCCCAAGCACAACGCGAAGACCATGATGGCGTAGAACTGCGTCCCGATGAATTTGGGGACGCGCAGGGGGCTCACCATCAGACCTGCCAGCGCCAACACCGCTCCATACAGTACGACTTGGAAGGTGCTCCGCGTGAGCGGTCCGTCCAGCAGCACCACGATCGCGAACAAGAGGATCGCGAGGTCGGTTGGCAAGCCGGTGTAGGTGGTGGACGTCTCGGCCAGCCCGTAGACGTTGAAATAGGCGAGTCTCAATGTCGCGGCACACGCGAGAAGGAACGCACCGGGCACAAATGCTGCGTCAAAGTCTCCATAGGCCAGAAACACGACACCAAGTGCAACTCCCGCGCTCACGACATCCGCGAGCGAGTCGAGGTTGGCCCCGATTGCCTGGTCATTGGCGTTGCGGCCCTTGAGTCGCTTGGCCACAGGCCCGTCTATGCCATCGAAGATGAAGGCAGCCACGAGACCGACAGCTGCGGCCGAAAGCCGCCCGCTGACCGCGAAGGTGATCGCGAGCACGCTGCTAAGCAGGCCAGCGAGCGTGAGAAGGTTGGCCGCGTCGCGCATGCTGTCGAGAATTGGCGGATTTGCTGGGGTGGACGGTGAGCCCGCGCCAGGCGTCGGCGTCAACGTACAGCTAACCGAGAATCAGCGAGTGCCGCAATCAGGCGGCCGTTGTCCGCCGGAGTTCGAGAGGCGATGCGGAGGAAAGCGTCGGCGTTCGGCATGCTCTTTGCGGTGCAGTCTTTGATGAGGATGCCATGGTCGACATAGATCTCGCGCGCCAGGTCGGCCGCAGTTACCCCTGGAGTAGTGATCTTGCAGAACACGAAGTTGGCATCCGGCGCGATCGGCTCGAGGCCTGGAACCGACTTGAGCAGTTGGTAGAAGTCCTGACAGGTCTGGCGTACCAGCTCGCAACTCAGCGCGAACTCATCTCGGTAGTTCCCAATTTGGCGTAGGAAGGCTTCGGCCAGCCCGTTTATGTTCCAGATCGGGACTTGCTGTCGGAAGCCCTCGATGAACTCGCTGTCAGCACTGCGGAGGTAGCCGAGTCTTATACCCGCGATCCCGAGGACTTTGCTCATGCTCTTCAAGACGACGAGATTCGGGTGTTCCACCAGCACTGACTCGACGCTCGCTGCTGGTCCAACCCGTGAGAATTCCACGAATGACTCGTCAACGATCAGTTTGCATCCGTGCGGCTCGAGGCGGCGGGCGAGCCGAAGAAGGTCGGCGCGATCCACCGATATAGACGTGGGGTTGTTCGGGGTCACGATCAGGGCGACGTTCGATCCACTCTGCACCGCTGAGTCGCCGAATTTGTCAACGTCGAGCTCGAACGTCTCAGGATCAAGAGGAAACCGGTTCAGTTTCCCAGGGGCCAAGGCGTTCTCGTACTCGTTGAATGACGGCACCGGGATCGTCATACGTTCGACGAAGTTTTCCCCGAGAATCTTGATGAGCTCCGAACCGCCGTTGGCCACGACCAGGTGATCGGGGTCGGCACCAGTCCAGGACGCAAGAAGTCGGATGATCTCGTGTTGTCCAACGGGATAGTTGGTGACGATTTCGGACAGGTCGTACCGAAAGTCGGCGAGCATCTCGTCGGTCGGGAAGTGCAGATTGTAGAGATATGAATGGTCCACGAACCCATACCGCCAGTAAGACCCATGCAGATGTTGGATGTGGTCGAATTGAGCGGAGCGGTCAAGAAACTGAAACTCGGCAGCTGCGAGATCGTGATGGTTATCGACCTCAGACCACCTGTGGCTCGAGACATCCACAGCAGCGAGATCCGTCAGCGTTCCACTGGCAACTAGGTCACGCAACACGATCTCGTAGTAGTCGTCCACCTGCCCGCGATCGATGGCGAGACACAACTCTGGCAAGAAGTGGGTACGCATCATCTCGCCCCGCAACAGGTACATGTTGACGGTCTTGAAGGTGCCCTCGGGAGTGAATGTTTCGTCTTGATCAGCGGACATGACGAAGTCGGTGATTGCGCCGTTCGTGTCGTGGCGCACGACGGTGCCCGAGAGCTCGCGTCGATGCGGTACGACTGCTGCGGCGCTCCTGGGCTGCTCGAGAATCTGGGCTAGAACGCTGTCATCGAAAACGACGTCGCCCTCTAAAAGCAGGATGTCCTCGTCGCAGAAGTCCCGGGCGGACCATAGCGAATGAATGTTGTTCGTCGTCACGTAACGGGGGGCCTCGACGTAGCTGATGTCGAGGCCATATCGACTGCGGCCCACTCGCTCGCGGACTTGGTCGGCGTGGTGGCCGACGATGATCACGGCCTCTGAAAGCCCTTGACTCGCCAGTGCTTGCAAGGCGCGGAACAGAATTGGCTGACCGTTGACCTCAGTGAGACATTTCGGTGTTTCAATCGTCAACGGTGACAGTCGGCTCCCGACACCGGCGGCAAGGATGACCGCTCGCCGAACCAATCTTTTCTCGGCGACGTGCACCTCTATGTCCGGCAGCACTATCGGTCGATCGACGAGTTCGGTCGCGCCGGAAAGCTCGGTTGCTGGCTGCGGGCTCAAGATCATTGGACTCCTCGTAGGGGAACAGAAACGCGCACGGAGCAGACTACGAGGAACCTCCTTAGGGCATCCCGCCTCTTTGGATTCCACGAGTACTATGAAGCTCGTTACGCGTAGTACGCATCTGACAACGATCGCTGGATTCCAGGCCCCAGAAGTCTTCGTTCAGTTGCCCTAGCCAGCGTCACAAATCGGACACCTACCGAAGCGAGCATAGTGGCAAAACAACTCGACTACCTGGCTGTACGTCAGTATTGGGACGAGGCGGCCAGTAGCGCAGCTGCAGCCTCTTACATGGCGCACGAGCAGGGTTTGCCCCAAAGTTGTGTCGAGCATCGGTTCGCACGCGAGCGAACTATCGTCGAACCTTGGCTCGACGGTTTGACGAATTCGTCCTCGATTCTCGATGTTGGTTGCGGCGCCGGTGCCTGGACCGTGTTGTTCGCTCAAGACTTCCGTCGCGTCGTCGGGATCGATGTGAGCCCGAACATGCTCGCTGCGGCCAGGAAGAATTTGGGGGACGTCGACAACGTCGAACTGATCGAGGGCGACGCTCTTGAGGTGCCGCTCGAGGGGCCCTTCGACGGAGCGTTCGTAGGAGGTGTGCTGATGTATCTAAATCGCGAGGACGCCGTACTCCTGCTCAAACGGCTACGTGGGCTTGTGCCCGCTGGACCGATCATTCTGCGGGAGTCGACGGTCCGCAAAGGGGTCGAGGTGAAGAACCTGGACTACCACGTCGTGTACAGATCGCCGACGGAATACACCGAGATCGCAGCGGAGGCGGGCCTGAAGGTGACCGCGGTCGAGCGGAACCTTGGCTACGCAGACATGGAGATCGCGGTCGAGATGGTGAACCTGACGCGCCGCATTCCAATGCTCGGTCGACGTGATCCGACGTTCGTAGGGAAACCGCTGTGGAAGGCCCTTCGCTGGACTGCACCGATCAGCTTGGGGCTGTTCCCCCGAGCCGTCGAGGCTCTCGGACTCCGTTGGCCCCACCTCACGAATCATTTCATCCTGCTTGACAGCGAGTAGGTTCGTCAGCGGCGACCTTCTCGAGATCGACCGACGACCACTGATGCGCACGCAGCGCTTCGAAGAGGCGGGGGTAGCCCGACACGTCTGCCAACCCCTCGGGCATCAGTGTGGCTCCGTCGAAATCGCCCCCCGAGTTGGGCCCGCCCGGTTCTTCCGCTCGATGGCCGTACAAGTTGTGCGGGGGCAACTTTTGGTCGCTCTTTCGACTCCTGGGCGCCACACGATGCATCGCCAACGCACGTCGCACTCGTCGCCGACGTCGCATTGACGCGGTCGATTCCGATGAGCGAAGTCATACCTAGATCTGTAAACGGCAGAACGCGAACATGCATGCAATCGACCGCAAACCACCGAAATTGATAGGTTTCCGACCAGCGGGCAACTAGTCAGCGAAATGAGGGGGTCTCATGTCATCATTGGAACCGGTTCCCGGCTGGGCACGTAACACGGGGCATATCACGGTCGGTGCCCCAGAACCGGTCGAAAGTGACAGCGTCGCCGATCGCCTGGCGATCACCGAGCGGGTCTATCTGTACGGCTGGGGCTACGACGAGCGCGATCGAGATCTGTTGGCCGGCTGCTTTGTCGAGGACGGTACGTGGGAAGGCCACGTGATGGGGATCGACGGCGTTGGCCCATTCGTGGGGAGGGAGGCAGTGGTCGAGTTCTTGGCCAGTTTCTGGGATGAACAGACCGATCAGCGTCGGCACATCTTTACGAATGTCGTGGTTAGTAACCTCTCGGAGACGACCGGTGTGGCTCACGCATATTTGATGCTGACTGCATCAACTGGCGGCGAAATGAAGCCGGTTACCAACGGCCCGTACCGCTTCGAAATGCGTAAGGAATCCGGGGTTTGGCGGATCTCACGTCTCGCCGCTGGGTTCGACGCTCCATTCTGAACGAGAAAAAACCCTCACAACTACCAGGGAGAGCACATTGAGCGAGAACCTACGGAACTACACAAGAGCGCTTTACGGATTCGATGCCGTGGTGCAGCGGGTCCCGAGCGATCGCTGGGACGCTGCATCGCCCTGCGACGGCTGGTGTGCGCGCGACGTGGTCGCCCATGCGGCCGGAGTCGTAGATGCTGTCGCTGCAATGGCGCGCACCGGCGAAGTGGCGATGCCAGAGATACCTGATGCCGGCGACGATCCGGTGGGCTTATGGGACGCTTCGCTCGCGGGGCTGTTCGAAGCTCTCGATCAGCCCGGCGTCGTAGGCAAGGTTGGGAACTACTGGTTCGGCGAGTCAACGATCGATGACGTGCTCGCCTTTACGACATGGGATCCGCTGGGGCATTCCTGGGACCTGGCCCAGGCCACGGGCCTCGAGGCTCATGCAAGCACCGCTGTTGCCGAGGCGATGATTGCGAGCATCGAGCCGAACGCCGACATGATGCGGAAGATGAAGCTGATGGGTGAACCCGTAGCGGTTGCCCCAGATGCAGATGCCATGCACCGCTTCTTAGGGCTCATCGGTCGCAATCCAAACGGCTAGCCGTCGCTTCAGCTCAATATCGACGCTTGAGCTGAGGCCACCCGGGTCGCCAAAGGCGATGGTGTCAACAAGCGGCTGGTTTCGCAGACGGAGCCGAGCATTGCGGCCGTTGCCTCCTACCGAGATCGAGGTGTTTCCCATCGCACGGTTCTGGGCAGGCTTCGACTAACGGATTCCGAGGTTTTCGAGTCGGGTCTTGTGGCGGTGGCAAGGTCTGCAGAGAGGTCTGCCGTTCGATTCGCTGGTAGGGCCATCTCGTGAGACCGGAATAGTGTGATCGACCTCGCACCGGTAGGCGAGAGTTTCGCACCCGTCCTGATTACACCATCGGTGTTTCATGAGGATGCCCTGCCGGAGGTTGCCAGTGAACAGTCTCTGTTTGGACGACAAGTCGAGGCTTGGCGCGTTGAGCACGACTCGGCGAATCTGACCAGACAGGGAGAGCAGCAACGCCATCGACGGGGTGATGGGCCGACCGTGGCGGGTTTCGCAGCGGTAGTCCTCAAGATCGGCTAACGAACGTGCTGGGACGGTTCGGCCAGCTTGGCGGTCGGTCTCATCCTCCAGCGTTTTTTCGTCGACGACGATGTTGACGATCGTCGTTGCTCCGGGGTCGGCATTGCCTGCGACCAATCCGCGTCGCAGCAACTGGAGGAGGGCGTCGATATTACGCTGTCGGTCGCTGCGGTCGAGATTCTCAACTGTGGCGTTGTCGTCATGTTCGATTTGGGCTTGGTCCCAATCGGCCCGGAACATCTGGTCGAGGATGCCTTCGAGGCCGTTGTGGATTTGCTCCCAGTTGACGGTGGGCATACGCAACGCAACCTGCACCTCGCCGGCGACAGAGTCGGTCCAGACCATTGAGCGGTTGTCGTGTGCTGCTTCGTCGAGATCGCGTGGGTCGGTGGGGTCCATCATGGTGGCCCAGGCTTCGGCGAGCGCTTCGAATTCGACGAACTGGCGGGTGCGGGCAAACGTCAGCAAGTCGTCCAGATCTCGGATCAGCGCCTCGGCTAGCGGAATCTGGTTGGCCAGCCGAACGAAAACGTCGATATGGCAGCGTTGGATCTCGGCTCGTTCGAGCGAGTCCAACACCGACGGCAGCTGTTCGGCGAGGACTTTGGCGATTCGGAACTCGCGATTCACACGGCGTTGTGACTGCCTTGTCTCGAAGATGACCCACTGCTGAGGTCGTCGGAACGTCGTGGTGGTCATCGGCCGGCGAGCAACAGCCGCGGCAGCCTTGAACTTGGCCGCCGCCAGCTGGGCATCAAGGCGTTGCAGGGCAAGTTCGTGGTTTGCCAGGTCTTCCCCAGATAACCCGCCTGGGTCAATCGAGAGAGCCTGCGAGAGTGACTCCGCCAGAGCCCGCGTCACCATCAGGTGAAGTATAGCGAACAAACGTTCGCAATGTCGGGTTATTTTAGGTTCTCTATGCAAATAAAACACGATATAAAATACATGCTGAACAATCCGATAGGGGCTGCTCCCTACGAAGAGGAACACGGCCCCTCGTTGATTTCTGCGGGCAGGTCAGACCCAATCCACGTCATCTAAGAGGTAGTCATGCACGACCTTCCCATGGTGTAGGTCGAAGTCGAAGATGCCGAAGTAGCCGTCCAGGATCTCAACTGGCGCCAGCAGGTACCACGGATCGACCTGGGACGGAGAATCCATGGTGACCGAGCCTCGGCCTTTCCACAGCTTGGGCGTGCCGTCGGCGCTTTCGTGGATGTGGGCCTCGACGTCGAGTCGCACCAGCTCGGCAACCGAGGGCGGCTTGC
>JBLINY010000022.1:0-55697 GCA_047638695.1 Acidimicrobiales bacterium | reverse complement strand
ACCTGGGACGGAGAATCCATGGTGACCGAGCCTCGGCCTTTCCACAGCTTGGGCGTGCCGTCGGCGCTTTCGTGGATGTGGGCCTCGACGTCGAGTCGCACCAGCTCGGCAACCGAGGGCGGCTTGCCCGCGGTCGAATTTGGGATGAGCCGTGTCGAAAGGACGGGTAGGTCCTCCAGTTCGGCGGGGTCCTGGAGCCTGTCACAGGCGATCGAGACGGTCATGATCCGCTTCCCCTTCGGTCGGTCGACCGTGAAAAGCGCCTGTTCTCCAAACGGAGACCCTGAGCCCCCGTAATTCCTCTCCATGACCGCGAGCTTCTTGGCGTAGCCCCAAATCTCGCGGCCGGCCACCAGCGGGATTTCGTTGTCGGTAAAGATAAATGGCTGGTAGAGGTACGTCTGGCCCTCGAATTTGGCCCGGATCATGATGTAAGACTCATGGTAGGGCCCGAAGGATGACCAGGCCGTCCAGCGTGCCCAGGCGATGCAGACCGGAGGATCTTCTGCCGCCTCCACCCCGGGCGGTAGTAGCGCGGCGACGGCCGCAGGATCGGCTGTGTAGCTCACGAAGACGTCTTCGACTCCACGATAGAGATACGGAGGCGGTGGATAGGCAAACCCAGGCCCTATTGGCAGAGAATAGTTCTTGCCGAGCTCGCTTAGATCCACGTTCGACATCCCCTTCGTGGTCTTGCTCTCGTTGTGCGGCATAGCCTACTTCAAGGATCAGGGGCGGTCCCGGCCGACGCAATGTGGTCGGCTCTGTGACTTGTGCAACGGCATGTAGCGAAAGTGGAGAAGTTATGCGACAGTCTGTCGCATGAGGGATCCAGCAGAAGCAATGTCAGAACGACCCGCCTATGAGACCGACGACGTTGGTCACCCCAAACGTTGGCAGATTCTGGCCATCCTCAACCTGTCGTTGGTCCTCATCGTGGCTGGCGTCTCCGGTCTCAACTTGGCCATCCCTTCAATCCAGCGAGCCTTGGATGCCACCGCGTCGGAACTCGTTTGGATCAATGCCGCGTACTCGCTGGTCTTCGCAGGACTCCTCCTGCCCGCCGGAGCGCTCGGTGATCGCTATGGACGGAAGCCGGCGCTTCTTGCCGGACTCGGGATCTTCTTGGTATCGGCCTTGGTGGCAACGCGAAGCAACAACGCCGCCCAACTCATCGCCCTTCGGGGTGTGATGGGAGTTGGTGCAGCGCTCACGATGCCGGCGACGCTGTCGATCATCACCGTCGTCTTCCCGTCCCACGAACGGGCGAAAGCCATCGCTATCTGGTCCGGCTTTGCAGGGGCCGGCGGAGCGCTTGGCATCCTGGCTTCGGGACTTCTCCTCGAAAAGTTCTGGTGGGGCTCGGTCTTCTTCGTCAATGTCCCGATTGCGCTGCTGGCGATGGTCCTCGTGTTCTGGATGGTGCCGAACTCCAAGGATGCCGAAGAACGCCCGCTTGATCCGATTGGCAGCATGCTCTCGATTGTCGGGCTCTCGGCGTTGGTGTTCGGTCTGATCCAGGGCCCTGAGTTCGGCTGGACCGACCCGCTCGTCGTCAGCGCCTTCGTTGCATCCGTCGCCTTCCTGGGTGGCTGGGTCAAGTTCGAACTTATGCAGCAGGACCCGCTGCTCGATCCGCGTCTCTTCAAGATCAGCCAATTCGGCGTCGGCAGTTTCACCATCACAACGGCGTTCTTGGTGATGTTCGGCTTCTTCTTCGTGCTGACCCAATACTTGCAGTTCGTATTGGACTACACGCCGCTGCAGGCTGCTGTTCGCACGCTCCCGTTCGCCGTTGCGATGGTCTTTGTCGCTCCGCGAGGCCCAGGCCTTGCAGCCAAGATCGGCGGGGGCAGAACAATGGCGCTCGGCATGCTCGTCTCGACCGTCGGTTTGGGCTTGCTCTCGTTTGCGACCGTTGACACCTCGTATCCGCGAATCGCGATTTCCATCGTGCTCGCCGCCGGCGGTATGGCGCTGGTCTTTCCAACCGCAACAGAGGCCATCGTGTCGTCGCTTCCCCAAAGCAAGGCCGGCGTCGCATCAGCCATGAACGACACGACACGCGAAGTCGGCGGTGCCATCGGGATCGCCCTACTCGGAACACTGCTGTCTTCGGGTTATCGCTCGGGCTTGGGTTCGGCCACCGACGGGCTGCCGCCCGAATTGGCGGAGGCCGCTCAGGACAACGTTGGTGCCGCACTGGCAGTTGCCGGGCAGGTTCCCGGTGGCGAGGCAGTGGCGGCGGCGGCGCGCGACGCGTTCGTCGACGGCATGCAGCTATCGCTGATCGTGGCGGCCGCAGTCATGCTGGCGAGTGCCTTGGTGGTGGCTCGGTTCTTCCCACGCACATCGAGCTCGGCCATGACCGGCGCTGCGGATGTGGAAGGGATACCTTCGACATCGTGACACCACCCGACCCGCGCCGAGCAAGGACTCGGGCCTGTGTGATCGAGGCAACTGCGGCACTCTTGCTTGAAGAGGGATGCGAACGGATGACCATCGATGCGGTCGCCGAGCGGAGCGGTGTCGCCCGCTCGACTATCTATCGAAACTGGGAAGATCGTTCGGCGCTGCTGATGGAGGCAGTCGACTGCGCCCTTCCTCGGGGCCAGGAACACAACACCGGATCCCTGACCGGCGATCTGATCGAAATGGGCCACCATCTGGCGACCATGCTCACCAATGGTGCCCTCGGGAAGCTTCTGCCGTCACTTGTCGGTGCCGCTGCATTCGACCAAGCGCTGTCCGTACGCCTTCAACGGATGGCCGAGGAACGCTCCGGACACGTTCGGAAGATATTCGAGCGCGGCGTCCTGCGTGACGAGATTGCCAACGCCGACCTCGATGGCCGGGTCGAGCGTTTCACTGCACCGTTCTTCACGCGCCATCTCTTGAATGGCAGATCACTCGACGCCGACTTCATTGCCGCTCAAGTAGCTGCTGCGCTCACCGACCCTGAAGGCTGAGTCGGCCGAACCGGCTAGCCCTGGTCGAGGCCGATGTCCAAGATGGGCGAGCTGTGGGTGAGCCAGCCGATCGAGAGCAGGTCGACGCCGGACTCGGCTTTGGCCCGTGCTGTGTCCGGTGTGATTCCGCCTGACGCTTCAGTGATCATGCGCCCGTCGACGGCGGCAACCGCCTCGGTGAGCATGGCCGGATCCATGTTGTCGAGCAGCACCACGTCTGCCCCGACTGCGAGTAATTCGTCGAGTTGTTCGAGGGTGTCGACCTCGACCTCGATCTTCATTAGGTGTCCGACGTTCGCTCGGGCCGCTTCCACCGCTTTGGTTAGCGAGCCGGCAACGGCGATGTGGTTGTCCTTGATGAGTACGGCGTCGCTGAGGCCGAAGCGGTGGTTCTTTCCGCCGCCGGCACGAACCGCGTATTTCTCGACCGCTCGCAATCCGGGTGTGGTTTTCCGTGTGCACACCACGGTGGCACCGGTGCCTTCGACGGCATCGACGATCCGGCGGGTCTGGGTGGCGATACCCGACATCCGGCACGCCAGGTTCAGCGCCGTTCGTTCGGCGGTGAGAATCGATCGGGCACTGCCCGAGACAACGGCGAGATCGGTGTAGGCCTCGACCGTCGTGCCCTCCATTGCTTGGATCTCGACGGTGAGATTTGGGTTGAGCAGAGTGAATGCTCTGGCCGCGACCTGCAGGCCGGCGATTGTGCCCGGCTCGCGGTTGCGCAGCACCAGCGTGGCCTGCGTCGAGGCTGGAATGATGGCGTCTGATGTGACGTCCCCAACCAGGCCGAGATCCTCGGCGAACGCAGTGCGAAGAAGATCCTCATAGAGCAGCGGATTGAGTTCGAGCTTCATCGGCGTGGGTCTCCTGTCAGTACTCGGTCAGATCTCACGACACCCTCGGCGGCGAGGCCCTCGGTCTCGAGCCGCCAGTGCATGGTGGCAGTCGCTGGAGGGTTGATCAATCGTCGCTCGGCAGCCTCGGGGTCGGTCACCGGGATGTCGGCTCGGTGGTGGGCGCCGCGGCTCTCGCACCGAGCCAACGCTGCGGTGACGATATGGACGGCGATCTCGTGCATGGTCCGGACTCGACTCGAAGTGAGCTTGTTGCAGGCCAATCGATCGAGTTCGTCCCGAGCCGTCAGGAGGTCGGCTTCGGTTCGTTCGACGCCGGCGTTCGTCCAGAGCAAACGGCGGATGTCCTGCTCTATTCCTGCTGACCGCTCTGCCGCTGACCCGGCTGTTGTTGCCGACCGTGCTGGGGCGTCGGCCGCAATGAGCATTGTTCCCAGGTCGGCTGGCAGCATGAACTCGAGGCTGCTTGCTGGTTTGGGCTGGGGGCTGCGCTGTATGGCTTGTGCCACTCGACGCCCCATGACCAGCCCTTCGAGCAGGGAGTTGGAGGCCAGACGGTTGGCGCCGTGGGCGCCGGACGATGTCACCTCTCCTGCGGCCCAGAGGCCGGCAAGTGAGGTGCGGCCATCGACGTCGACGGCGATGCCGCCCATGCAATAGTGGGCGGCGGGGGAGACGGGCAGCAGCTCGGTCCGAGGGTCGAGGCCGTGCTGCATGGCGAGGCCGAAGACGGTCGGGAAACGCTGCGGGAACGAGGCTCCGACTGCGGTTGTAGCGTCGAGCGCTGGAGTGTTGCCCTGGCGGATCTGGCGGTAGTTGGCTCGCGCCACCACATCGCGCGGCGCAAGTTCGGCGTCGTGGTGCTCGTCGAGCATGAATCGACGGCCATCGTCATCGACCAAGGTTGCGCCCTCACCTCGGAGGGCTTCGGTGAGTAGCGGCATCTGTGCGACACCGTCGACGGCCAGTGCCGTCGGATGGAACTGGACAAACTCCATGTCGGCCAGTTGCGCGCCTGCCCTTGCGGCCATGGCGATACCGGTACCGATGACTTCTCGCGGGGTCGTGGTGCGCTCGTAGCAATGCGCATACCCGCCAGTGGCGAGCACAACGGCATCGGCAAGGTGGGCTGTGATAGTGCCGTCGACATGGCGGACGATTGCGCCGGCGATCCGCTGATCGTCTCGGAGTAGGTCGAGAACCTCGACGTCTTCTTCAACCGTGATGGTTTGCATCGAGCGGACGGCCGAGGTGAGCGTGCGGATCAGTTCTGCGCCCGTTGCGTCGCCATTGGCGTGCACGATTCGGCGAGCTGAGTGGCCCGCCTCTCGGCCCAGGGCCAGTTCGTTCTGATCGTCGCGGTCGAAGCGGGCCCCGAGGCGAATGAGTTCGACGAGGGCGGCTGGGCCTCCGTTGGTAAGCGCACGAACGACGGCGGGTACTCCGAGGCCAGCTGACACCTTCAGCGTGTCAGCCGCGTGGGCCGCTGGCGTGTCGTCGGTCGCGACGGCTACGGCTACGCCGCCCTGGGCCCAGCGACTCGAACCCCCATCACCCAGAGTTGTTTCGGTGAGGATGGTGCAGTCCCCGATGCCGAGGGCAACCGAGAGCCCGGCCACGCCGCTGCCTACAACGAGGACAGGGCTGTGCTGCACAGCGCTGTGCCGCACAGCGATGCGCGAGGAGAAATCCGTCAGATCGTGATCCGACATCTCAGCCACTGCCCTTCTTTTCGTCGCGGCCCTTGACCGCCAGCATGCGGTCGACCGATCGGCGGGCGCGCTCAGCGATGTCGGCCGGGATGATGACTTCATGGCTCATGGTCTCGAGCGAGGTCTTGATCTTCTCGAGCGTGATCTTCTTCATGTGAGGGCACAGGTTGCAGGGTCGAACGAACTCGACTCCGGTCACTTCCTTCGCCACGTTGTCCGACATCGAACACTCGGTGACCATGACGACCTTGTTCGGCCGTTCCTCGGTGACCCAGTTGATCATTCCGGCTGTCGAGCCGACGAAGTCGGCCTCGGCCAAGACATCTTGGGGGCACTCGGGGTGTGCGATCACCTGTACGCCCGGGTGCATCGCTCGGTACTCGCGGAGCTCCTCGCCGGTGAACTGTTCGTGCACCATGCAGCTTCCCTCCCAGAGAATGATGTCCTTGTCCGTTTGGCCGGCCACCCACCGACCCAGATGCTGGTCGGGCAGGAAGATCACCCGATCGCCGTCGAGCGACTCGACGATGTCGACCGCGTTCGACGAGGTGCAGCAAATGTCGACCTCGGCCTTGACATCCGCAGACGTATTCACGTAGCAGACCACCGGGACCCCGGGATATCGCTGACGCAACAAACGAACGTCGGCTGCGGTAATCGACTCGGCCAGTGAGCAGCCTGCTTCAGCATCGGGGATGAGGACAGTCTTTTCCGGGCACGTGATCTTGGCCGTCTCGGCCATGAAGTGAACACCGGCGAAGACGATGACATCGGCATCGGTCTCCGCCGCTGCTCGGGCCAAGCCCAGAGAGTCACCCTTGATGTCGGCCACGGTGTGGAAGATGTCCGGTGTCATGTAGTTGTGGGCCAGAACGATGGCGTTCTTCTGGATCTTCAAAGCCTCGATTTCGGCGATGAGCGGAGCGAGCGCCGCAAGCTCCTCGTCGGGGAGGACCGTTTCGGAAGAAATAAGAGGGAGCGTGGCAGTTATGCTCATCATGAGGTTTATTATACTCGTGACGAGTATAAGTGCAAGGTATTTCGATCGCCGTCTACCTATGAGCGGATCGAGGGAGTGCCGATGCCCGGACGGGGGCGCTCGCGCAGCACGTCTCTGCGGAACCGGAACAGCTCTGCCGGACGGCCCCCGGTCTTCGCCTGGGTGCCGGTTCCTTCCACCAGCCCACCTGCCTCGACCAAGCGACGAAAGTTCTGCTTGTGAAGACGAGTCCCCGCGAGTGCTTCGACGAGGCGCTGAAGCTGGAGCAGCGTGAAGGTTGCCGGTAGCAGCTCGAAGACAACCGGTCGGTACGTGAGCTTGCCACGGAGGCGACCGAACGCTGTTGCCGCGATGCGGCGATGGTCATGAGACATGGCCCGAGATGGGGGGAGGGCTGCCTTCGTCAAGAGCGCTTGCGTTGGGCTCTCTTCCAGAAGCCCGGCTTCATACAACAGCTCATAGCGCTCCAATACTCGAGCGCCGTCCAACGCAGTCGCGTCGGTGCCGAACATGATCTGCTTGCGTTCGTCTCGGCTCTCGTCATCGCTGTCGGCAGCGGCGAAGGCCTCGAGAGTGGGAATGATCTGATCGTCGATAATCGATGGTCGCCCGGATCGGTGGTCTTCCCAAGGGAAGAAGTCGTACAGCGGCCGCCAGGCGGCCTCGTCCGAGGGCGCCGCCTCATGGATGAGGGCGAGGTAAGCCACGGACAACAGGCGAGCGTCGCTCGAAACTCGTTCTCGATCCCCGAAGGTGTAGAGCTGCTCGACGTACCCAACCTCGAGGTTGGTCTGTTCTTGTACCCACCGGCGAAGTGCAGTGTCCAGGGTGCGGTCGTGTGCTTCGAGCAAGCCCGAAGGTAGGGCCGGAAGACCGTCGGACCCCGGGACGGTCAGGACGAGCGGCGCGTTGTCGGTCACTGAGATAATGACGGCGTCGAGGCTGATCTCGACAGCAGGCGAAGGCACAATGAGGAGAGTAGGCCGCTCTCAGTCCGGCGCGACGTACCTTGGCTCCGGGAGCCCCTAGCTGAAGTCAGCGCCGCGGAGTTCACCCCACTGGCTCAGGAACTCGGCGGTGGGCTGCGACCAGAGGTTGGCCCACGCGTCGTCGCTGTGTTGCGAACGGATTTCGATGGTCTCGACGCAACCCTGAGCAAGCGGGTTGCGCAATGGGGGATTGGGGTCGGCAGCGAGTTCAGCGATGCGGTCGGCTACCACCATCGCTTCGGTCCCACGCTCGTGTTCCCAACCCATGGAGAATCCCCAATTCTTGGCCACCGGTCGGTACGGGCTGTCTCGTTGTGGCGGCACCGTCTTGGCCCGGATCTCGGTTCGCACCGCGCCGGGTTCGACGAGGGCAACGCGAATGCCGTGGGGGCGAACCTCTAACGAAAGCGCCTCACTCATTGCCTCCAGAGCGAACTTGCTGGCTGCGTAGGGGCCGAACATTGGCATCACCACCCGGCCGGCGATGGAACTGATGTTGATGATGTGGCCACGGCCTCGTTCGCGCATTCCTGGCAGTACCGCTTGGGTGCACCGGACGACCCCGAAGACGTTCGTCTCGAACAGCGCCTTCCAGTCGCCAACTGCGAACTCTTCCACCGAGCCGACCGGGCTGGTGCCGGCGTTGTTCACGAGTAGGTCGACCTCATTCGAGGTGTCGATTTCGGCAAAGCAGGCCTCGACCGAAGCATCGTCATCGACATCGAGGGCCAGCACCCGAAGGCGCTCGGCAACGCCAAGGTCTGCGCCATCTCGCATGAGGCCTTCGGAGGCCGCGTCAGGGTTGCGCATCGTGGCCACGACGTCGAAACCATCGCTGGCCAGGCGGAGCGCCGTTGCCCTCCCAATGCCGGTTGACGTACCAGTTACCACTGCAGTTTTCACCACCACATCTTCGCAGAACCTAGGGTGCGTTGAAGGGGACCAATGCAACCTGCTGTCAGCACGCTCACCATCCACGATCACCCGACCATCATTCAGTCGGGAGGCTCCGGCCCGCCGCTGCTCTTCCTGCACTCCGAGGGAACGACCTCAGGATGGCGCGCCGTCCACGATCTCCTGGCCGAGAACTTCACCGTGGTCGCCCCCATCCACCCCGGTTTTGATGGCGGCGACGTGCCCTCGTGGCTCACCGACGTGTCGGATATGGCGTTTCACTACGTCGATCTGATCGGTCAGCTCGAACTCGACCAACCACTCGTTGTCGGTTCGAGTCTTGGCGGCTGGATGGCACTCGATCTGGCCATCCACCGCAGCGATCTTCTGTCCGGCCTTCTTCTTGTTGGAGCGCTTGGCCTGCGCCCTCACAACCCGATGCCCGACCTGTTCCTCAAGGCGGCGCCCGACGCGCTCGGCTATCTGTCCCAGTCGATTGATGCCGCCAACGTCGATCCCCTCACCGGCGACATCGAGGCGGCAACTGCCCTGTGGGTAGAACAAGCAACCCAGGCCCGGTTGATGTGGGAACGACCCTACGACAAGCGGGTTGCTCGCCGAGCTCATCACGTTCGCTGCCCTGTGTCGGTGGTTTGGGGTGCCGACGGCCGCCTGTTGCCGGTCGAACACGGGCAACGCCTGGCTCAGTTGCTTGGAGCCGATTTCGATGTGGTTGCGGGCTCTGGCCATCTGGTCGACCTCGATGATCCGGCCGCTGTCGTGGCCGCCGCCAGACAGCTGGCGCAGCAGACGCCGCCGTCCGAACGGAGCACAAGTTCATGAAGCTCTACGCCTTCCACCTGATGCCTTGGCCCAAGATCGATCCCGACGTACTTGAACGGAGCGGTGGGTCGGCCTGGGTTACCTATCCCAACAGCGAGTACGACCCGGTCCTCGGTCATCAGCTCTACACCGAGTATCTCGACCAGCTCGCCTTCGCCGATGAAGTGGGCTTCGACGCCATTTGCGTGAACGAGCATCATCAAAACGCTTACGGGCTTATGCCGGCTCCGAATATCATGGCCGCCGCTCTTGTCAGCCGGACGAAGAACGCCCGCATTGCCATTCTGGGCAACGGCATCGCCATGCGCCACAACCCCCTCCGGGTGGCCGAGGAGGTCGCCATGCTCGACGTGATGTCGGGGGGACGCATCATCAGCGGGTTCGTCCGAGGTATCGGTGCCGAGTATCACTCGATGAACCTCGACCCCTCGAAGTCGCGGTCGAAGTTCTTCGAGGCCCACGACCTGATTGTGAAGGCTTGGACCGAACCCGGTCCCTTTGAATGGGATGGGGAGCACTACGCGTTTCGGAACGTGAACGTCTGGCCTCGGCCGCTGCAACAGCCGCATCCTCCGATCTTCGTGCCTTCGCAGGGCTCGGCCGAGACGCTCGAATGGGCAGCCGAGCGTCGCTACCCGCTGGCCTGTGTGTTCGTGCCAATGGAGCGACTCAAGCAGTTCTATGACACGTACCGGCAGTACGCCGTCGACCAATTCAGCTACGAAGCCGGCCCTGAACAGTTCGCATTCAACTCGGTTGTCTATGTGCACCCGGATGGCGAGAAGGCGGCCCAGGCCGCGCTCGAGCCGCACCTGCGGTACTTCCGTGAGCGCTCGTTCACCCTGCCGCTGCCAATGTTCTTCCCGCCCGGTTACACCGCTGCCAGCTCCTATCGCACCAGGCTCGAAATCGCCCGCCAAGCCCAGGCCAGCGGCGGCCCGACGTTGTCGGCGGGAGAACCGCTGATCGGGTCGCCGGAACAAATCATCGAACGGATCAACAGCAATCTTGACGCATGCGGTGCCGGCACTTTGATGACCCAGTTCCAGGTCGGCGATATGCCGCACGACATGGTGATGCGCTCGATGGAACTGTTCGCCGAGCAGGTGCTGCCCCATCTCGATCGAACCTGACATGTCGGTGGCAGCTGGTTCTTGCTAAACCTGCGCGGTGACACTTCATCAGGAACAACCGTGACGATAAGCCTGGCTGCGACGCTGCCCTTGGTCGATACCGGTGGCGCACCCGGGTTCGTTCGAGACTTCGCCCAGGCGGCCGAGGATCTCGGCTACCAGGGGCTGGCCCTGCCCGATCATGTGCTCGGTGCCAACACTGAGAACCGTCCTGATTGGGGCGATCGCAATACGTCAGCCGACTTCTTTCACGACCCGTTCGTACTGTTCGGTTTTCTCGCTGCCTGCACGACGTCGATCGAGTTTTCAACCCAGGTGATGATCCTTCCGCAGCGCCAGACGGCACTGGTGGCGAAACAAGCAGCTTCGTTGGACGTGCTGTGCGAGGGTCGGTTCCGATTCGGCATCGGGAGCGGATGGAATCCGGTCGAGTACCAGGCGTTGAACGAGGACTTCAGCAATCGGGGCAAGCGGCTAAGTGAGCAGGTCGAGGTGATGCGCCAGCTGTGGGCCGAGCCACATGTGAACTTCGTCGGCGAGTACCACGAGATCGATGATGCGGGAATCAACCCGCGGCCGGCAAGGCGATCGATTCCGCTTTGGTTCGGGGGACACGAAGATCGGATGCTGCGTCGGATCGCCAAGCTTGCCGATGGCTGGATGATGTTGGCCTTCCCTCCTGACGACACTGCGAAACAGGCGTTCGAAACGTTGCGCGGGTACATCAGCGACGAGGGCCGCGAAGCCACCGATGTGGGGCTGGAAGTGTGGACCTCGCTGGGTGACGGTGACGACGGCAAGTTGCGAGCCGATTTCGAGTTCTGGAAGGAAGCGGGCGTCAGTCACATCACCTTGAACAACGGGTACAACCGTCCGCCGCACAAGCGAATGCAGGAGCGTTCTGCCGAGGCGCATCTCGCCGCCATCGCCCACTATCGGGAATTGGTCGACGACCTGCTCTAGCGACCCACTGGGTAGTGCCCGGTTTTTGGAACGAGACCGTCGGCCCAGTTCCTGGCCCAGGATCCACAGATGACCGAACGGGTCGCTGAATCGGCCGTCGCGACGGCCGTACGGTCGTGTTGCTTCGGGTTGCGGTCGTGAATTAGCTCGCCAGGGATTGATGAAGAAAGCGAAGGGTCCAGGGGTCGGCGGTGTCGTCGAACAACATCGATTGCACGACTCGCCGGGCTGCGTCACGCTCAGTAGTTCGAACGGCAACGAGCATCGTCACCATCGTTAAACCGGGTCCGAGCACGCGGACGTTCGAGTCGAAGATCTCCCACTCGATATACGGGGGATGGTCGGCCACGCTGGCGATCGTCGATGCTTTGTCCCAACGTCGCTCGCTGCCGGGGAAGATCAGTTCGACGTCGTCGGCCAGATGGCGCTCGAAGAACTTGGCATCTGACGAAGCGAAGCCGTCCAGAAATTGTCCCACCCGAGGAAGAAAGCCATCGGTGGCCCCGTCGTCAGAAAGCAGAGAAAGCTTGTCGGTCCAGTGGCTTGCATCGAGCCATCGCGACAGCGCGCTGAGTCTCGTCGGGTTGAGTTGGTATTGACGACCGCGGCCGTCGGCGCTCGTGATGCTCTGGTGGTGGATTAACCTTGGTAGTTACGACTGGGGGTCGCGATCATGGACGAAGAATTCGGGTCAGCGTAGCGCCGAAAAGGTTCTCGATTTCATGATCGAGAGCGGCGTCGACCTCAACGCCGAGAGCGCGTGGACCCCTCTGGATGAAGCTCTGTACTGGTCAAACATCGAGATAGCGGCAACGCTCGTTGCCCGCGGCGCTCGCATTCGGGCGCTGAGTACGGCCGCCGGACTTGGAGACATCGTGGTGACGTCGAACTTCTTCGATACCAACGGCCTGCAGGCTGATGCCGGCCCGATCGGGTCGCCCTTTCCCGACACCGTGGGTGAGCTCGGCGATGACGCCGCGTCGATCATCGATCATGCCTTTGTGATGGCTGCGAATACCGGGTGTCAGGAGGCGGCGGCCTTGCTCCTAGAAAAGGGCGCCAGGACAAACTCGATCCCACCCGGTTACCACTGGAAGGGAACCGCTCTGCACGCAGCAGTTTGGAGGGGTGATCGCCCGATTGTCGAGTGGCTGCTGGCCAGCGGAGCCGACCCCACGATTCGAGATGGTCTGGCTCATAGCGATGCCCTTGGATGGGCTCGGCATCACAAACACCCCGCTCTCGTCGACCTACTCACGAAGTAGTCACGTGGGTGGATGGGAACCGGCCGGCGTTCCAACCGCCATCGAGTGACCGCTCGACCTGGGCCGCCAATTGCAGCAGCAGGCCGTCTCCGGCTGGTGAGGCTTGAGCCTGGATACCCAACGGCATTCCGTCGTCGAACGTGGCAACGGGAAGGGTAATGGCGGGGAGCCCGGCGAGGTTCGACAGAGGGGTATAGGCATAGAGGCTCCAAAGGTTCTCGAACCAGGACCAGACGTCGGGTTCGTTGCTCACGGTGAGGTATTCCTTGGTCCCGATCAGCGGCGTGTGGTCGGCAATCGCCGGGGTGAGGATGATGTCCCAGTCTTCGAGAAAGAGGCCGAAATCACGGGATGTTTGGTTGAACGTTCGCTGCATGGCGAAACGGTCGCTGTACGTCGCCTTGAGCCCTTCTTGCCAGATGCGCACCGTCATTGGCTCAAGCACATCCTCAGGGTTCTTGTCGGGCGCGAGCTGGTTGAGTAAGAGATCGGCGGTCTGACCGAAATTGGTGATGTAGCACGTCGTCTGCGCGTGATAGGCAGCGCAGAGATCGACGGTTGGCGTTACCCACTCGACCTGATGGCCCAGTGCCGAAAGCAGCTCGACGGTCTTGACAAGTTGGCCAAGGATTTCGGGGCTACAGCCGTAGTCGCCCCACTCGTGGGAAGCGGCGATCTTCAGTGGCGGCGGATCGCGTGTTATGGCCGTCAAGTACGCCTCATCGGCCGACCAATAAGGCATGAACTCGCCGGGAGCACCACCGCGGCAGTGATCGACGAAGGCAGCAGTGTCGCGAACGGTTCGACTCTGACACCCCTGAATCGAGACCAGGCCAGTCAGGTCGGATGCTCCAGGAGCCAGCGAGAAGACGCCTCGCGAACATTTGAGACCAACGTTTCCGTTCACCGATGCCGGTATCCGGATTGAGCCGCCGCCATCGGTGGCATGGGCTAGTGGCAGCACCCCGGCGGCAACCGTCGCTCCACTGCCCGACGATGAGCCGCCCGCGGTGTAGTCAAGGTTCCACGGGTTGCGGGTGACATACATGTCCCGATTTTCCGACGAGCCGCAGACGCCCAATTCAGGCGTGGTGGTGCGACCGATCAGATTGAGGCCGGCCCGACGCATCTGAGAGGTGAGGAACGTGTCGGCCGCGGCTCGGTGGCCCGCGGCGATCTGCGACCCCATCTCCTGGAGGCGACCGCTCATCGTCGGTCCGAGATCTTTCATCAGGAACGGGATTCCGGCGAATACACCGTCGGGGTTGAGACCTTCGCTGAGCGGATCTGCGATCTTGTCGGCGAAGACCTCGATGACGGCGGAGAGAGCAGGATTTACCAGTTCAACCGCGTCGGCGGCCTGTTCCGCCAGTTCATGCGACGTGACCTCTCCGGACCGAACGAGATCCGCCAACCCAAGCCCGTCGCAACCAGCCCAATCGTCCCAACTCATGACGGTCGACATCCTGCGTCCTCTTTCTGTTGGCCCTCGATGAACGGGCCTTCAAGGAACAATGCCAGAATCAGGAGGTGACTGAGACGATGAACGAGGACAAGAGGCAGCTCGACGAGTCCGGCGCGGAACGCCACGAGGTCGTGGTGTTGGGCGCTGGCGTGTCGGGGATCTATCAGATCAAGCGCCTCGCCGATCTGGGTGTTGACGCCATCGTGCTTGAGGCCGATGACGATTTGGGTGGCACCTGGTATCGCAATCGTTACCCCGGGGCGCGCTTCGACTCCGAGAGCTACACCTACGGCTATTCGTTTTCGAAAGAACTGCTTGACGAATGGCATTGGAACGAGCGCTTCTCTGCCCAGCCCGAGAACCTCCGTTACCTGAACTACGTGGCCGAGAAGTTCGACCTACGCCGGCACATGAGGTTCAACGCTCGGGTCGCCAAGATGACCTGGGACGACGACGACCGAGAGTGGCGGCTCGAGCTCGAGAACGGCCAAACCTTCGTGTCGCGGTTTGTCATCACGAGCCTCGGCCCGCTGTCGATGCCAACGCTGCCTCGCTACGAGGGCATGGACGACTTCGCCGGGGAGGCCTTCCACACATTCCACTGGCCGAAGGAGCCGGTTGCGCTTGAGGGCCGTCGTGTCGGAGTCATCGGAACCGGAGCCACCGGCATCCAAGTGATCAGCGAACTGGCCGACAAGGTGGGAGAGCTGACCGTTTTTCAGCGTCGACCCAACTGGAGCACACCGCTGAACAACGGGCCCATCTCCGATGGGGAAATGCAAACGATCCGAGACCGATACGACGAGATCTTCGCCAACTGCGCGGCCGCTCCCGGAGGGTTCGAGCATGTGCCGGACCGGCGCCGGTTCTGGGACGTAGCCGAAGACGAGCGGCGCTCGTTCTGGGACGAGCTCTACGAGCAACCGGGCTTCGCTTTTCTCGCCAGCAACTTCATGGACATCTTCTTCGACGAAAAGGCCAATGCGGAGATCTCGGAATACGTCGCCGACCGCATCCGTCAGCGAGTTACCGACCCGCAGTTGGCCGAGAAGCTGATTCCTCGTGACCACGGGTTCGGGATGCAGCGTCTGCCGCTGGAGACGCGGTACTTCGAGGCCTACAACCGTGACAACGTGCACCTCGTCGACCTCTCCGAGACACCGATCGAGCGGCTCACCGCTGCCGGTATCCAGACAACAGCGTCGCATCACGATCTGGACGTGATCGTTTATGCGACCGGCTTCGACGCCATCACCGGCGGCTATGACCGCATCGAGATCAACGGTGTCGACGGACAAACGTTGGCCGACAAGTGGCGGGATAGCCCCAGCACGTATTTTGGGGTCCTGACCAGTGGTTTTCCGAACATGTTCATGGTCGCCGGTCCACAAAGTGTTTCCGGTTCATCGAACTTCCCGCGTGCGATCGAAACCGGCGTCGACTGGCTCACCGGACTTCTCGAGCACGCCCTCGACAACGGTACGACCCGCATTGATGCCCAGCCCCAAGCCGAGGAGGATTGGGTAGCGGAAGTGGTCAAGGCCCACGAGCGCATGCTGTTCCGCCGTAGCAAGGGCTGGTTCACTGGCTACAACTCCAACGTCGAGGGTCACCAAGAGGGCAAGATCAGGTACCAGGCGTACTTCGGAGGCGCCCCGCAGTACGCATCAGCGATTGCCGCCGCCGCCGACAGCGGTTACAGCGGTATAGACCTGAGCTAGTCGGACGACCCGAGGCATGCCCGCCAAGTTTCATCTGGCCCAGTTTCTGACCCACGGCCCCACTCACCACAGTCACGGCATGTGGCGTCACCCGCGCAACGGCGAAGGATGGGACGCCGACGCCTGGGCTCGCCCAGAGCTCTACCAACACATTGCTCGGGTGTGCGAGCGCGGCCTGTTCGACATGGTCTTCTTTGCCGACCTCAACTACATCTCCGATACCTACACGGGATCGTTGGGCCCTGCTCTCCAATACGCCGTTCAAGCACCTGAGCACGACCCCATACCGCTCCTCTCGTTCATGGCCGCGGCCACCGAACGAATCGGCTCGGCATCGACGATGTCGACCAGCCGCCACCATCCATTCCACGCGTCCAGGTTGTGGGCGACGCTGGATCACCTCACTCGAGGCCGGGCTGGTTGGAATGTCGTGACGTCGTTGAACCACAACCAGGCTGTCAACTACGGCGAGCAGATGGACCCCACCGAGCTTCGCTACGAGAAGGCGAGCGAGTTCATCGAGGTGTCGTCAGCGTTCTTTGACGAGGTCGGCGGTGATGGCTTCATGCTGTCGCCGATTTACAGCCCGGGTGCCATCGAGGAGTTCGTCGACCAGGTCGTGCCCGAATTGCAACGGCGAGGTCGTTTCCGCACAGAGTACGAAGGCACGACTCAGAGGGACCACCTGCGCCAGGATTAACGCTACGGCTCGAGAACGACCCAGCCGCGCCGTTGTAGCTCGGCGGCCAAGAGCTCGGCCGGCAAGTCGGTCAGATCGATGCCCGGAGTCGACTTCTTCCGCTTTTTCGGAGCCGTGGTCGTAGGCCGTGGCGCGATCTTTGACACTCGGGCTGGCGCCGAGGGCTTCGAGTCAGCAGGAGGCCCGTCGCCGTAGACCTCGGACTGCAACTGTTCGATGAAGGCCTCAGCCTCCTCCTGAGTGAACTTCCCGCCAGCCTGACGCTGGTTGAAACCCATCGGACCACGGGCATCGCGGAAGTCACTGTGGCCAGCTGCCTCGAGGAGCTCAACGAGTTCGCTCAGCTGCCGGCCCGAGGCGGGCGGACCCGCCGACTGTCCAAAGGCCATACTGCAGCTTCCCACAGCAATCGAGCGCATCGGTGGTCGGTACTACGATCGACCAATGCGCATCGGACTCAACGCGACAGCCCTCGTAGCCAAGGCCTCAGTGGAGTCCTTCGTGAAGCATGCGAGCAGCGCTGAAGCCGACGGCTTCGACAGCTACTGGGTGGCCGAGCATCCGAGCGGAGGTCTCGATGCCCTCACGGTGCTCACCATCGTTGGGCAGTCGGTGGAAACAATGGAGCTGGGAACGGCCGTGATCCCCACCTACCCCCGGCATCCCATGGTGCTGGCCGGGCAGGCAGTAACCGCCCAGTCAACGATGCGAGGGACACTGACCCTCGGTGTCGGGTTGTCCCACCAGCCGATGATGGCTGAGCTCGGGATGCAGGATGACAAGCCGATCCGACATCTTCGCGACTATCTCTCGATTCTCGTCCCGCTCGTTGAAGAAGGGGCCGTCGACTACCAGGGCGAGTCACTTTCGTGTCGGGCCAACATCTTTCGTCCGGCCGAACGCCCACCTCAGATATTGGTGGCGGCGCTCGGGCCCCAGGCGCTGCGAGTCGCCGGTAGCCGGACAGCTGGAACAAGCCTGGCCTGGGTCGGACCAAAGACCGTGCGCGACCACATCGCCCCGACGTTGCGTGAGGCGGCCGAGAAAGCCGGCCGCGCTGCTCCGCGAGTGCTGGCCACTCTGCCGATTTGTGTCACCGACGATGCAGCGGCCATCCGCCGCCAGATCTCTGCGAGCGCGGTTATGTATACGCAGCTGCCCTCGTACCAGGCGATGTTCGAACGAGAGGGAGTAAGCGAACCGGGAGAACTGGGCCTGGTCGGCTCGGAATCTGAAGTGGAGGACAAGCTGGCCAACTTGGCTGCGGCAGGAGTCACCGACTTCGCCGCCTCGGAGTTCGCCCCGTCCCCGGATGATCGGGAGCGGACACGTGGCCTGCTCAAGCGGCTGATCCCCGTCAGCGGCACGCTGTGATCGCTCGATTTCCTGCGCTTACGTCGTTCGACTTTCGCCGGCTCTTTGCCAATGGCTTCTTCACCACAGCATCTCGATGGGCGCAGGTTCTGGCTCGAGGCTGGCTGGTGCACGACCTCACCGACGGATCAGCCACGGCCGTCGGTTGGGTCACGTTCGCCAGCTTCTTTCCGTTCATCGTCGTCGGCCCCGTCGTCGGAGCACTAGCCGATCGGCTCGACCGAAGGCTTGTTCTGATCTACGCCACGATCTTCGGCATTGTCGGTGCAACGGTCTTGGCCGCTATCACTATCGCTGACGTGGTCGAGGTCTGGCACGTCATCCTGCTGGCCTTCATGACTGGTTCAGCTCAGGCCGCCACCGTTCCAACCCGGCAAGCACTCATCGCCAACGTAGTCCCCGAGGACCACCTGCTGAACGCCGTTGCGCTCGGCGGTATATCCCAGCATGGGTCGAGGGTCGTTGGCCCACTGTTCGGCGCCGCGTTCCTGGCTCGGTTCGGCCCCGGCTCGGTTTTTGTGCTGTCTGCCGTTCTTCTTTCGTTGGGGCTCATCGAAGTGTTCCGTCTGCGGATACGGCTGAGTCCGGTCGATCGTTCAGCTGAGGTCAGAGGCGCCTTTGCTGCCGTCGGACGGATCCGAAGCGACTTGGCTGCTGCCGGTCGCTATGTGCGAGCCGATGTTCGGCTTCTCACCATCATCGGGTTGGTGGCTGTGCATTGCAGCTTCACCATGGCCTTCGATTCGATGATGCCGACGCTGGCCGAGAATGTCGGCGGTTCGGCCGGGCTGTACAGCTCGATTCTGATCGGCCTTGGCACGGGCGCACTTATCGGGACGCTCGGGGTTTCGCAGCTGCGCAAGGAGTCGTTCCGGGGCACAATTTTCCTGGCCGTTGGGTTGGGATCAGGAGCGGCCATGATTGTTCTGGGCACCGCATCGACCAGACCAATGGTGCTGGTCGGCGCCGGTTTGGCTGGCCTCACCCAGGCCAGTTACATGACGATGTCGGCGGCCCTCATCCACAAGGTTGTGGCGGACGACTTCAGAGCCCGGGTGATGTCGTTCTACATCATGATCGCGGCCGGCCACATGGCCTTCATGAACCTGGGCTTCGGTCGTCTAGCCGACGGCACGGACGTTCGTTTGCTCCTCGTCGGGCCGGGTGTGGTCTGGACCGTTGTCTTTATCGTCGCCAGCTTCTTCATTCCCGAAGTCCGGAGCATCATCCGCTCGGGAACGTTCAGCAACCCGACCCGCACGCCGGTCGCAGCCTGAAAATCTGAGCGGGTGCTCGTCACAAACAGGGTCCGGCAAGTGTCTTAGGTGAGTTCGATCGTTAGGAGGTTTCGTCGGTGAGCACCGGAGGATTGTCGATGCCCTGACGTCGGGCGCCTTTCAGATACGACGCCAGTACCGAAGCCGCATCAGTCACGGACTCGACATTGCCGTCGTCATCGAGATTGAGGTTCGCTCCGTAAATGGCGAACCAGACATCGGTCTCTTCATCGTTGGATTCGGGGGTGAAGAGTGTGTGCAGCGAGCCCGCCGGCTCGTACAGGAACGACCCGGCGGTGTTCATGTACTCAGATTCTCGGTAGCCCCATGAGCCGGCCAAGGTGAAGGCGTACACCGGCCCGGTATGGCGGTGGGTCTGGATCTCGACTCCTGCCCCAAAGCGAGTGCGCACGATCCAGAGGCCCTCTTTGACCTTGGCCAGAACGACCTTCGTCTGCGTGTCTTCTTGGCGGCCGGTGACCCAGGGAAGCTCATCGTCTCCGATGTGCATTGCACTCGGCAGATGTTCGAAGGGGGTAGTGATAGCCATGATGCTCCAAACGATGGCGCGTGAACACAAGTCCAACGGAACAACAGGATAGTTCATCGCGCTCGAGCGGCCCCCGCTTTGAGCGTTGCGCTGTCGCTGCACTAGAAGGGGACGGTGACCGAAACCAGCGAAACTCCCGCCCCGTCTCCTGATTCGGTCTATGCCGAGGCCCTGAGCTGGTACCGCGAACATTGGGATCCGACGATGGCACTGGGTGACTGGTGGAATCTTCTTGCTGACGCCGGCTGGTCGTATCCAAGCTGGCCCATCGGACTCGGAGGGGGTGGGCTGTCTTCGCCGGCCGCCAAGGCAGCGGAACGGGCGCGAACCGAGGTCGGGGCGTATGGCCCGCCCGCCGGGATTGCGACTTTCCTGGCCGCCCCAACAATCCTCGCCTATGGCACCGACGAACAAAAGCAGCGGTTCTTGCCGGGAATCATCCGGGGCCGGAACATGTGGTGCCAGCTGTTCTCCGAGCCGGGCTCAGGATCGGATCTTGCCGGCATGTCGACGAGGGCCGTCCGCGACGGCGACGAGTGGCTTGTTACCGGACAGAAAGTGTGGAACTCGGGCGCTCAATTCGCCGACTACGCCATTCTGATGGCCCGGACCGATCCAGAGCAGCCCAAACATCGTGGGATCACCTACTTTCTCATTGACATGTCGCAACCGGGCGTCGAGGTCCGTGGACTTCGAGAAATGACTGGCGATGTCGCGTTCAACGAGGTCTTCCTCGCCGACGCACGGGTGGCGGACAGCGACAGGCTCGGCGAGGTCGGAGAGGGCTGGCGGGTAGCGATGACGACACTGGCCCACGAGCGCGATCCTGCGAACACCGGTCTCGGTGCGGGGGCAGGTTTTGCCAAGCCCGACCTCGATGTATCTGTCGAGGCCCATGCCCGGTCGGCGACAGACAAGGTCGATGGGTTTGCGCTCGCTCTCTCCGGTGGCGTCAGCAGGTTGCTGAGTCAGTTGCTCGACGAATTCAGGGTTAGCGACGATCCCCTTGTTCGCCAGAAGCAGATGAAAATATTTGAGATGCGGCGAACCTCACGATGGTCTGGCCAGCGTGCAGTTGCCGCAGTGAAGGCGGGAGCCGAACCGGGGCCGGGCGTTTCGACGCTCAAGCTGCTGGGTTCTGAGATCGGACGCCAAACCCGAGATCTCGGGCTCGAAGCCATGGGAGCCACCGGGATGTTGTGGGGAGAAGACACACCCGAGAAGGGTTCGTTCCACGCCTATGCGATGTTCACCCCTGCGATGTCGATCGCTGGCGGATCTGATCAGATCCAGCGAAACATCATCGGCGAACGAGTGCTGGGGTTGCCTCGAGAACCGGGAGAAGCCGAGCAGCGCCAACAACCTTGGTCAGAGCTACCGCGCAACTGAGCCGTATCCCGTTCCCTGGTTAGAGCCGCAACGCGGTCGAGAAGTCGGCCACGCCGTCCCAGCGGCCGGGGTGGTTGGCCCGCATCACGGCGATCGACTTGATCACCTCGGGGTTGGCCAGGCCATGGGGGGCCGTCCCTGTGAGTACGTTGACTACATTCTCGGCTTGCATCCGGGGACAGTCGTCAAGAAAGGTTGGTGAGAACCCGGCCAGGTGAGGGGTGACGATGCAGTTCGGCAGGGTGAGGAGCCGGTCGTTTGCTTCGATTGGTTCGATTTCGGTGACGTCGAGCCCAGCGGCCTCGATCGTTCCGGCAGCGAGAGCATCGGCGAGCGCCGCTCCGTCGATGATTGGACCGCGGGCGGTGTTGACGATGATGGCCGTTGGTTTCATGAGCGAGAGCGTGTCGGCGTTGATCAGGTGCCGGGTCTCGGCGGTGGCGTTGCAATGGACCGACAGGTAGTCGGTCAGCGGCAGCATCTCTTCAAGCGACATCAGCTCGACGCCGAAGACTTCGGCCGTCGAGGGCCGCACGTAGGGGTCACAGGCGATGATCCGGGCCGGGCCGAAGCCGCGAATACGCTGTGCGAAGGCCTTGCCGATGTCGCCGAAGCCGAGGATGCCAACCGTGTGCCCGGCGATGCGTCGAACCGATTCGAGGTAGCTGACGGTCAGTTCCCGATCGGAGCTCCACGACCCGTCTCGAGTCGTTGGGACCGCATCGTGGATACGGCGGGTGAAGCTCAGCAGCATCGCCATTGCATGATCGGCCACCTCAGCGGTGTTCACACCGGGGACATTGCAGGCGAGGATGCCTAACTCGGTTGCAGCATCGAGGTCGATCGAGTCGACGCCAACGCCCATACGGCTGACCACCTTCAGCTTTGGGCAGGCCTCCAGCACCCGACGAGAAGTCAACGGCATCACGCCCACCTCGGCCCCGTCGGCATCGGTGAGCAGGTCGATCAGGTCATCCTCGGTTTTGCAGGGTCCTTGAACGACATCGAAGCCGGCGGCTTCGAACAAATCGACTCGATTCCACGGGCTGGCCTGGAGGGCGACTTTCATGGGCGTGTTTCCTGCGACTTTCGATGGCTGCGTCCGCTTCTGCGGTCGGTCTGTGCTCAACCTAGAGCCTTGGCCTATGCCGAACCCAAGGAGCCCGACTACGTTCGCACATGTGGCTGGCAAAGAGCTCGAATTCGGATGGTTCATCCCCACGTATGGCGATGGGCTCACACTCACTGACCGTTCGACCATGGTGCCCCCCTCGAACGAACTCTTCGCCCGGGTTGCGAACGCGGCCGAGTCGGCCGGTTTCGAGTACCTCCTGGTACCGGTAGCCGCAGCGTGCTGGGAGGCTTGGATCACAACCGCAATGATGATTCCCCAGACCTCGACCATCGATATGTTGGTCGCAGCCCGACCGGGCGTTATCGCTCCGACCGTGATGGCCAAGATGATCTCGACGTTTGATCAGCTGTCGGGTGGTCGTGTGCGAGTGAATCTGATCGCCGGTGGGGGAGAGCGCGAGAGCCGAGCGGATGGCGTCTATCTCGACCACGACGAGCGTTACGAGTTCATGGACGAGACCGTCACGCTGATGAAGCAGTGTTGGGCCGAGAAACGGCCCTTTGATTTCGACGGCAAACACGTAAAGGCCGAGAACGTCGACGTCCGGCCGAAGCCTTTGCAGGATCCTCACCCCCCGTTCTACATCGGCGGGATCTCGCCGGCGGCGGTCGAGGTCGGCACGAAACACGCTGACGTCTATTTGTTCTGGAGCAACACGTTCGAACAGATCGAGGCAGACGTGGCGACGGTTCGGGCCGCAGCCGCATTGCACGGCCGAGGCGACGACCTTCGCTTCGGGCTGCGCAGCCACGTCCTGGTGCGTGAAACAACTGAGGAGGCACGTCAGGCCGCCGCCGGGTTGATCGCCGGTGCCTCTGACGGCATGCGAGCCCGGCGCCTCAGCAGCCTTGGCAATCAATCTCATGCCGATAGCCGAATGCGCGACGTCGCAGCGGCAGCGGCAGCGGTCGAGTCTGATCACTGGATCAGCGACACGCTGTGGGCCGGCATCACCACGATCCGCCACGGCGCCGGTGTCACGATTGTCGGCTCAGCCGAGCAGGTGCAAGAAACTATCCAGCGCTATATCGACCTCGGCATCACCAGCTTCTGCCTTTCTGGCTATCCACACGACGACGAGGCCACACGTTTCGGCGACCTCGTCATGCCCGCCTTCCGCTAGCCCCGCTCGTCCCGCCGAAACCCTTCAGCTCGGCTGCCACAACCACCGATTCCTACCCTCTGGCGGCCCGAGACCCCGAAAGCGGGGGCTCAGGCAGCCAGAGCGGGTGGAGCGGGGGCTGGGGCAGCCAAGTGGATGGCCAACCGAGGGTGGTGGAGCGAGAGACGGCTAGATGAAAACGTAGGGGCCTAGATGAAGACGTACGGCTCGAGGGTGTCTTGAGCTTGGAGGCGGAACTTGTGCCAGTTGCCGCCGCCGTAATAGGCCAGGCTGCCGGGCTCGGCGCCGCCTTCGCCGTTGTAATACGAGATGCAGTCGCGCAGCGGTGCGGTTGCGATATCGGCCTCACGGCAGTGTTCGGCGTAGGCCTCTTCGGGCTCTTTGGCCACGTCCACGACGGCGTGACCGCTCTCGCGCATCAGCTCGAGCATCCACACGATGTAGTCGCCGTGTGAGTCGATGGCGTCGGTGAAGTTGAAACTGCCTCCCCCGCCTTGCGGGCCGGTAACGATGAAGAGGTTGGGGAAGCCGTTGCTGTGCAGGCCGAGGAAGGTCTTGGTGCCTTCGTTGGCCCACTTCTCACTGAGCGTCTTGCCGCCGCGTCCGGTGACCATGTTGAAGGTCGATGTCGCCATCCATTGGAAACCGGTGGCGAAGAGCAACACATCGAGGGGGTACTCGGTGCCGTCATGCACAACCCCTCGCTCGTTGATCGAGTTCACGCCGACCGGGGCAGTGTCGACCAGGTGCACGTTCGGCCGGTTGAACGTCGGAAGGTACTCGTCGTGGAACGTCGGCCGCTTGCAGCCATAGGGGTAGTAGGGCTTGAGCGCTGCGGCGGTCTTTGGGTCTTCGATGATGGTGTCGACCCTTGCCCTGATCTGCTCCATGATGCGGAAGTTGGAATCGAGCTGGGCCTGCAGCATCTCATCCGGTGACAGACGTGTGGCGTGTTCCTTCCGTTCCTTGAAGTCGTCGATCTTGCCGGCCAGATAGTCGTCGTTGGCCTTGATGGCGGTGCGGCCGGCGGAGATGCGAGAGAAGCGCTTGCGGCGGGCCCGGGCCCAGCCGGGCTCGTTCTTCCATTGTTCGATCTCTTCTTCAGTGGTGGCCCGCTGATCTCGAACGTCGATCGATGATGGCGTGCGCTGGAAGACGAACAATTCGCCAACGGTTTTGGCCAGCTCTGGAATGGCTTGCACCGCGGTGGCGCCTGTTCCGATGATGCCGACTCGCTTGCCTTCGAGATTGACGTTGTAGTCCCAGCGAGAGGTATGGAACGAGTCGCCCTCGAACGTCTCCATGCCCTCGATGCGGGCCAGCTTGGGGCTGGTAAGGATGCCGTTGGCCAAGATCACGTAGCGGGCCTTCATGACATCGCCGCGGTCGGTCGTGACCGTCCACCGTTGGGTCTCTTCGTCCCACTCGCTGCTCTGCACCGTGGTATGGAACAGAGCGTGGTCGTAGAAGTTGAACTTCTCGGCCATGCTCTGGCAGTACTCGAGAATCTCGAAGCCTGACGCGAACTTCATCGAAGGGATGTACCCCATCTCTTCCAGCAGCGGGAAGTAGCTATATGACTCAACGTCGCAGGCGATGCCGGGATAGCGGTTCCAGTACCAGGTACCGCCGACGTCGCCGCCCTTCTCGCAGAAGCGGACATCTTCGAAGCCCGCCTTACTGAGCTTGTGCCACAGAAGCAGGCCGGCGAAGCCAGCTCCGATTACCAAGACCTCGCACTCGTCTGTGAGCGATTCGCGCTCGACCGGCGGCTCGGAGTACACGTCGTCGAGGTAGCGGGCGAACTCGCCTTCCATCGCCATGTAGTCGGCCGCGCCGCGGCGGGCCTCTTTGAATTCGCGGTACTTGGCCTGCTCCTCGGCATTGAACGAGCCGCCCGGAGTTTGCTCCGGCAAGGTCGTGAGCTTCTCGTCAGTGATAGCCGAGTAGCCCCTTCCTGCGATCTTGTCGGTTGCCTTAGCTGCTCTTGTGTTGAAAATCTTCAGGCCGGTCTTTGGATCAATGCTGATCGCCATTGGATGCTCCCTATGTGCCAGACGGTGGCTGTGCTGGTAGCTCTCTCTTATCACGAGCGATCGGACTGGTGCGATCCGGTAGTCGTGGGATCTTGAAGAAAGCAGCCCGGTTTGCTGCTCGACGTGGAGCCGTGGACACTTTGCGTTATGTCGATCAGCTACTTCACCCGTCGCGGCGACGGGTTCCATCCCGAACCAGCCGCTGTAGGCCCGTGGGCGCCAGACATGCTCCACGGGAGGCTTTTCGGCGGTTTGGCAGCTTGCGTGCTCGAGGCAGAGTTCGGCCAGACAGGATGGCGCGTCGCCCGGTTGAGCGTTGATCTGTTTCGACCGGCAGGGTTCGATCTGACTGAGGTCACCACTCGAGTGGTCCGGCAGGGCCGACGGCTCAAGGTGGCTGATGCAATCGTGACCGTCGGCGGAACCGAGGTTGCATCCACCCGGGCCGTGTTTCTGATTGAGAGCGACCCGCCACCGGGGGAGATCTGGCAGGCGCCAACCTGGGACTCACCACACCCAACGACGCTCCCGCGCCTGGATCCGCCTGAAGACGCCCCGGCCTCGGCCGACGCATGGGACATCCGTTCCCATGAGGGCGGCGTCCGGTCGAGCGAACGGTCGCGTACATGGACCAACGAGAGCGGGTTGCTTATCGACGACGATCCGATCACACCGTTGGTTCGGGCTGCACTTTCGGCCGATCTGGCTAGCCCCCTCTCGAATGGCAGCGACGACGGGATTGGCTACATCAACGGCGACTACACGCTTGCTATGGCTCGCTATCCCCGTGGGGAGTGGGTGGGCCTCGAAACCACAACCCACCTGGCGAGCGACGGGATCGCCCTGGGAGCGTCCACTATGTATGACCTGGATGGCCCGTGGGGCACAAGCACCACTACAGCCTTGGCCAATCCGTTGCTCGCCTAACTGTCAAACGTCAGACACCTATGAGTGAGGAAGACGACAGCACATGAAATTAGGAATGCTCCTGGGGTTCGAGGACTCCATCAACACCATTACGACCCTGGCTCGGGAGGGCGAGGCGGCCGGCTTCTCGTCGATGTACACCGTCGAGGCAGGCCGTAGTGCTTTTGTCCCTGCGGCGGCAGTAATCAACGCAACCGAAGAGGTCAGGGTGGGCACGTACATCGTGAACGCCTATGCACGCGATCCGTGGTTGTGTGGACTTGCCGCCCGCGACCTGGACGAGTTGAGCGGTGGTCGCTTCGTGCTGGGCATTGGCACCGGCAACCCCCATTTCAACGAGTGGTATATGGGGGCAGACACTTCGAAGCCGTTGGCGAAGATGCGTGACTATCTCGAAATTGTGCGGGCTGTCGTGGCCGGTAAGGCGGGCGAGGCGGTTCGACACAGCGGCGACGTGCACAGCATCCGTTGGCGAGCGTCGTGGGACCCCACTCGCGCCAGTATCCCCGCATACCTGTCGGCGTCGGGGCCGAGGATGGTGAAGTTGGCTGGCGAAGTCTCTGACGGTGTCGGCGTCGGCATCATGTCGTCGGCCACCTTCTTGGCCGACATCGTGCGGCCCAACGCCCGGGCCGCCGCCGAAGCCGTTGGCCGTGAAGCCGATGCGCTCGCCTTCCCCATGGGCGCGCTGGTGAGCGTGAACAGCGACGAAGAGGTGGCACGGAACGCGACAAAGGCTGCAATTTGCGGGCTCTTTCATCCGGTTCCGCATCCCTACTACGACTCGCAACTTCGTCAGTTAGGCCACACCGAGTTTGCCGACCAGGCAACAGAACTTATGCCGGCCGGGCGCACCCGCGAGGCTATGGAGTTGGTACCCGATGAGGTTGTCGACACCATGACGATCACTGGTACGCCACAGCAATGTGCGGCCCGCTTGACCGACTACGAAGGCTTGGCTGACGAAGTGATCGTCTTCCGGGTCGCCCAACGCGACGAGCCGAAGGGCATGGCGGCCTACGAAGACTTGTTCGAATTGGCTGCCTCGCAAACATCTGTATCCAACACCGTCGGACCCAACACCGTCACACCGAAGACAGAGACCACATGACCAGGCCGTCCTACCAAGAGCTGGTCGACGCCGAGGCGGGCACCATCGACCGGGGCATCTTTGTCGACGACGAGATCTTTGCTGCGGAACAAGAGCAGGTTTTCACCCGTGCCTGGCTGTTCATTGGACACGAGAGTCAGATTCCCCAACCCGGTGACTTCTTCACCTCCCGTATGGGAACCGAGTCGGTGATCATGTCCCGAGACAAGGCGGGAGAGATCCACGTCTTCCTCAATAGCTGTCGTCATCGAGGCATGAAGGTCTGCCGCTATGACGAGGGCAATACGGCCAACTTCACGTGCCCATATCACGCCTGGGTATACGGAACCGATGGCCGACTTATCGGCGTACCCCAGCACACGCAGCTGTATCCAGATATGAACCGCAGCGACTGGTCACTCGTCGAGGTGGCACAAATGGCGGTGTACAAAGGCACCGTGTGGGCAACATGGGATCCCCACGCACCTCCATTCCTCGATTACCTCGGCGACGCCAAACTGCACCTCGATCTCACCCTTGATGGCCGCGACGGCAGCGCTGGTGGATCGGAAGTGATCGCCGGTGTTCACAAGTGGATCATTCCCTGCAACTGGAAGCTGCCGGCCGAGAACTTCCTCGGTGACACCTATCACAACATCAGCCATGAGTCGGTCGATCTCATTGGCATCGGACCGAGCGCGGCACAGGGAGAAAAGGGTCGCCGAGACGCTGACCTGGCCAAGGCTCAACATCTGTGGGTCTCGTTTCCGGGCGGCCATGGAGTTCACAGCGCGATGAAGCCGGCTGATGCCGAGTACCACTCGACGTTCCGCGACAACCCAGTCGTCGAGACCTACTTCCGTGAATGTCACGAGCGCCGGCAGGAGTTGCTGGGGGCCGAAGCGGCCCGTCTCGTCCCGTTTGTGGGCACCATGTTCCCCAATGCCAGCTATCACGGCGGCCAACCGAGGGCTATCTGTGTGTGGCATCCGCACGGTCCTCGTTCCACCGAGGTGTGGCGGTTCTTCCTCGTCGATGCCGATGCTCCCCAGGAGGTCAAGAATCTGCTGCGGCACTACTACATGCGCTACTCGGGGCCCGCTGGAATGACCGAGCAGGACGACATGGAGAACTGGAACTACGCCACTGCCGGTTCAATGGGTCCCATCGCTCGGCGGCACGCATTCAACTATCAGCAGTCGATGACGCAGTGGACCGAGAATGGTGCCGTACCCGGTCGGGTCAGCACCCAGATTTCTGAACAGTGCCCGCGGCGGTACTACCAGTCGTGGGCGAGCTACATGGATGGCGGCGATTGGGACCAGATCATGGAGCGCCGGTGACTGAGTCGGTGGTGATCGTCACGGGCGGGGCCGGTGGAATCGGCGCCGGCATCGTGGCGTGTCTTACAGAAGCCGGCCATCAGATTGTTGTGGCCGACCTGCCGGCCACCGATGTCTCGGATGCAGTAGCGGTCGGATCTTTGGTTGAACAAACAGTTGCAGAGTTCGGCCGGATCGACGGCTTGGTAAACAACGCAGCAATCGGGCCACTCGGCACGGTGCTCGACACCGACGAGGCAACCTTCGATCGGATATTCGCAGTCAACGTGAAGGGAGCCTTCTTGATGAGCCAAGCGGTGCTGCCACATCTGATCTCGGCCGGAGGCGGTGCGATTGTCAATGTTGGGTCAGGGGCCGGGCACGGCAAGCCCAACATGGCGGCGTATGCAGCGAGCAAGAGCGCACTGCACACGTTGGGGGCGTCGATGGCCTACGACCACTTTCACCAGCACGTTCGAGTCAACACCGTCATTCCGGGTGGTGGCGGCATTCCCACCGGCATCAGCCTCGATCGTTTCGGCGGAAGCGCAGCCGACTATGCCGCCCTTCCGCACGTCGGTTCGGTCGTTGGCCGTCCGGTTACCCCGAACGACGTCGGGAATGTCGTCGCCTTTCTTTGCTCCGCCGCGGCCGAGGCCATCAGCGGAACCGTGATTGATGTTGGAGCCATGGCGAATCAGGGTGGCCCGCTCGCTGCATCTGTTCCGGGCCGAGCCCCAATGGGGTCAGCATGAGCCTTGCAAGAGAAGCCGGCTACATCGGGCTGCGAACTGAAATCGAAGAGTGGCTCTACACCGAGGCCGAACTACTCGATCAGCGCCGATACATCGAGTGGCTTGAACAGTTAGCCGACGACATCGTCTACTTCATGCCAATGCGCCGCAACGTTGCGGTTGGTACCCACGCCGAGCGAGAAGACACCCGTGAGGGTCTCGACATGAGCTGGTTCGAGGACGACAAGTGGACGCTGACGAAGAGGGTCGAACAAATTGAGACCGGTGTGCACTGGGCCGAAGAACCAATGTCACGTACCACCCACATGGTGAGCAACGTGCAGGTAATCGATGCGACCCCATCGGTTAGCGAGGCCTCCGAGGTTACGGTCCGCAGCCGCTTTCTCGTCTACCAGAATCGGGTCGAGTATGAGGAGCACTTCTTCGTCGGAAAGCGGACCGATCGCCTGCGGCTGGTTGACGGTCGTTGGCTGCTGGCCCGACGTGAGGTCACGCTCGATCAGAACGTCCTGTTGGCTAAGAACCTGACGGTTTTCCTGTAGCCAGTCCTTCCTATAACAGTCCGCTTTGTGGCCAACCTTGGGCTATCGGGTCAGCTGGCTGCCGGCGCAACCGACAGCCCACTGACCTGGTGCGACTCGATGAAGTCGGCAACCAAGCCGGCCGACTTTGCTGCTTCGACGAAGTCGGCCAAGTACTCGGCTCCAGCAGTGTCTCGGTCGCGAGGAGTCCCGATTGCCTGCTGCACCGTGGTGAACTGCCCTTCGAGGATCCGGGCGCCGGGAACGCGTTCGACATCGGTCAGGAGTCGTGGGAGCAGCCCGGCGAGGGCATCCAGCTTTTGCTCGACGAAGGCATCGAATGAGCCATCGAGGCCGGCGACCTGGACCAACTCGGCCTTGGTGATGTTGCGCTCGAGCCAGAGGTCATACGCTGCCCGCGCCGCGCTCGCAATCCGGCGGCCGGGCTGATCAACCTGGTCAATGCTCGTGATATCGGAATCGGCAGGAACGATGTAGGTGCAAACGATCTCGCAGTAGGCGGCCGTGAATGCGATGTGCTCGGCCCGCTTCGGCTCGGCCCCGATGTTGCCAATGTCCCAGATGCCCTCGGTTGCAGCGTCGGCCAGCTCGCCCGGTGTCTTGAACTTCAGCAGCTCGATACCCACACCGAGCTGAGCGGCGAGGGTCTTGGCCATGTCAGGCGACACACCCTCGGGGTTGCCGTCGTCACCCTTCCCGGTCACGAGAAGGAAGTTGCTGAGGTTGATGGCCGCTCGCAACGCGCCGGTGGGTGCCAGCGCGGCGATGGCAGCGGCGGATGGTCGTGGAAGGTCGGATCGAGCTGATGCAGAAGACACGCCAACATCTTGGTGGCACGAGCGCGCAAAACTGAAACCGACCGCTGACAGCAACGCTGCTACCGGAAAACGGAAACGCCGCCGACACAAGGTCGGCGGCGTCTGCTCGTTTAAAGCATGTGGCTCAGAGAGCCGGGATCAGACGACCCGGACGTTCTGAGCTTCCTCACCTTTGCGGCCGGGGGCTACGTCGAACTCGACGACCTGACCTTCGTCGAGTGACTTGTATCCGTCTCCCTGGATGTTCGAGTAGTGGACGAACACATCGTCCTGGCCCTCGCGGGAGATGAAGCCGAAGCCCTTTTCGCTGTTAAAAAACTTCACAGTGCCTTGCATGGTTTGCTCTTTCATCCGGAGCAGACCACGTGGCCGGCTCGTGAATCAGCTTAGATGGCTTTGATTTCAATTGCTGGAGTGAGCTACCCCACCGCACTGAGGACCTCGTCGGCAAATCGACGTGCGGCCTCTTCTGTGGGCCCCATCCTCAAGGCCGCCAGGTTTACCAAAACCCTCGAAACGCCGTGTTCTTTATAGGTCTCCAGGCCTTCCATACCCTCTCGGTGGTGATTCCAGTACGCAGTGAGTTCGAGTTCGGCGATATCTCGGTCTTGTCGGTCGCATTCGATGCGGAGTCGGTCCATACACGACCGAAACTCGTCGAGATCTTTGTGAATCATGTACCAGCCATCTCCCCGCGAGACGACGCGTCTGATGGCGGCGTCAGAGGTGCCGCCGACGATTATTGGCACGCCGGGTTGTTGCACCGGCCGAGGCAACATTTTAAAACCTAACCAATCGACAAAGTCACCTCGTAGATCGACGGTTTCACCAGACCAGGCCTGTCGCATGGCATCGAGGTATTCGTCGGCCCTGGCGCCACGTCGGTCGAAGGGAACCCCCAGAGCGTGGAACTCTTCCTTGAGCCAGCCGACGCCGATACCCAACATCATTCGGCCGCCAGACAGATGATCGATGCTCGACACTTGCTTGGCCAGATAGAGCGGGTTGGTCTGGGTCAAGATGTTTACGCCCGTTCCCAACCGAATCTTTGTGGTGGCGGCAGCGACGAACGACAGAGCAATGAGGGGGTCGACGAAGTGATCGTCGGCGCCCATTGCCAACTTTCCCGACGGGCTATAGGGGTAACGAGAGTCGTAGGCCTCGGGCACGATCACGTGCTCGAACGTCCACATTGACTCGAAGCCGAGTTCCTCGAATAGCTGGGCCATTCGAACTAGCTCGCCTTGGCCGAGAAAGGGACCAGCATTGATAGGGACTACTCCAACATCCATCCCGAGATGATGGGCTTAAGGTGGCGCCCATGACAACTGTCGCTGTTCAGATCGAGCCACAGTGGGGATTTTCCTTCGACGAGATCGCCGCTATCGCCAGTGCCGCCGAGACCGCTTCGCTCGATGCGCTATGGGTCTCCGATCACATCTTCTGGGATGCCTCCGCAACCGAGCGAAACTGTTACGAGGCGTGGACGCTCCTGGCTGCGTTGGCCACGAGTACGACGAAGCTGCGCCTCGGCACCCTGGTCACCTGCAACTCCTATCGACACCCGAGCCTGTTGGCGAAGATGGCGGCTGGCATCGATGCGATCAGCGGTGGTCGGGTTGACTTCGGCATTGGCGCTGGCTGGAAGGAAGAGGAGTATCAGGCCTACGGGTACGACTTCCCCGGTATCGGCACCCGCCAGCGGCAGATGTCGGAGGCGATCGATCTGACCCGTCTGCTTTGGACCGAGCCCTACGCAGATTTCCAGGGCGATCACTACACGTTGGAACAGGCTGTCTGTGCTCCAAAGCCGGTGCAGGCGCCGATGCCCATCTGGATCGGTGGCCACGGTGACAATCTGTTGCGGATCATCGCCGAGAAAGGTGATGGGTGGAACATGGTGTTCGGGCGCACCCTTGAACAGCTGCGTGGTCGACACGAGGTCCTCGATCGGCATTGCGCCGAGTTCGGTCGTGACCCGGGCACGGTCGACCGTTCGGTCTTCTTGTTCACCGCTGTGGTCGACAGCGACGAAGAACTCGCCGCCCTCGCCGACGACCAGAGAAAGAAGTTGGGGCCCGCGGCCGACATGTTTATCGATGGGGCCAAGGCCAACGGCCTGATTGGTTCCGCCGACCAGGTGACGTCATCCCTGGCCGATCACCTTGCGGTCGGTTTCGATGGCCTGCATCTCCTGTTCCCCTACGGCCATGAGGTGGCGGCAATCGAGCGCTACTCGACTGAGGTCCTGCCCTCGCTAAGAGCGATCGTTTCATAATCTTGACAAGTCAGAACGGGCACCGTTGGTGAAGTCGTCCTAGGCTTTGGCCATGGGACCGAATCCGACCAGCACGTTGACTCCAGATGAAGAACGGCAGTTCACCGAAGCGGTGGCAGTCGCCAATATCCCCACCCTCCTGATGGTGTTGGTGCAACTCACCGGCGAAACGCACTGGTTGGAGGAGCCCTACAAGCCGAAGAGGCAGCAGGGGATGGGTGACAACGACACCGGAGGGCTGAGCGAGGCAGCTCAGAATGAGGTGCGCGAGGCAGCGCTCGAGGCCATGTTGTCATGGCGTCAGGGTCGGCCAATGGCCATTCCCGATCCCTCGCCTGAGATGCTCGTTGAGATGCTGTCGGTCGCGATGGGTGAAGAGATCCCACCGGAATACGGAAACATGACGGCAGCCCAGCTTGGGCACCAACCGGTTGACGAAACAAAGATTGATGTGCCGCCCGGGTTCAACGTGTTGGTAATTGGCGGGGGTGCTTCGGGCCTCTGTGCCGGAGTAAATCTCCAGGCAGCCGGGGTCCCGTTCCGAATCATCGAGAAGAACCCAACGGTCGGCGGTACGTGGCTCGACAACAAATACCCAGGAGCGGGTGTCGACACACCGAACCATCTGTATTCATTCAGTTTCGCTCACTCCGACTGGACCAAGTTCTTTGCCCTCCGCAACGAGCTGTGGGGCTACCTGGAGGACGTCGCCGATCAGTTCGAGCTGCGACCGCACATCAGCTTCGAGACCCAAGTGACTCGGGCCGAGTACGACAACGATCGCCAGATTTGGCGGGTTCAGCTGGATGCAGCTGATGGGTCGACTGAGGTGGTCGAAGCCAACATCGTCATCAGCGGTACCGGCATCTTCAACCCGCTCGTCTACCCAAATATCGATGGTCTTGACAGTTTCGAAGGACGCAGTTTCCACACTGCTCTGTGGCCGGACGACCTGGACATCACCGGGAAGAAGGTTGCCATCATCGGCAACGGCGCCAGCAGCATGCAGATTGGCCCGGAGATCCAGAACGATGTCGAGTCGCTCACTATCTTCCAGCGCTCGACACATTGGGCGGCCCCGTTTGAACAGTTCCGCCGCGAGGTGCCAGAGAGCCTTCGGTTCCTGCTGCGCGAGATGCCGGTGTACCAGTCGTGGTATCGGGTGCGGCTTGGTTGGACGTTCAACGATCGTATGCACTCGGTTCTGCAGAAGGATCCTGAGTGGGAGCATCCCGAGCGTTCGCTCAATGCCACCAATGATGGGCACCGGGCGTACTTCACCCGCTACATCGAAGACGAGCTTGGCGACCGTGCCGATCTTCTTCCCGATGTCCTCCCCACCTACCCGCCGTTCGGTAAGCGCATGCTGATGGACAACGGTTGGTACCGCATGCTGCGCAATCCGAAGGTCACGCTCGTTAGCGATCCGATAGAGCGGGTCGAGCCCGATCGGGTGGTATCCAGCGACGGGAGCGAGTTCGAGGCCGACGTGCTAGTCGTCGCCACGGGCTTTGATGTGCTGCGCTTCGTCACTTCGTTCGACACGGTTGGTCGGGCCGGCCGAACCTTGCGTGAGGTGTGGGAAGACGACAACGCCAAGGCGTACCTCGGCACGGCCATCCCCGAATTCCCGAACTTCTTCACCCTGTACGGGCCCAATCTCCAACCCGGTCACGGTGGCAGCCTTATCTTCGTCCTCGAGATGCAGATGCGGTACATCCGCGACATCATCTCGAAGATGGCGGCTGAGGGCATCGGGTCGGTAGAGGTCCGCCAGGACATACACGACGACTACAACGATCGTGTCGACGAAGCACACGAACACATGGTCTGGACCCACCCCGGCATGTCGAGTTACTACCGCAACGATCGCGGTCGCATCGTCGTGAACTCGCCCTACCGGAACGTCGATTACTTCGAGTGGACGCGGGAAGCGAACCTCGATGAGTACATCACCGAGCCAGTCCGCGACCTTGAGTCGGCCGACTAACGATCTCTCCCCTTTTTAGAATCTCAGGAAGGGGAGAGGGCCGCGGCGGCGGCTCGGAGGGAAGCGGTGGTCTCGCTGCCTGGAGGTGTCAGGGCGATCGCTGCAGCCTCGCAGATCTCGAGCAAGGTTTGGTTTAGCGGAGCGGTTCGCCCGAGCTTGGCGGCAAGGCGAACGATCTCGCCGTTGAAGTACTCGATCTCAACCTGACCCCGTTGGAAATGTAGGTCTTGCCAGGTCGAGGGACGCACCAGCTGATCGGGGTCGTCGGGTACAACGACGTGCTCCCACTCGCCGGGGGCCCGCAGCTTGACTATCTGCTCGCGAATAGTTGACCGGGTGTCACTGGCTGCCTCGATGCCGGCTGCGTCGAGAATGTCCAGCGCCTCCTCCTGAACGTCGGCCAGGAAGAAGCGCGACTCTTCGTAGCGCCGACAACCCTGCGTCGAGTTGTCGGTGAGCGCGATGTAGGCGTTGTTGACGTTGGCCAGCACCTTTCCCCACTTCGAAGCTTGGATGTTCTCATGGAGGGGGGACTTGAGGCCCGCAGCGACGATGTCGGCCGACACCCGCTCGCAGACCTCGTCGAGACCGGTTGGCCAAACGCCGAGCGTCAAGACCCCGGCACTGGTGTGAGCCACGACACCGGGCTCGAGAATGCGCCCGCCGAGATAAACACGACAGCCGTAGCTACGCAAGCCCCTCGCCCGGACGAACTCTTCGTTGGCCACGCCGTTCTGGAAGCAGAAAATAGGAAGACCCTCGTACACCGAACCGGCGGCGTCGAGAGCGGCCTCGGTGTCGTTGGTTTTCATGGCCAGGATCACGACGGTGTCTGGCCCGAGATCGAGTTCGTCTGGCGAAGCCGCCGCCGGCAGGCTCAGCTGGGCTTCGGTGTCGCCGACAACCGTCAGACCATTGGCCTGCATTGCTTCGAGGTGGGCACCGCGTGCGACCACTCCGACTCGTTTGCCGGTGGCGATCAGGCGGGCCGCCATCACGCACCCGATTCCACCGGCGCCATGGATGAGATAATCGAGAGGAGCAGCAGGGTCGAGAGGAGCGGCAGGGTCGACCGGCCGGATAGGTTTGGATGTCACAGCAGGCGAGGCTAGCTCGCGCGTTGGTGAGCGTGGGTCTCACAGCTGGCCGAGAGCTGCGGCTCGTTCTAGCGTCGGGGCGTGACCCTCACCCTGTCAGCCACTCATGATCCACCCCCCAAGGGGGTGCCCAACCCGATTCACAGTGACGAAGGGGCAACCTCGTCGGGCTATGCGGGATCGTTGGTTGCCGGAGTCCGGACGTACGGATGGTGCATCGCCGAGATCGTTCGATCGGCTGGTCAGACATGGCTGGACGACGGCTGGGTCGACTTCACCCTGCATAGGCCATTGTTTGTTGATGAGCTGCTCACGATTGAGGCCAACGACGGCGAGCTCGATGCTTCAACCGCGAAGGGTTCGGTGCTCAGCGGGACCTTCGGCACCGGTAGCGCCCCCTTCTTCGTTGACCTTGCGCCCCCGTCCCCGGCCCCGGGGCAGGAAGCCCCCGACCCAAGGCCTGGCTACACCCTGGAGAGTGCCCCGGTCGGCGAGCCACTTCGGCCGCTATCAGTTCGAGTCTCGACCGGAGCATCTGAACGGTTGGCGACCGAAGATCTCGGTGTCGAGGCTGATGACTGGTCGGCCCGCATCCACCCGTACTTTCTTGCCGCTCGGATGTCGCCAATCACCCGGCATAACTTCACCTATGGTCCCACCATCCACTTCCGCACGCAGATGCAGCATGTGGCGCCAGCCGTCTCCGAGTCGAGACTCACAATCGGGGCCAAAATCGTCGAGGTTTACGAGCGCAACGGTCACTGGTATCAGGTGCTCGATGGGGTTATCACGGCCGCCGCCATCGATAGTGATCCCGATGATGTCGGATCAGAGGTGGCTCGTCTCCGCCACCATACGATCTTCAGGCCTCGGTCAGCTTAAACCGTTCGCAAAGCAGGGTGGTACTGAGCATCCGCTGCACGACGGCATCGACCTGACCCCGTTCGGCGGCGGGTAGATCGGCAGCGTCGTCCAGAAAGGCCCGGGCCGCAATGGGTTCGAACACTGGCTGCGATTCGAACTCGGGACCGGCGAGAACGTCGCGCGCGAAGACGAACATCGGATCGTCGTTCGATGCCGCCGGCGGTGTTGCGAACGGATGCTTTTCGCGGTTGTAGACAGGCTCGATCACCACGTCTTTTACAGCCTCGCGCAACACATGTTTCTCGCGCATGCCCTTGATCTTCATCGGAATAGGGAGCCGGGCTGCGTACTCGGCGACGTGATGATCGAGGAACGGGACACGCCCCTCAATCGAGTGAGACATTTCCATCCGGTCGCTCAGGAACGTCAGGACGAAGTTGGGCAACATCGTGCGGGTCCACAGATAGAGCGCCTGGTTCACAGGATCACGTCCCCGCAATCCCTCGAACGGGATATCGGCCAGGGCGGTAGCGATTGGATCATCGGAACCAGCGGCCCTCACGAACTCGGGACGAAACAACTGCTGGCACGTCCGGCCGGGGGCCGATAGGGCGGTAATCCAGCTGGGAACGAAACCAAGCTCCTGCTGAAGCGGTGCCAGTTCAGGTGGTGCATCGCCGGCCACCAAGATCTGCATTGCTTGGCTCTCGGCCATCGTCGCGAGCATCCGCTCGACCTCGGCCGGATCTTGCCCCTGAGTGTTATGGAGCAACAGATCCTGTCGAAACGGCGGATAACCACCGAGAATCTCATCAGCACCCTCGCCGGTAAACACCACCTTGATTCCGGCGTCGTTGACGGCCTCGCTGAGCAAGTACTTGGCCACTCCATGTCCATTGACGAACACGGTCTCGGCATGCCACACGGCATCGCCATAGGCGTCAGCCAATGATTGCTGGGTGACCGGTACGGGATGGAAGGTCGCTCCCGAACGCTCGGCTTGCTGTTGGGCCAGGGCCGACTCGTCGAACACCGCATCGTCGAAGGTGATGGTGAAGGCTCGAATAGGGCGGTCGGTCATTTGTTGGGCAAGCCCAAGCACTGCGCAGGAGTCGATGCCGCCACTCAAGTAGCTGGCCACCTCGACGTCGGCGACCAATCGCTCGCGCATGGCGTCGGCCAGCACGTCAGCGAACCCTTCGACCATCTCTTCTTCAGTTCGTGTGTCGGCGGAAAGCTCGTCTGCCGTCGGGTAAACGGTGTCCCAATAGCGATGGAGTTCAACTGACCCGTTGCTGGCGATGGCGTAGTGCCCGGGCGGCACGGCGTGGATGCCTGCGAACAACGTGTTGCGATGGGGGCGGAGCATGAACATCTCTTGGGCGAACCCATGAGCGTTCAACCTGCCTGGCACACCAAGTTCCAGCAAGGCCTTGATCTCGCTGGCGAAGAACACCCGTCCGTCGTGGATGGCGTAGAAGAGAGGCTTGATGCCGAACCGGTCACGGACGGCGACCATCTCGTCCGTGCGTGCATCATGGATGACCACAGCGAATTCGCCACGGAGTTGATCTACGAAGTCGGGGCCGTGGCGAAGGTAAAGCTGCAACGCCACTTCGCTGTCGGAGTCGGTGGCGAACTGATGACCCTGCCGACGCAGTTCGTCACGTTGGCGCTGGTAGCCGTAGAGCTCGCCATTTACGACGGTCCGCACTCGGCCACTTGCATCGGCGATCGGTTGGGTCCCGTTATCGAGACCAATAATGCTGAGCCGCACATGGCCCATCGCCGCCGTGCCGTCGTCAGCGAACCACATCGTTGTCGCATCAGGCCCCCGATGGACAATCGACGCCAATGCTCGCTCGAGCTGGGCCCGATTGAGGTTGGGTTTGGAAAGAAGAGCAGCGATAAGTCCACACACACCGACTGTGTTAGCAGCCATGACCCGGCAAACCAGATTTGCCTAACTCCCGAGGAACAATCGGTAGGCAGGGTTGTGGGTTTCGTCCCAGTGGCGGTACCCCAATGCACCCAGAACTTCGTTGAGCGATTGCTTCTCGCTCTCGGGAACTTGCATGCCAACCAACACCCGGCCGTAGTCGGCGCCATGGTTTCGGTAGTGGAACAGTGAGATGTTCCAGCTGGGGCTCATGGTTGTGAGAAAGCGCATCAGGGCACCAGGTTTCTCCGGGAACTCGAACCGGTAGAGAACCTCGTCCCGGGCGAGCGATGACTTTCCGCCGACCAAGTGACGAAGGTGGACCTTCGCCAGTTCGTCGGTGGTGAGGTCGATACTGGGAAAACCGTTCGAATCGAACAGCTCGCAGATGACCGTGGCCTCGGTCGGTTCAGAGATCCCGACGCCGACGAAAAGGTGGGCCACCGACTCATCGCTGATGCGATAGTTGAATTCGGTGACGTCGCGGTCGCCGACGAGCTGACAGAACCTGCGAAAGCTGCCACGCTCTTCGGGCACCGTGACCGCAAACACGGCTTCTCGTTGCTCTCCGAGCTCGGCTCGTTCGGAGACGAAGCGAAGTTGGTCGAAGTTCATGTTGGCGCCGGAGGCAATGGCAACCATGGTTTCGCCGGTGATCCCGCCATTCTCGACATACGCCTTCATGCCGGCTATAGGCAGTGCGCCCGAGGGTTCGAGGATGGCGCGGGTCTCGATAAATACGTCTTTGATGGCGGCGCAGACTGCATCAGTGTCGACGAGGATGATGTCATCGACATAGGCCGACGTCAGGCGGAACGTCTCCTCGCCGACCTGACTGACCGCAGTGCCGTCGCAAAAAAGGCCAACCTCGTCGAGTTTGACTCGGCGGCCGGCGGCAATCGACTGGGCCATGGCATCGGAATCGTCGGACTGGACTCCGATGATCTTTACCTCGGGCCTGAGCTGTTTGATGTATGTGGCCACGCCGCTGATCAGCCCGCCACCGCCGATTGGGGCGAACACGGCGTGGAGCGGGCCATTGTGTTGACGCAGGATTTCCATACCGATGGTGCCCTGGCCAGCGATGACGTCGGGGTCGTCGAACGGATGAACGAAGGTGAGGTCGCGCTGTTTCATCAATTCGAGAGCATGGGTGTAGGCATCGCCGTAGTACTCACCGTGAAGGATGACCTCGGCCCCACGGGCCCGAACCGCCTGAACCTTCAGGTTGGGCGCGGTCTCCGGCATGACGATGACGGCGCTGCACCCCAGACTTTGGGCAGCCAAGGCAACACCTTGGGCGTGGTTGCCGGCTGAGGAGGCAATGACGCCTCGGGTTCGTTGCTCGGGCGTGAGGCCCGCCATCTTGTTGAAGGCACCACGCAGTTTGAACGAGAACACCGGCTGGAGGTCTTCCCGTTTGAGAAGCACGTTGTTTTTGAGCCGCTTCGAGAGCAGGGGAGCGGGCTCGAGGGGGGTCTCTTCCGCTACGTCGTAGACCCTCGCGGTGAGGATGCGTTTGAGGTAGTCGGTGTCAGGCACCGTCGTCGGCCATTCGCCATGATCCGAGGCTGGGCTGGCCCAAGCCCAGGTGATCACGCAGCGTTGAACCTGTGTACTCGCGACGGAACAGTCCTCGGCGCTGGAGCTCGGGAACAACAAGTTCAACGAGGTCCTCGAACGTGCCCGGCGTATGGCTACCGCCAATAACGAAGCCGTCGCAGGCAGGCTCGGTGAACCACTGTTCGAAGTAGTCGGCCAGCTCGGTCGGTCCGCCCACGACGGCGTGGTTGAGCTGGGCCCGACTGGTGATTTTCATGAAATCGCGGGTTGTCGGGTTCGCCTTGCCCGTCGCTCGAGTGACTCGGTCGCGGATGGCCTGAATGCCCGAGAGGCCCTCGAGCTCCTCGTCGGTGAACGGATCGTCGAGATCCTTCACAGAGAAGTCGAAGTTCAGACCTTCGGAGAGAAGTGAGAGCTCGTCGATGTCCTTTGGCAGCTCGTCGTACGCCGCCTTCTTGTCTTCAGCTTCGGCCAACGTGCGGCCGACGACGGGAAACACCAGGTTGGTGATCCGCATCTGTTCCGGGTCGCGCCCAATGGTTGCGGCCTCGGCCCGAACAGCGTCGTAGGCCGCCTTGCTGGTGGCCATGTCGGTGTGGTTGACGAACAAGAGCTCGCCCCAACGAGCAGCGAACTTCTGCCCTCGCCCGCTTTGTCCGGCCTGAATGACGACGGGGTGGCCCTGCGGGGTGCGAGGCACCGTGAATGGGCCTCGCGAGCGGAAGTTGGGTCCGACATGGTCGAGCCGATGGACTTTGGTGCCATCGGCGAACAGGCCCGACGAACGATCAAGGACCAGGGCGTCGTCTTCCCAGGTATCCCAATGGCCATGCACCACCTGCATGAACTCATCGGCTCGGTCGTAGCGGTCGTCGTGACCGACGGCTTGTTCCATGCCCATATTGCGGGCCTCGTTGTCGTTTACCGACGTGACCACATTCCACGCGGCGCGACCGTTGGTCATGTGGTCGAGGGTCGAGAACAACCGGGCCACATGGAAAGGCTCGTGGTAGGTGGTTGAGTACGTGGCGCCGAGGCCGAGGTGCGTCGTGGCCATACCCATCACGGTGAGAACGGTGGTGGGATCCATTTTCACGCACCGAATGCCGTTCTCGACGGTGTGGACGTGGTCGCCCGAGTACATATCGGGCATGGCCAGACGGTCGTCAAAGAACCCGAGATCGAACTTGCCCGCTTCGAGGACGCGACCAATGTGTTGGTAGTAGTCGGGTGAGGTGAAGTCGAGCCGAGCTTCGGGGTGACGCCAGGCAGCTGGAATCGTCGTGCAGTTCTGAGCTTGGAGGAACCCGACCAGAGAAATTTGGCGCATGGAGTGAAATCTAGACCTGCGGCCAGCTTTCAGGAAGATGAGTAGCGATCCAGCGAGTGAGAGCAGCATTCACCGACTGTGGCTTTTCTTGTGCCATCCAATGGCCGCTATCGATGGTCTCGACCGTGAGGTTCTGGCAGTGGGCGTGCATTGGATGGGTCATTTCTGACTCGACCGTCTCGCAGGTGTAGTCGTAGCGGCCGGCCAGGAACAATGCGGGCATATCGAGCACGAATTCGTTCTGGGCAGTGGCGGTATAGGCCTCGTTCGCTTCGTGATTCATGTACCACGAGTTGGGACCGAAAAATCCGTTGGCTTCGAGGCCGGCAGCGTAATCGAAGACGTCATCTTCGCTGACGACGTCCTCGTCGCGGGGGAGGTTCGGCGCAGCTGCTGCACCGTTGAACCAGCCGCCCGATGCCCGGGTGTTGGCGGTGCCGGCTGGCTGGCCAACTCCCTCGGGGTTGCCCTTGCGGAACAACGCCTTCACCATGTTGTAGGCATCGGCGTCCATCACTTGCGTGGCCCGGTCGAAGTTCTCTTGGTAGTAGAGCATGTAGTCCCACTGGCCGACCGGGTACTCCTCCTCGGGATAAACCTCGCGGTCGACGAGATCAACCAGATTTTCAAGCCCATGTTCGATGGTGAAGTAGGGCACATTGAGGCTTACTACGCCCTGGACCAACTCGGGGTGGTGACTGGCGAGGCTCCAAACAACCGGGCTACCCCAGTCGTGCCCGACCCAGATGGCCGAATCGCCGTCGAGGGCACCGAGCAGGGCCGTCATGTCACCAACGATGTGCTCGAGGCCGTAGTCGCTGTGCTCTTTGGGAGCAGATGATTTGCCGTATCCGCGCATGTCGGGAGCGACCGCCCGAAACCCGAGGGCTCCGAGAGCCGGTAGCTGATGACGCCAGCTGAGGGACTGTTCTGGCCAGCCGTGGCAGAAGATAACGAGCGGACCGTTCTCCGGCCCGCACGCCCGATAAAAGGTGGTGTGACCGCCGATGGAGATGGTGTGTTCGGTGACCTCAGCAGGATTCATTCTCACAGGATGCCCTCACCTCGCAGGAGAGACGACCTTGCGAGCGGAAACTTAGCGATCAGCCCCGTCCGATCAGGTGGTCTCGTTGCCCAGACGCTCGTCGGCTCGCGGTCGAACGGTCGTTAGATGTACGTTGCTCCAATGGGTGCCCGAGTAACGCTGCAACCGGGCGAGCGGGCAGTTGCCGCCGCCGATATGCCATTGGTGGTCTATGAATCTCGCGGTACAGGCGACCGGCCGCTTGTCGTCTGTCTGCCGGGCGCGATCCATCTGGGTCGGATCTTCTACGGGCACGTCGGGAGCAATGCCGAGGACTTCCTGGCCCATCATCTAGAAGCGGCCGGGTGGCCGGTCCTCGCCGTTTCCTATCCGCTTGAGGTTCGCCATCCCGCCTTCGAGCGGGTCGATCCGGATGTTGGCCTGGCTCAACTGGCCGACGCAATCGCTGAGCACGTTGGGCTCTTGGTCACAGAGTGGGAGTTGCCCACCAGCGTGGTCGTGCTCGGGTGGAGCGCAGCTGGCAATATCGCTCCCCGCCTGAACAAGGCGATGGAACAGCGCGGGATCACCCTCGAAGTCTTCGTAGCCCTCGCCGCTACTCCTGCCGTGCCCGGTCTGATTTTTGGCTCCCTCGAAGGCGCACGTCGGTGGGCCCAATCGCCAACCTCGTTCACCAGCTCCGGCCTCATTGCTCATGAGGGCCTGCGCTCGTTTGAACCGGAGCTCGAGCAGACCGATCTCCGTTATCAACGCACGGTGATCTCCGTGAGCGACTACCAACATCATTACGTGGGGAACATGCCATTGAACCTCTTCCCGGGGCTCGATGTCCGGCGTGAGGCCGGGGAGGTCGTTGTTGGACATGCCGAGGTTCTGGCCGAGTCGCGCGGTACGGCATGGTCGGAGTATCCAATGGTGGCGAGTCTTGAGCCGACGTGGCGAAGCGATGGCCGCCATGTCGTCACCGACTTCCACAACTGGGGGATGGTGCTGTCGAACATGTTGCATGGTTGCTACGTGGCTCCCAACCAGGCCCGGCTGAGCGAGCAAGAACAGTTGGGTCAAGACCGGTTGAGTCAACACCAGTGGACGCAGCTGACGGCCCTGGTGCGTGGCGCATCTGGCCGCCTCAACGCAGTGGTCGAGGGCGGCCATATGTTCTTTGTTGGTAAAGACGGAGCAGCGACAACCGTGGGCGAGATCGACCGCTTGTTGGCCGAAGCGCGAACCATCAAAGGGGAACTCGAGCACCATCTGACCGCCTGAGGCAGACGCCGACAGGTCACCCGAACTTTTCGGCCCGATCCTTGAGGGCGCCTGACATGCCCTTCTCGCGTACCGCGGTGAAGAAGTCGACGTAGGTCGAGCTCTGATGGAAGAAGGTGTCGAGATCCGCGGTCGAGTAACACGAAGCCAGCAATCCCATGTTCTCGAACCACCGGTTGGTTGCCAGTTTCGACATTCGCAGACCAACATCGGCGGTGCGAGCAACGTCACGGGCCATCGCAAGCGCAGCCTCTTCAAGTTCGTCGTCGGGCACAACCTGATTCACCAGTCCGATCCGTTCAGCCTCCGTTCCGTCGAGCAGCGTCTTGCTCATGGCATTGAGTTTCTCTGGTCGATTGAGCGTAATGGTGGCGATGCGTTCGCTGACTCCGTAGAGAAGCGTCGAGAAGGTGGGTTCGGCCATGATGGGAAGATTGCCAGCGAGTTGCAGGGAGAACGAAATGTTCGAGCGATACAGGATTCTCGACCTCACCGATGATCGAGGGCACCTGGCGGGAATGGTTCTTGCCCAGTTGGGTTCGGAGGTTGTCGCCATTGAACCCCCCGATGGTCAACGGGCGCGCCGCCAGGCACCGTTTGCCGGTGACGAACCCGACCCCGAGCAATCGCTGACCCATTGGTCCTACAACCGAGGCAAAAAGTCCGTTGTGGTCGATCTCGAAACATCGCAGGGGCGGAACGAGCTCGAGGAACTGATGGCCGGCGCCGACGCAATGATCGAAAGCGGGGCGCTACCCATCGATCTGGCTGGCATACAGGAACGTCATCCACATCTGGTTGTGGCGTCGATCTCAGGCTACGGGCTCACCGGTCCAAAGGCCGATTGGCTGGCGACGGATATAATCAACACCGCTGGCTCCGGAACAATGGGAATAACAGGCGACCGCGACCGGGCTCCCGTTCGTCAGACCGTGCCGCAGACCTGGCACTTTGCCGCCTCCGACGCTCTCTGCGCTGTATTGCTGGGGTTGCGCGAGCGAGACCGCTCGGGGCTGGGCCAGCATGCCGACATCTCTGCCCAGCAGAGTTATATCGTCGCCACTCAGTACCAAATGCTCTACCCCTTTGCCGGAGCGCCAAGCACCAAGCGGTTGTCCGGTGGGGCCGAGTTCGGCCCCATAACGCTGAAGCTGGTCTACGAGACACTTGACGGGTTCATCTCGCTTGTCTTTCTCGTCGGCCCGACCGTTGGCCCCTACAACACTCGGCTATTCCAGTGGATGGACGAGGAGGGGTTGTGTCCTGAAGAGTTCCGAGATGTCGACTGGATTGGCTTTGGAGCACAACTGACCTCCGATCCGGAGGCTCCCGGCGTGCTGAATCGGGGTGCCATCGCCATCAACGAATTCACCAAAACCAAGACCAAGGCTCAGATGCTGGAGGCCGCGCTCGAGCGCAACCTCTTGTTAGCGCCCATCACCACCACGCGCGAGATACTCGATCTCGATCACCTGAGCGAACGAGAGTATTGGCGCACCATCAACGGTGTTCGTTACCCGGGGCCGGTCGCTCGTCCTGCCGCTATGACGCTGGTGATCGATGAGCCGCCACCTCGGTTGGGTCAGCACACCGACGAGATTGTCGGTCAGCCAAGATCCCCTTCAATTCCTGACGACGCCTCGCCTGAACGGGCCGGCGACCCAATGACGGGAGTGAAGGTGCTCGATCTGACGTGGGCCATCGCTGGGCCGTACACCTCCCGGATGTTGGGCGACTTCGGGGCCGACGTCATTCGGATCGAGTCCGAGAGCAAGCCGTGCATCATGCGCGGTGCCGGGCCGTTCATGAAGAACGAGCCGGGGGCCGAGAACTCTCTGAGTTATCTGTCGATCAACGCCTCGAAGATGTCTTTGGCCATCGACCTGCGGCAGGCGGCCTCGATCGAGGTCATGGAAAAGCTCGTTGCGTGGGCTGACGTTCTGATCGAGTCGTACTCGGTCGGGGTGATCGACCGCATTGGTTTGGGCTACGAGAAGCTGTCGCAGATCAACCCCGGGCTGATCATGGTGTCGACGTCGCTAATGGGACAGACCGGCCCGATCAAAGAGATCTCGGGATTTGGCAACGTTGGCGCAGCGGTGGCCGGGTTTTTCCCACTGGGCGGGTGGCCCGACCGTGCCCCCTGCGGTCCCTTTGGTGCATACAGCGATTACATCTCACCGCGCTTCACGTTCGCCACGGTGTTGGCCGCGCTCGAACATCGCAAGCGGACAGGCAAGGGCCAACTCATCGACTACTCACAGATGGAAGGGGCCGTGCATCTCTTGGCGCCGGCTTTGTTGAACGACGACATTCACGGCATCGAAGGCATGCGGGACGGAAATCGCGATGCCAACATGGCGCCTCATGGTGCCTACGCAGTTGCGGGCGACGATCGTTGGATCGCCGTCGCCTGTGAAACCGACCGTCAGTGGCAGACCTTGGCGATCGCTATCGGTCGAGACGATCTTGTTCATCTGACGCTGGCTCAGCGATTTGATATGCACGATGAGCTCGATCGTTCGATCGAGTCCTGGACGTCGAAGCAGGACGGCCAACAGCTGGAGACGTCACTTCAGTTGTTGGGGGTGCCGGCGCACCGAGTTTCCTATGCCCCCGAGGTTGTCGCCGATCCCCAATTACTGCACCGGAACGCGTTCGTGCAGGCGTCCCACGATTCATGGGGTGAGGTGTGGATCGAGGAGACCAATATCCCGCTGAGTCGCACACCGGGTGGTGCCCGATCGGCAGCGCCGACGTTTGGCGAACACCTGTACCCGATCCTCACCGAGATACTTGGTCACGACGCAGACAGCGCCGCCGACCTCATTGCCTCAGGAATCTTCACCTAACCGCGTGTGGTTGCGGCGGGACGCCGCAGCAGGGTGTCGTGAGTCGGATGGCGAAGCAGGAGGCGAAGCCGACTCAATGAAAGAGCCGACTCAACGGGGAGGTACGAGGGCCGCCGGTCTACTGGCTGCCCAGTAGAAGAGGAGGGGGAGAGCGGCGAGGGCCGCAACCGACGCTCCAAAGAACGAGGCGCGGGTTCCCCAGAAAGCAGCAGCGAAGCCGAGGGCCGGCCCGCCGAAGCCAGACGAAAGTTCGAACGCCAGGGTGACCGTGCTGGTGGCTCGGGCTCGCTGATTGTCGGCAACACCGTAGACAGCCGCGGTCAGCAGGGCAGGGTAAAGAAACGAGCCACCGACGGCCAACACGGCGGCACCGACGAATAACCCGGTCTGGGAATTCGAGAATCCCATCACCGCCATCCCGGCCGCCTGACCGATCAATGCCACCGTCGCTGTGCGGAGCGTCCCGAACCGATCGGGTAGTTTCGAGCCGATGATTCGGATGACCAGTACCAGCAGGCCGTAAAGGAGCAGCACCGGACCCGCTGACCCGAGACCTTCTTCCTCGATAAAGAGGGGCATGAAGCCATTCAGAGCGGTGAAGGTTACGAGACCACCCATCAAGATGAGGCCAGGAATAACCGCTGCCGGGTGAATGAGGATCGCCTTTGGCTTGGGTCCGTTCAACACAGCCACGTCGGGGGTGGGGCGGTCTTTTGGCAGGAACGTTGCCATGATCGATGCAATCACGAGCGACAGGCCACCGGCGGCGAATGCCCAGCCAAAGCTGGAGTTGCGTTGCACCACTTCGCCCATGAGCGGGCCGATCGCCATGCCGCCGTAGACGGCGACCGAGAAGTAGTTGGTGGCCTCGCCCCGCCGGTCGGGTGGGGCCAAGTCATTCACGAGGGTGGCCGATCCGACGAAGAACGCACCCTGGGTCACGCCCATCAGCAACCGGACGGCGTACAGCAGAGGGATGGTGGTGGCGAGCGAGTGGGCTGCCACCGAAAGTGCAGTCAGCGCCGTGCCGCCGACGATGATGAATCGGCGTCCTCGTTCGTCGCCGAGTTTGCCGACGAGTGGCCGGGCGAACACCGCGGACAACGAGAAGATGCCGACCGCGATGCCGACCGAAACTTTGCCGCCCCCCAGTTCACCTTCGACGTAACGGGGAACCAGCGGCAAGGTTGATGCGAAACCGGCGAGTGCGAAGAAGCCCGAGATGGTGAGGACGAGGAAGTCCCTCGTCAGGAGTTGGTTCGACGACCCGGATTCGCCGCTGGCGGATGATGGGCGACGCATCTTCGTCATGCCACGCAAGACGTCAGCCTGCCAGCGATGGCGACTCAGTCATCAATCGCGCTTCCATGGTGGGAAGTAGTTGGGTGGCTGGGAGAAGTTGATTGTCTCCGTTGGCCACGATGATGGCGGCCCGCCAGACTGCAGTGAACGAATGTGCCGACTCTGTTGGCATCGATTGAAGGGATTCTTGTGGCTGAGCTCGAAACTGGAACCGAGGACATGACGGTGCGGGTCGAAGGGCGGGTGGCCGTCTTGGCCTTCAATCGTCCCGAGGCACGAAATGCCCTAACCCCACAGATGTACGAGGGTTTCCAGCGGGTGCTGCCTGCAGTTGCAGCCGACCCCGACATTGGTTGCCTGATGCTGACGGGTGAAGGCAATGCTTTCTGTGCCGGCGGTGACGTGAAGGCCATGGCCAATCGCGGCGCGCCGGGCAGCGCTGGAGCCCAGACGGTGGAGGATCGAATTGATGATCTTCGCCATCGCCAAGAGCAGGTTTCGCTGGCCTTGCACGAGCTGCCGAAGCCCGTTCTTGTGGCCATCCCCGGACCAGCCGCCGGCGCCGGTCTTTCTATCGCTCTGGCCGCTGACGTGCGGATCATGGCCGACACAGCGTTTCTAACCACCGCCTTTGCCAAGGTCGGGTTCTCCGGTGACTTTGGCGGCAGCTGGTTCTTGACGCAGATGGTGGGAACGGCGTTGGCCAAGGAGCTCTACTTCACTGCTCGCCGCGTCGATGCCAACGAAGCTCTGAGTCTTGGGCTTACCAACCGGGTCGCCCCGGAAGCCGAGTTCCGTGAGGCGGCCATGGCGTTCGCGACCGAGATCGCATCCGGACCTCCGATCGCTCATCGTCTCATGAAAGAGAATCTGAACCGAGCTATCCAACATGAGCTGAAGGAATGTCTCGCTGGCGAGGCCGCGGCGATGACCCGCGCTGGTCAGACCACAGACCACAAGGAAGCGGCCAAGGCTTTCGTTGAAAAGCGTCAGCCGGTGTTCACCGGCCGCTAGACGATCTGTCTGAGGCAAAGTCGCCCGGCCAGATTAATCGGTCCGGGCGGCTCGAGCGTCGATCTTGGCACAGGCGGCTCGAGCTGCCTTGATGCCCTCGACGGCGCGGGGAAAGCCGCCGTAACAGGTCAGTTGCACCATGATCTCTTCGACCTCTTCACGGGTCACTCCGTGATTGAGCGCTCCAGGAATGTGGATGGCCAGTTCGTCGGCGCATTTGAGGATGGCCAACACGGCGACGGTGACCATGCTGCGGTCGCGCCGAGACAATTCGGTGCGTGACCACAATTCGCCGAAGGCAAAGTCGAAGGCGAACGCCCCAACGCCACCGAGGGCATCGACAACACCGGCCCGGGCAACATCGGGATCGCTCGACACGCGTCCTCCGAACAAGGTGCCCATGACGTCGGCGGCCTGAGCCCTCCGTGCAGGATCGTCGAGCGACGCCGCGCCGTCTTTGGCCGGTAGCCAGTCGACACCCAGGCGCGCTGCGATCACGGCATCGACGATGCGAGTGGCTTGCATCGCCATCGGGAACCCGGCGTAGCCAGCAACCTGGTTGATGATCTCGCGAACCTCGGTCTCTGATAGGCCGTGGTTGAGTGCTCCGCCCACATGGGCCTCGAGCTCTTCAGTCGAACCAATCGTGGCCAGAAACGCCACAACGATCAGGCTGCGGTCGCGGCGACTCAGCTGTGGGCGTGACCATAAGTTGCCAAGAACATGATCGATGCCGAACGTGCCGAGCGCTCCGTTTCGTCGCTCCATCGATGCGACTGGTCGCTCCGGGTCCATCCCGCTGAGGGTGCCCATGACGTCGGTTCCGGCTGCGCGTCGTTCTGCCTGCGTGCTCATGCCTGCGAACGTTAGTTGGCTTGCGACACCAACAAGAAGGTCTCGATCGGTTTGGGCTTCGAGTAGTAGTAGCCCTGGGCCAATCCACAGCCACGCTCTTGCAACAGCCGTTCCTGTTCAGCCGTCTCGACTCCTTCGGCCACGACCAGAAGATTCTGCGCGTGGCAGTAGCCGATGATCGCGTCGACGATGCTGCTGCCCTCGGGCTTGTCGATAACCGACACCATCGACCGGTCGATCTTGACTGCATCGATGGGGAGGCGAAGGAGATGGGTGAGCGACGAGTAGCCAGTTCCGAAGTCGTCCAACGCAACCGTGATGCCGCGGGCTCGAAGGCGGTTGACGGTGACGAGGGCCGCATCGCTGTCGATGCCCTCGTGTGTTTCGGTCATCTCTATTTGGATGCGGTTGGCGGGACACCGATGTTCGTCGAGGAGTTTGCCGATCGTCTCGGCCAACTCAGGACTCCGAAGGTGGCGACCTGACACGTTCACCGAGATGCGAGGGCCTTCCGGTGGTTGCTTGGCCGCGATTGAGATCGCCTCGGAGAGGACCCAACGGTCGAGATCGAGGATCAAGTCGGAGCGTTCTGCGACTGGAACAAAGAGGCCGGGAGGGATGAGCCCGCGATCTGGGTGTTCCCAGCGCACCAGGGCCTCAACGCCGACGGTTTTGCCGGTCGCCAGGTCGACGATGGGCTGGCCATGAAGGCGGAGCTCACCTGTCTCGATGGCGTTGCGCAGCTCGGTTTCTATGCTACGGCGTTCCGCATCTTGGGATGCCACCTGCTCGGTGTAGGCGGTAACGCTGATGTCCTCGCTCGACTTGGCCAGGTACAGCGCCACGTCAGCTCGTCGCAAGAGCTCGCCGGCTGAGACCGTGTCCGATCCCGCCCAACCAACGCTGGCCCCGAGGCGGACGATTTCACCACCGGGAAGATCGATTGGTCTCGAGACGGCTTCGACGAGCCGTTCGGCCATACGTTCGACATCGTCGCTATCACCGTCGCTGAGTACGACGAACTCGTCGCCGCCAATTCGGGCAACGGCGTCGCTGCCTCGAACGGTTGCGTGGAGTCGGCGCCCGACTTCTCTCAGTACATGGTCACCGGCTTCGTGCCCATACAGGTCGTTGACCGGTTTGAAGCGGTCGAGATCGAGGTAGGCGATGGCAGAGGGAATGCCAGCGACGACGCGGTCGTCGAGGAGGCCGAGGAGGCCTGCGCGGTTCAGGAGCCCGGTCAGGTGATCGTGGCGAGCCTGGTGTACCAACGTTCTCTCGTTGAGCTTTCGGTCGCTGATATCTCGCCAGATCAGCACGGTGACCGGGCCCTCGTCACTCGAGAACACGCTAGATGACACGAGCAGATGCATGTCCTGGCCGGCGGCATCGACCATGGTTGTCTCGTGGGAGCCGGGCTTGAGCTTTCGCCACTGTGGCAGGAATCCCTCGGCACTGCCCGACGCGACCCGGTCGGCCCCGATGGCTTGCTCTGCGGCGGAGTTGCACCGCAGAATTCCACCGTCCATCCCGACGACGAGAATGGCCTCGGCCGCCGAGTCAATGACCGTGCGCGCTTCGCTCTCGGAGTAACGGAGGCTGGTGGTGGCGCTTCTCAGCTGGTCGACTGAGCCTGAAAGGGCCTCACCCAGTGGGCCGGGCGCGCACTCACTGAGCACCTCAGCCTCGAGATCGCCTGCGGCCAGCGCCTCAGCTTGATCTTGGACTGTGAGCAGAACCCGAACAAGATCGTCGAGTCCGCGATTGATGGCGACCACTTCGGCCGGGTCGTTGCCACGGTTCGGGCTCCAGCCCAACTCGCCGGCAGAGATCCGTTCGGCCCGGAACTGCAACTCGTCGAGTGGTCTTGCCACTGAGCGCACCACATGGACCGCACCCGCACCGGCGGCGAGAACGAGCGCAGCGGCAGCGGCAGCCGCCGCGATCGATATCTGTTCTGCCTGTATGGCTGCATCGCCGAGCTCGGCCAGTGGCTCAGCGGCGACGGAGCGTCCGACGAGGTAGACGTCTTGGCTCGCCTGTCGTTCAAGATCGCTGATCTCGTTGAGGAGCTGGTCGGCGCTGAATGCTCCAGCCGAGCTGCCCCAGAGCAACTCGTCGAGGAACCGTTCTCGCCGTTCGCCGCCGCTCGAGACGGACTGCCATTCTGGTAGGTCGACTACCGACGGATATGCCGCTTCGATGTCGGCGATCAGCTGAACCTGCTGATCAGAACTGATGGCAAGCTCCAGAGCCGTCTCTCGATTGCGGGCGAATGTTCCGGCATGCGCCTGCGACGTCCACACCGCACCTCGTTCGCTGAGTTCGTTCAGAGACCGCACGGCCCCCAGCTCGGGTGCGAGCTCCTCGGCCCCGACCGAACCGAGGTTGGCGACGGTCCACGTGAGGTGCGTGTCGGCCTCGATCGCAGCGAACTCGATCAGCTCGTCGAAGTAGGTCTGGATGTCTTGGATGCTGGCCTCGCCCTGGTCGAGCCGTTCACGCAGGACATCGAGCTCGGCCAAGCTGGTGCTCAGCTCCGGTGAAACGAGCGAGCGATCTATCGGATCGACTGCCCGATCGAGACGAGAACGAGCCGCGGCTCGTTCGGTGGAGAGGTTGGTGGAGGCGAAGGGGCCGCCACTAGAGGCGTCGCTTCCTGCCAACAAGCCGAGGGCCACGCTGCCGTTCGACAAACCGCGTTCAGTTTCCGCCGTGCCGGGAACGGCACCGAGAGCGAGGGCCAACTCCAATCGGTCACGTAGATCGGCCGCGGTTTGCGCCTGTCGGCCCTGGTTGAAAGCGAACGCTCCGAGAAGCGCAACTGAAAGAAGCACAGGAAGAGTCACCAGGGTGGCGACTCGTTTCCTAATCGTCCAGCTTCTTGAGTTGCCGCGGCGCACACCCTTCTAACGGCACAAATGGCCTCCGGGCTGAGCAGATAGGTCGTCTCGCCTAGTTCTGTGCCCGCCTGGGGCAGGTTGTGGGACCTCTAGGGGGCTTCGGCTGCGGCCTCGACCCCAGTCACCGCGGCGTAGTTCCTATCGATGAACCAGCGCTGGTAGTCGCCGTAGGTAATCGGGTCGTGTTTCGGTGGGTTGTCTTCGCCGACGCAGCTTGGCAGCGCCTCGATGGGAGCGTCGTCGCGAGCGCCGAAGAAGAACGGCATTGCGTAACGATCGACATCAGCAGCGTTGCGGGCTCGATGGGCCGTCGACCGGAACCGATTGTTGGTCCAACGCTTCAGCATGTCGCCGCTGTTGATCAAGTAGGCCTCGGCCAGCGGGGGAGGCTCGATCCAGTCGTGACCGGCAGGCCGGATCTCCAGGCCAGGCACGTCGTTGGCCGGAAGCAGCGTCATGATCGACGAATCAGTGTGCGGAGCCAGACCCCAGTCGTGCTCGCCGTAGTCGAGCACCGGATAGTGAGACATCCGAAGTGTGCACGATGGGTTGTCGAAGTGCGGCTCGAAGAAGTCGTGGGGCAATTCAAGCGAGGATGCCAGCACAGGAAGAAGCCTGCTGCAGAGCGCGAGAACCTCGTCAACATAGGTCTCGACGGTGGATTGGAATCCCGGCAGCTCCGGCCACTGATTACCCAACCGATAACCACCACGGTGTGAGAAGAAGGCGGCGTTCAGATTCGGAGTCCGAATGTCACCAGCGATCTCCGACGCATAGGAGGTCCCGCCTCCGAGGCCGAGATAACCACCATGCTCGCGGTCCATCTTGATGTGGTCGTGGGTCCCCGGCGGCAGGGCGTGAAGGGTCTTGGCTTGCTCGTAGACATCGGTGACCATCTGCCAGGGGACGCCGTGGTTGGTTACGAAGAAGAACCCGACATCTTCGAGGGCCCGCCGTAGCTGGTCGCCGAGCGCATCGACGGCGCCGGGCTGCCGGTCGAGAAGCGGACTGAGGTCGAGGATCGGAATGAGGTCTGTCTCAGCTGCGATCGTCATGTCGACCACCGTAGTTCTGGGCCAGCAACCAAGCTCAACTCGCGCTGCGAGTCGTTGTCCCAATCCCCGAGATTCGGTCGAGCGGGCCACAAGGACTAACTTGACCCAGCGTGCCAGCCAAGTATCAGACCATCGGGGACGTGGCCACGCTTGTGTACCACCGAGGCCCCACCACTTTGCCAGGGGCTCCCCCTGACGTGACTGTCGGGAAGCCGGTGTTGTGTATCCACGACGCTGGCGGGAACGGCAACGGCTTCGCCGAGCTTCTTGAAGCGCTCGAACCTTCCCAGAGTCCCATAGCCTTCGATCTTCCGGGGCACGGGCGCTCGGCCGGTCTCGATTCGCTCGGCTCGATCGACGCCATGGCCGGACATGCTCAGGTCTTGGCCGAGAGTTTCGGTCTTGGCTCGGTTGTTCTGGTCGGCGAGGGAATGGGCGCTGCCGTAGCGCTCGAACTAGCCGCTCAGCATCCGAGTCTTACTGCAGGCCTTGTCCTGATCGGTGGCGCTGCTGCCGCGTTCGACGTTGCTGACGAAGTAGCAGGTTTGGCTGAGATCACGGCGGGTCGAGCTCGGCGAGAGTTCGATCGTTCAGGTTATGCGCCCGACACCGACCGCAGCGTCTACCAGCGGGCGTTTGCCGATTGGGTCAAGACCGACCCCCGAGCGACGCTGGGAGATCGACGGGGCCAAGCTGACTGGTCGCTCGGCGACCGTGCAGCCACCGTTACTGCACCCGTGCTGGTCGTGATCGGCGAACACGAGGAAGCCAACTCGGCATCGGCCGCCACTGCGCTGGCCGGAAGTTTGGCGAATGGTTCGGTTGAAACGCTGGGCGGGGCCGGTCGTCGCGGGGTGCTCGAACAACCAGGGGAACTGGCAAGCATGATCAACCGATTCGTGGAGGCTCTCTGATGGCAAGCGACAGCACTACGGCCTTCCCGAAGGATGTGGCCATCGTCGGCGTGCATGAGCACGAGAGTCGCTTCTCGCCGAACAAGACAGAATTCCAGATCATGGCCGAGTGTGCGCGCGGCGCCCTCGACGATGCTGGACTCGCCCTGCAAGATGTCGACGGCCTTTTTGGCGCCAGCATGACGATGGGCATGATGGGCATCGTCGACCTTGCCGAGTACCTGAACGTCCACCCCAACTACCTCGATGACACCAACATCGGCGGTTCGTCGTTCGTTGCGCACGTCAACCACGCTGCGGCCGCCATCAACGCCGGTATGTGTGAGGTCGCTCTGGTCCTCTACGGCAGCACGTCGGCCTCAAGCTCGGTGGCCATTGGAACCGGCGGCGGAAGCCGCAGTGATCCGGCCACCTCGTTCGTCGGGCCCTATGGCATGACAACGGTTGGCAGTTACGCAATGTATGCCAACCTGCACATGCAGAAGTACGGCACGACGTCGGAACAGCTGGCGGAGATCGCCGTTGCCATGCGCTACCACGCATCGCTGAACCCGAACGCCAAGATGCGCACACCAATA
>JBLINY010000021.1:0-55910 GCA_047638695.1 Acidimicrobiales bacterium | reverse complement strand
GGGTCTCGCAGGATCTGATCGGCCGTGACTTCACCGCTACCGAGCCGGGTGTCCGTTTCGTTGGCGATATCACCCAGATCAACACGTGGGAAGGCCCGCTGTATTTGTCGACGATGATCGATCTGTTCAACCGGGAAGTGGTCGGCTACGCAATGGACGACAACTACGCCGCCGGCCTGGTGTGCTCAACGGTCGACATGGCCTACAACAACGGCAGGGTCGGTCGTGGCGCGCTGTTCCATTCCGACCACGGCTCCCAGTACACCTCGCGGGCTTTCCGGTTGTCGTTGGCAGCGGCAGACATGGTCGGGTCGATGGGTGTGGTCGGGTCATGCTTCGACAATGCCTGTGCTGAATCGTGGTTCGCCACGTTGAAGAAGGAGTTGGTGCATCGCACTGTGTTCCCGACTCGGGCGAAAGCGGTCGCTGCGGTCACGAACTTCATCGAGGTCTGGTACAACAGACGTCGGTTGCATTCAGTGCTGGGGTATGAAACCCCGGCCACAGTCAGAGAACGCTACGAGCAACAATTCAAAGCCGCCTGACACCGCGAAAAGCCTGCCTCACTCCAATCTCTTCAACCCAATTCTGCGCCCGAGCCAGGAAGGGGATCAACCATGTCTGATGTGGATTTCGCACCGAGTACCAACGAGGTGCCAAATGAATTCGTGGATCCGGAAGCCGGAGCCGAGCTGCATGACCCCGGCATCGCGCTGGAAGCTACAACGACGGCGCTGCGCAAGATGTGGTCTGACTGGCTTTGCAACAAAGGCCCCGGCAAATTCGCCAACCCCAAGTTCTTCGGCAAGAACATCGGCGGAGTCCCGAACGTTGCCGTGGACGCATTCAAGGCGCTTGAGACCGCTCTCACGGCCACGGGCTATCGGCCAAATTCGGCTTGGGCTTTCAACTGCCGCAAGATCGCCGGGACGAATAGCCCCTCACTGCACTCCTATGGAATTGCCATCGACCTTGACCCAGCGGTCAACCCCTTCAGTTCTGGGGACCGTTACTCGGGCAAGATCAAGGTCAATCATTATGGTCCTGGGGCGGCAATTGGAGGAAACGTGACCGGATGCACTTTCAGCTCGACCAAGACCCACGCAATGTGGACGTCGACTGGAGCACCGTTGCCGGCGGTGGTTCAGTTGCGGGAGGAACAGCGGTAGCTGCCGTTGCCGCAGGCTTCACAAGCGGGGCCAGCGGTGACGAAGTCTCTAAGTTCCAGCGACTACTCATGGCACGAGACTCAAAGGCCCTTCCGAAGTTCGGAGCTGATGGCGACTACGGCGACGAGACCATCGACGCCGTCAAGAACTTCCAGACCATCCTGAACGTGGAGGCGACCGGCATCATCGACACCGTCACTGCCACATTGCTGGAGGGCGGTCTGTCTAAAGGCGCCACGGGTCGTGCCGTCGTCGTGTTCCAGGAGCGATTGCTCGCTTTGAAGGCCGACTCGCTTCCGAAGTTCGGAGCTGATGGCGACTACGGCGACGAGACCGTGGACGCGGTCAAGAAATTCCAGCAGAATCGGGACCTTCCTGTTATGGGCGAAATTGACCCGGCGACCGCGTCGGCATTGACAGCCGGATGACGGAAGTCCATCCGGTCACGGTTCAGACGGGGCAGATCCCAGATCCTCAGCGATGGCCTTCCGAATGCTTTGGATCCAAAGACCTTCGTTCGCTGCGTACACACCATCCTGGTCCCGCAATCTTGGGATCGATGTTCCGCCGGCATGGTGAAGCGCTATCAGCTTCCACTGTGAGTTGAAAACGGGACTGCCGGAGCTGCCGGGCTCCGTCGGCGCCCGATAGTGGACGAGCGGATCCTCATGATCGAGCAGGGTGTTGTCCTGGAGGGAGAACGAGAGCCCTCCGCCGAGGGGATGCCCGATGACATAGACCCGCTGCTCTCCGTCGGCGACGGGTAGCCGCTTACCGATCGGTATCGGATCGACACTGGGCGCCGGCTTGTCGATCCGCAATACCGAGACATCGAGATCTACGGGAGGCGACGAGAAGATCACCTCCGCAACCCTGTACTCATCGTCGAGACCTAGCGCCTCGAACTTGATCACGGCCTCCTCGGGAACCAGGGCGGCAGCCGAGTACGTCTCGGAGACAACATGGGCGTTGGTAATCACAAACTTCTCGTCGGCTGGCAGTGCGTCACACAACTCTGCCCCCGACAGCAGGAATCCCGAACCTTGGCCGCTGCCCATACCGTCCAGGATCAGCACAACCGCTTCTGCTCGAGATAGTCCGGTCCGATACCACGTCAGGTTCTGCACCCCCGTGCTTCCGAGGATCCGTTCCAGTTGGACGCCAGCCGCCTTCGTTGCTGACACGTCGGCGTCGGCCCTCACTTGGAGATCGAGCTGGACGGCTCCGCCATCTTCACTACGCAAGATAGACGCTCGCAAGATTTCCAGGATGCTGCCCTGGAAACCAGAGGAGTCGAATCCCCACACTTCCTCCAGCTGACGAAGCGTGCTGGACAGTTCGAAGGAATCGGCGTCCGTGGCCAAGTATTTCGCCAACCAGCCCAGAGCGCCGGGATAATCCTCGGTCCCCACTGACGCTTCCATGGCTGTGGCAAAGTCCCAGAGATCGGCCCGGTCATCGTCGGCTCGCTCCTGAATCTCCTCCAGGATGGTCGCCGCCAGCTCGTGAGGCTCGGGATACCCATCTGTTGAGACCGCGTCTCGTCGAGCACGGGCGACAAGGGCCACCGTGTTGATGCCATGCCACGGGTTTGGCATCGCTTTGTAGACGTCGTAATAGGCGTCGATGCTCTTGCGTAGGAAGTCTTGGTTGCGTGGAACTGCTGGGGCTGCGGCATCGATATACATCTGCTTGTAGGCCCGCCCTATAAGCCCGCGGGCTTCGGCATTCTCTTTGCCATCGGCCTCAGTTTCGGAGGCTAGTTGCTCAGCGATAGCTAGGCCGGCTACCAGCTGTCCCTGATCCAGAAGTGCCTGGGCGTGAAGGCGGCGTACCGTTGCCGATCGCTGGCCAGTCTGGATGAACACATCCGCGAGAGTCTCCATGAGATCGAACCAACGCTTTCGGCGTAGGCGGCCCAACATGAACGCTGCCTCCTCGTCGGGAAAGGGCTCATCGCTAGACCGCACTCTCGCGCTGACTTGCTCACATATCTGAACAACAGCAGCCCGATCATACGTGTCTACTTTGGCCGTCAGATTGCTCATCAAATCATCGAGATGGTTCCAGGTCACTACGAGTTCCTTTGGTCACAGTTCGAGCATGGAGCCAAGCTGTTCCCGCAGCTGATCGCCCGCCAAGTATTTGGTGATACTGTGGCGCCATGTGCCCCAATTTTGTTCGTTGATATCGACGACGGCATCGCTACCTCTGCGCTGGTAGTCGTTCATTATTAGGGGGTCGAGACCCGCCACCGGATCCAATCTGTCATAGATGTTGATCCAGCTTTTCGTCTTGACCGGGAAGCCATCGTGCCGTGACCATTCCGGGCTCAGCTGGTCTTGGATCTCGTCAATTCCCAGCGGGCTACCAATGGTGATTAGGCCGTCGACCGCTGGGCATTCCGCCACCCGTTGAAGATTGTCGTATGCGATGACCGTACCCATGCTGTGTGACACAATTACGTGCGGAGCACCCGACTTGGCACCGTCCACAAGGGACTGTTGCACTCTTCGGCGGATCTCGGTCCGGACTCTGAAATCCTCGCCCGGGCGCGGACTGTGCCAGGCATCCCACAAATAGTGGTGCACATCTCGCAGAAATGCTGACATGATCCGCTTCTTCATCCAGCCAGGCAGTGGGACTCGCTCAAACTCGGGGCCGGACTCTCCCACCGAAGACTCCTCATCAGGGGGAAGCTCGCTGTCGAGACGGTATTTTGCCGCGAACTTCTCGAGCCATTCCTGCTCTTCTGCGCTCGCCGCATCTCGGAAGGCAAGATCCACGTCTTCACGGTCGGTATCGACCGCTCCTTCCTCGGCACTTTCGTGGACATCAGCTTCAGGCTTGGGCTCGGCGTACATGACATCAGCCCAATAAATCATTGACGACGTGACGCCCTCGGCGCCGAGATCTATGCCGCCATCCTTCGCCAATGCCCGGCGCCACGATTGATGCAAGACCTCGGATTCGCTCTTGTTGCCGATGCCGTGAATAAACGTTAGGTGGGCCACGTCCATGCTCCCTCTTGTGCCACTCGACTACTGCCGACTGCCGCGTCTAGCCAATATCGAGGCCGAGCGTAGTCCGGTCATTCTGCTCGAACCATCGAGAAGGAACAGGGCGAATCGAGCGGTTAGCCGAGCGTCGAGAAGAAGGACGTTCGAAATCAACCCCAAAACCGGAGGGTCACACTCCATCGATCGCGAGAACGCCCCTGTCTACAGATGTGACACATGACAATTGACGCCCCAAGTCTTCTGAGCAAGGGTTCCCCCAGATTCCTGTTCGGGGGGAACAGGGACGAATGACGAGGGCAGGGACAATGGTCGACGAGGCCGGCAGCACCGAATCCGGTTGGACGAACAAGATCGACCAAGTCGGAACCATCAACCAAGCCGACGCCATAACAATCAACCAGAGCTCGACCCCGCCGGCGCGGCCAAGATTGAGACCCTTTCGAGCACTCGGCCGTCCCAACCCAGACTTCCTGGGTCGAAAGGAACAGGTTGAGGAAATCCGGATAAAGCTCGGGCTCGGGGGACCCGTCGCTGTCCCGGCTTCATCAGAGGAGGGGGATCGATCCGAGTCCGACCCCGGAGATGGGGCCGGAAAAAGCGGAAAGGTCGTCCATGTCCGCAGCAGCGGTGAGGGGTGGGGTCAGACAAGTCTCCTCCGAGAATTGGCGTTCACCGATCTGACCCCGGCCTACCCGCATGGCGTCATCCAGCTTCGTGCGGCACATTTGAGGTTTGAGGACATCAGCCAGCAGCTCTTCGAGCGCACCCACCATTGGGACGGCGACGCTCGTCCGTATTTCCTCAGCGAGAATCAGGTTCAACTGGCACTCGAAGATCTGAGCGCCGTCGTTGTGCTGGATGCACTCGAATTGCGACCAGACCAGATCCAACGGGTGCTCGATCTCGCTCCGCACTGCGCGTTCGTCATCGGTACCACAGCGGTCGAGCCCGACGAAGTCCTCGTCGGCAGTCTCGGGGCGACATTCGGTCAAGAGCTTTTCCTGCGCAGTGCCAACCCCGACAACCGAGAGCTTTCAGACGACGACAGTGAGTGCGTGACGAGAATCGTCGACGCTCTCCATGGCCGCCCTGCAAGCCTCATCGGGCTTGGCCAACGGGTTGGGGCCAGGGAGACTGACGCACCACTGGAACTATCCCGAGCGGCCGAATTGGTCGAGAAACATCGAGACGCTTGGCCCTATCTCGAATTGAGTGAGGATGCAGGTCCGAAACATGAGGCCCGGGTCCATCTGGTGCAACAGCTTGCGTCGATCAGTGCGACGCTTCCTGCCGAGTTCGTCCAGCACCTGAGCCAGAAGGTCTTGCAGGAGAGTGCTGACTGGTTGTGGGAAAGCGGCCTGGCATCCAAGGAAACCCTCTACACGGTCGACGCCAGGGGAACGAGCCAGGGCGAGGGAGAATTCGGAGTCCGGATTGACCCCGCAGTTCGAGACCACATCGAACAGTCGAGAGACCAGAAAAGAGAGCTGACACGGCTCCAGCAAGCAATGATTCGCGACGTCGACGAGTGGACGACCGTAGCCTCTTCGTCGTTATCGTCCGAGCAAGCTCCGATCCTCGTGCCCTTCGTTGCCGAGGTGTTGGGTCACGCCGTCGCATCACGGGAGGAAGATCTTCAAAAGGTCGCCCATCAGGTGGCGAATCGTCTGAGCCCAATCCTCGACATCAGCCTGTGGCCTGGGTTGGCAGAACTCTTCTTCGAGAAGGGCGTCGAAGTGGCGGCCGACCTCGGGCCCGACGAACAGAGGGAGGCTGCGAGGTGGCTGAAGCAACACCAGCAGGCAACACGACCAGGGGGGCAGGGGGTCGTTGGACTGATCGCGTCGCTGGCAGCGCTCGGCGCCGGAGTCTGGGCCTACCTCCGATTCTGGCGAAGGGGCGGTGACGACTCACGAAGCCCAGACAACTCGAACAAGGATGCTCCCCCGTCTGCATGGCTCGTCTCGGTCGTAGCCCTACTCACGCTCGCGTCCATCGGGGCCTTCACGATCTGGGCCGTCGCCACCGTCGTTGACCGCCTGATTGACAACGACGTCACATTCGTGCACGTGAACATCTCGGGCGGACCTGGAGACCGAGGACCGTCAACGGTGCGATTCACCTTCGATGAGACCTGGGACGAGATCGATGGCGAGGTCGAGTTCCGCAAATGCGGAGACAGAGACGATCCTCAGGTTTTGAAGGCCGGCGATGACTTTCCGGTCGAATTCACACACAGCGATTTTGGCAAGTGTGAGATCACGATCAGGGACACGAATGGCCTTTTGTCGAGTGACGAGTTGGGAAGTTCGGTGGGGTCGTTTGCAGAGGGTGAGTACGCAAGTGCTGCCGTCCAAACGGCCGACTCTCAGGTTCAGCTGATCGTCGAGGACAATCCAGCGTTGGTGGCGCAATCCCTTTGGTGGGATGGCTTCTCAGGCGTGACGGTTACCCGCGTTTCAAAAATCAAGGAGGAGCGACTGCTCGAGTTCAGACTGAGCAACGGCACTCCGCCCGACGTCTTCGGGGATGCCGGTCTCGGAACGGTGGCCTACAACTGTCCTGACAAAAACAAAGACCGAGAGGCCCAACTCTCCCCCCGTAAGGCGACCGTCCAGACAGAAACGATCGCTCGTAGCGGCTCCTGTGACCTGCGGCTCCTATCACCGGATCGTGGCCTCGAGATCGGCTGGCAAGTCGTTGGAACCACGTGCACCGGAGGCGGCAAGACGTTCCCTCTCAAGTTGGACGAATGCAATCCATCGACCGCGACGCCGCCCGGGCGCATCGTCATCGAGGTCGACCTCCAACCGCAGACTCAAAGCACCGTCGGCATCCGGTCGCACGTAGCATCAGTTCCAATCTGGTTGGCCACGGGTGATTTGGAATTCCAGTTCAGCTGTATCGAACCGTTGGGAGACGAGGTCCGGACCGCGACCATCGAACCACTTGACGAGGACACGGTTTCAGAACCGCTGACCGTTGGATCGATGTGCACCCTCGACGTCGGTGACGGCAAGCCCCTAGCCGAATTTCGTGTTCGTGGTCGGGAAGACAATCGGTTCATCGTCGATGCTGGCCCAACCGAGGTAGTTGTCGATGTCATCCCGTCGTCCGCCATTCTTCGCCTCACCCACGATGGAAACGACGGTGCTCCCGATGTATCTGGCAGCATCTCCTGTGCGCTGCCGAAACGCTCGCTTTTGCCGGCCGCCGTTTCTATCGGCGTGGGCGGTGTCGCCTCTCAAACACTGCCCGTTGGTGTGACGTGCGATGTTGAGCTGGATCCTCGAACCGGCTGGATGCAGACAATCGACGGCGTCGACTTCGCCAACGTCACGTTGCTCGAGTCAACGACGCTGTCGGTCGCCTCGAGCCGGGCCACTCCGGTCAGCATCTCCATTTCGACCGCTGGGTTAGCCGACAACACCGAACCCGTTAGCGTCGCAGTGACATGCACCCTGCCGAAGATGCCGGCGTCGGTGACGGTCGCCGGGAACCCACTTGATTACCCGCCCGTCAAGTTTGTTGGAGTCACCCACCTCGGATCGATCCCACAGGGATCAAAGTGCACGCTAAGCCCAACGTTTGGTTCGACAGAGATCACCTGGAGCGTCGACGGCCAAACCATCGCCCGAGGTACATCGCACTCGGTCTTTGTGACCGGTGATCGAGAACAGATCATCAGCGCGACTATCACCCGCCCTCCGCCGCCTGCTCCGCCTACATCATCGTCTCAGATCATCGCCATCGGCCCGATCGATGCTCCCGCCATTCCCATTACCTACACCTGCGATGTCGAGCGTTCGGCTTCGGTGTCGGTCTCTCGACCCCTGCCGCTAACTGGATTTGTGGTCGGGCAGACCTGCAGCGTTGAAGTGTCAGAAGTCGACGGATGGACGATCGGCCACCGGCTTTCGGGCGATGCGAGCGCTGAACTCCTGACCGACACGACGGTCGTCTCCGTGGGCGCGGACAAGTCCTTGGTACTGGAACTCCGACGACATGTCGATGTGGCCCTGCGGGTCAGAACCGACTCCACAACCTCCGATCTATCACCGCACTCGATCTCACTTGTCTGTGCAGACGACACGAGCCAGAGGCCGGCCATTGAACCGCTGCTGCACCAGGATCTCCCGGCCGGCGAGGTCTTGGCCGGAACCTATTGCTTGATAAGCATCGCCGAGCTTGGCAGCACCTCAGCCAGGATTAACGGTCAGCCCGTGAGCTCCGACCAGCCCACACAGATCTACATTCCCGACGTCCCACGTCACATCGTCAATGTCCACCTGAACGAACGTGGCATAACGATTCGAACGCCCGTGTGCGGCGACGTTCAAGTGTTCGGTACCGGTATGGAAGATCGATCGACCGGCATCTTTGCCCTTGGTGAGCTTGACCGGTCGAAGATCGTCAAAGCGACGCTCGTTTGGGCCGGGAGCCCGGACGGAACAGCCGGGACAGACTCGACGGCAAGCATGTTGAATCTTGGCGGCATCGACATCGTTGGTCAGCACAACGGCATCCACTCGTTCTCTGTCGCTCAGCAATGGCATCAATGGTCCAGCGATGTCACGACGCTTGTACGCGACCACTCCGGAGATCAGCTGGCGCTCCAAGAATGGAGCCTGGCCGATGACTCTCGAGACGATCGCACCGGAGCGTCGCTCTATATCTTGCTCGACCGCGGCAGCTGCGAAAGTCACACCGACTTCAATCCTGAGGGCACAACCGAGGTCGATGCGATCCAGGGTGTTCTTGGAAGTGACGATCCTCGTACTCGAACAGCGTCGCTCCAATGGGAGTTTACTCCTGCCGCCAGAAAGCGAACAGCGACAATCCACCTGAGCTTTGGCGGTGTCGATCAAACACAGTGCCGCAACCACACCCTCACCTTCAGTGTGGCGCCAGCCACCGATGTCGTCGTAGCGCGGCCGTTCTCGCCAGTGGAACTAAACTGCGCTGACGCTGACGCGAAGGTCTGCGACAGTCTCACAAGCACGCTCGACCACGAATGGAGCGTGCTGCGTTGTCGTATCAGCATCCCAGCCGGGGCTGGCTCGATCGACGTTCAACTCGAGTCCCTCAGCGACCCGACCACGCTCGGCCTCTCTGGGGTACTGGCTGGACGCGGCGCTGTGGTCATCGAATAGCGACCAAGCCAGGGACAAAAAGCAAGACAAACAGGAAACGAGGGCTTCCGCCATGGCCACATTCAACAACGACATAAAGAAAGTCGACACTCTCAATCAAGCCGAGACGATCGTAATCAATCAAGCCGAGACCATCGTAATGAACCCCGATGGAACGGCGACGGTCGAGCTTCACGACACCGACCCCAGCCTCGGCCCGATTGTCGTCAGTCACGCCCACGCCGATAAGGAGATCGTGAAAGCGTTGCTCCAGCTGGTCGGCGCCGGTCTCGAAGTCAAAACCCGAGACATTCTTGCAACAAGCGTGCTCGGCTCGAAGATCCCGGCCGGAGAGAATTGGTCGAACTACCTAAGAGAAAGGCTTGAGGACACTGCACTCGTTCTGATGGTGTTAACGCCGAACTTCATGAAGTCCGACTTCTGCAAGATCGAGCTCGGCGCGGTGTGGGTGCAGGAAAAGAAAGTGATACCAATCGTGATCCCTCCGCTCGAGGCGGGCGCGTTGGAACCATCGATCCTGAACGACCTCCAGTGCATCAACGTCGGTGTAGACGAGGGTCTCAAGGAAGCCCGGTCCGCAGTCGCAAGCGCGCTCGGGCAGGACCCAGCGCCCGAATTCGACTTGTCCGGTCACATCGCACGATTTCGAAAAACCTTCCAACCCGCCGACGTCTCGACCTGACGCGTCTCGTCCGGAGAGGGGCCAGCCAAAACTACCGGGCCGAAATCAGGGCATGCCACAGCCGCCCACTCCCAAGAACTGCCACAAACATGGCTAGTGCCGCGCAGGTGATGTTCACGAGAGCATGACTCAAGAGCGTGAAGCCCCACAGATGACTCACGGCCAATTCACTAGATCGGCCGTCGAAGTCGACAGTTACACCGAGCGGCTCGAAGCGGTGAATGATGATGAGTGTCGTCGCCGTCGCCATTCCAAGCGTGAAGGCGCAAACCGCCACGACTGCCATTTGTCGACGAATGAAGATCGCCGTGATCAAGAGAGCCAGGAGCACGCCCATGACTTCGGCCTGCTCGAGGACCGCTACGAGAATCAAGCTCGTAGTTACCTCATACGCACTGCGCGGCGCCCACCAACTCAGCGGAAGCCAAACAGCGGCACCAGCCGCCAGGCCAAGTACGAGAGCTCCGAGGGTCGAGTTGAGAAAGTCCGTAGTAAACGGTTGTTCTAACTTTCTCGCCCGCTCGTAGTTCGCCAATGAATGAACCGCCTTGAATACGAGCAGATAGCAGGCGATCAAAACGGCGACCACCGGAACGTCCCGCTCGATGAATGCATCGTCTACGAGCGAGTAGTAACCCAGAGTTCCAAGGATGATTACGGCGGCAGCACCAAGGACAATCCTGCGCATCACGGACCACGACCGCTGTTGCGGGAGTTGTCGCAGATTCTCCAACATTTGTGGCAGTTCCGACCCAGCAAACCGTCGAACGAGCCAGTCGTAGGGATCGTCTTCACCTGAAGTCACACCGGATGACGCTAGTACTTGCGGCCGCTAGCCAAAATTGCGTCGGCCGCCAGAGCTGACCGTGCTGCCGAGCTGAAGCAGAGCCGATGGAGAGACACCGCCCGGCTAGCGGCTCGCCATCGAGTTCGGAGCGACCTGCAGCGAGGAGGCGTCGACGAACTCGAACATAGAACCGTTGAGCGTCTTGAGCTGCCCTAGATCGTCGTTGTCCCAACGGGTATCGGGCGCTCCGCTGAGATACCACGACGACCCGTTGTCGGCGAGGATCGCCCCATGTTCGAGCAGCGCCTCCACAATCACCCGCGCCTGGCCGTCGAAATCCCCCGGGTCAACCGATGCCTTCAGTCGCATCCAGCTGCCCATCGGTGGATGATCGATACCGTCCCGACCGGCGTGATGCGACGCTGGCCAGACATAGCTGTCGTCGGTAACCGGAGCAGTAAACCGAATGACGTGATCGACCGACCCGGCCGCGACCTCGTCGTAGCGAACGAGACCCGGAAGGATCGGAAGCCCCGCTGCATCGCCCGACGTCCAGCCGTCGGGACGCATGGCGTTCGACGACAGATCCCATCGAGCGCCACTGCCAGCGCGGATCGAGTTCCCAACCCATTCAGCGGCAAAGATTTCATGAAGCACGCACCGACCAGTTTCCACGACGAGGATGTGTGCGTCGCTTCCACGCTCGATCGGAGTATCAGCCGGAATCGGGTACGGACTGGGGTCGCTCTCCTCGTCGTAGTCAAACGTCACGACCGTCGATGGACCGGGCCCACGAACAGTTTCGTAGGGAATCCCGAAGGCGCCCGTTCCGTCATAGTCGGAACCGAAGTCGGGATGGGCCCGCCGATCACGTCCGATCGTGTTGACGAACGCGTCGCTGCTCGGGTGAATCGGTAGGTCGGCGACTGACCGAAACCAGAACGAATCGGAGGGGAAGAGCTGGCAACCGCCGACTGATCTTCCAGCGGTCGAAGGCGGCGCAGGATTGCCCGAGAACTCGGGGCTCTCGCTGAACCCGACCATCACTGCTCCGCGAGTAGAGACTCGCTGATCGAGCCGGGATGTCCAGAAGCCCAATCCCTCGGCGTCGGGCAGGCGGCCCAGCACATTTTGGTAGACGAGGGTCACGAAGTCGCGATTGGACAACGCACCGTACATGCCCGAGAACTCCGGACTTCTAGCGAAGGTTTCAGAGATCTCAATGAGCGTGAAACCAGCCATCTGACGTTGCTGCCAGTAGCTCAGGCCCTGTGCGTCACCCTCACGAAGAAAATACGCTTGGTACAGGCGGCTAACCTGTTCGCCGTCGAGATGTCCAAGTCGGATCGCAAACTCGGCCGATTCACTGAATCCCACCATCACGTCGCCCCGGGTTCGGGTGGCAAGCTGCCCGGTCCAGAATTCGCTCCCGATGCTGTCCGGCGCTCGGCTGAGCACGTTGTTGTACACAAGATCGACGAAATCAGTGTCGGGCAGCGCTCCGTAGGTGGCATCGAATTCGGGGCTCTGGGCGAACGCGTCTGAAACGACCGCCAGTGGTTGACCGTTGAGAACCTCCTGCGTCCAAAACGAATGACCCTCCGCGTCGGGTGCTCGATCGAAATAGGCGCGGTAGAGCCGTTCGACTTGACGGCTCGGCGACAGCGGCGTCGCCGCGACGTTCGATGGCGCTGAGATCGGTGCGACGGCAGCGAGAGCCAACACCAGTAGCAGACGCAGTGCTCGGGCGGCGACAGACGGCTTAGTCATCCGCGTCCTATCGACGTTCGGGATCATCCTTCTTGAGCCGCATCGAACCAATAGTCCTCCTGGCCCAATGGGCTCGAGCCCACATGACCAAAGCGACCGCTGAGAGGGAACTGATACGACCTCTCTTCGGGCGACCTCTCCTCCTGCCCGCGTAGTGTGCTCCTATGACGACATTGAAACTTGACGGTGCCGAAGTCTTCTATCGTCTGGAGGGTCGTGGTGAACGCACGCTCGCCTTCGCCCACGGTTGGTGCACCGACTCCGACGATTGGGCAGAGGTCGCCGGACGTTTTTCAGTCGACCATAAGGTGTTGCTCTGGGATCGGCGAGGAATGGGCCGTTCTTCAGCGATCACACCGGCGCACTCGGCTGACCAGCACGCAGACGATCTTGCCGCTCTGCTCGATGCCGAAAAGCTGAACCGCGTTGTGCTTGTCGCTCATGCCGGTGCCGGCCCGGCGGCGCTGAGTTTCGCCACACGACACGTCGACCGAATGGCCGGACTCGTCTTGGTTGACAGCGGACTCTACGACCCGGAGGGCGGAGCGGCCGAAGATGCATTCGCCGAGGCCGTCACCGGTTGGATAGCCAGTCTCTCGGCGCCCGATGCCGACGAGTTCCTCGGAACCACCTATGCGTCATTCTTTGGCCCGGCAGCTCCATCGGAAGTCGTTGAAAAGGCGTGCCTCGATGCCATCGGTACCGACCGCGCCGTCGCCATTGAGGAGCTCCGTCACGTCCTTACCGACACGAAGGGCCTGGCGCGGACCGTTTCCTGTCCCGTCATGTGGGTGAGCGTGAACCCCGAGGACGGCCCGATGGCTCAGGGCCTCTTCACCGACGTGATGATTGGTCATCCCGTTGGTTCAGGCCACTTCATCCAAGTGGAAGTTCCGGACCAACTGGAAGCGATGTTGCGCGCGTTCCTCAGCCAACGGTGAGTTGCGACCCGGTCGACGGTCGCCTGCTTACGCCTCGCGCAACGTCGGAGACTAGAACTGACGCAGCCACCGGTGGACAGGGAGACGCAATGACGAACTGGGAACCTGCGAGTCCCGATCCCGAGCTGGACGAGTTCCGCATGACATTGCGTCGCTTTGCTCTTGATGAATTGGCCCCCGACTATCGACGTTGGCAGACCGAACCCTTCCCTCGGGAACGGCTGCTCGAACTTGGCGCGCTCGGAGTCTTCGGCATGCTGACGCAGCCCGAACTCGGCGGCACGAAAGGCGCCGGCGGTAGCTATCTCGCCCTTGGGATGGCCGCCGAAGAACTCTCACGGGGCGATTTCAATGTCTCGTACTTTCTCCAGCTCCAGGCGATCGGGGCACGGCTCTTCGACCGAGCCGACGCCGACGAGGTTCGTCAGCGATGGGTTCCCGCCATTGTGCGAGGAGAGGCGCTGGCCAGCTTCGCCCTGACCGAGCCCGGCGTTGGTTCCGACGCCGCTGCCATCGCCACCCGCGCCGTCAAAGACGGCTCCGACTGGATCATCTCCGGTGAAAAAGCATCGATCACATTCGCCGGAAGTTCCGATGTCTGCGCCGTATTTGCCCGCACCGGCGGCCCCGGCCCAGGAGGCATCAGTCTCTTCTGCGTCCCGCTCGATCTCCCCGGTGTGAGTCGCAACGCCGTCCCCAGTTCGACCGCTCACCTCACCCAGCGTGGCTCGATTTTCTTCGATGACGTTCGGGTTCCGGCCGATCACCTGGTCGGTGTCGAGGGTGCGGCCTTCAAAGATGCCATGGCCGCTTTCGATTTCAACCGAGCCCTTATCGGTCTGGCCTGCCTCGGCACCGCCCAGCAGTCGCTCGACGAGACCATCGAGCACGTCAAACAGCGGCACACCTTCGGTCAACCTCTCGCCACACGCGAGGGAATCTCATTCCAGCTGGCGGAACACCTCGCTCAGGTGCACTCCGCTCGATTACTGGCCTACGAAACTCTCCGCTTGGCCGACGCTGGCAGGCGGCACGCAACCGAGGCAGCCATGACCAAGTGGCTGGGCCCAAAAAGCTCGGTCGAGGCCATCCACGCCTGCATCATCCTCCACGGTTGGACCGGGTTCGGCGAGGACCTTCCTCTGATCCAGCGCTTGAACGACGTGATGGGACTGGAAGTTGGCGACGGTACGCCCGAGATCATGAAAGCAATCATCGCTCGTGAAGCAATCGGGGTGGTGAGCCACCGATGACCGAAAGCAATGACGTTGTCTCCTACGACTTCACCGGCAGCGTCTCGACTATCACGCTTGCCCGTCCTCCGGCCAACGCCCTCGGCGAGCCGATCATTGTCGGACTAGCCACGGCGTTCGACCGGGCAGAGGCCGACAACAGCGCGGTCGTCGTGATCCAATCGGCGGTTGATGGCTTCTTCGCTGCCGGGGCCGACCTAACCTTGTTCGATGACCTCGATCAGGCTGGCTTCCTCGATTACCTCGACCGGCTCCGGGCTCAGATCGAGCGGGCCGACTCCGGGCCCTGGGTCTCGATCGCCGCCATCGACGGTCATGCACTCGGCGGAGGCCTCGAGTTAGCGATGGCTTGCACCATTCGAGTCGCCTCGGCCGAGGCCAAACTCGGTGTGCCCGAGGTAAAGCTCGGTCTCTTGCCGGGTGCGGCTGGCACCCAACGCCTCCCTAAGCTCATCGGCCGCGGTGCCGCCATCGATTTATTGCTGACGGGCCGCTCCGTCGATGGCACAGAGGCGCACCGCATGGGTCTCGTCGATCGCTTAGCCGAACCTGGCTCGACGGCCTCGAAGACCGCCGCCGATCTGGCGGCAGCACTGGCCCAAGGGCCTCGTGATGCCCACCAGGCAATACTGCGCTGTGTCGAAACAGCAGCTCACACCCAGCTTGGTGAAGGGATGATGGTCGAGCGAACCGAGGTGGCTCGATTGTTTGACAGCGCAGACGGTCGCGAAGGTGTTCGAGCCTTTCTGGCGAAACGTCGCCCACGGTTCGGCCAATAGAGCGACACGAGACGAAGTGAAGGCGACGACACGCAATGAGTCTTCAACCAGTCACGTTCGAACGGGCGTGCCAAAGGTGATTCCCGGATAGCCCTGCTCTTCCATGGCCAGCATGCGTTGACGGAATTTTGTGAGGCTGCCAGCATAGGGCAGAAATTCGTTCGCCTTGCCGGGGATATTGGCGCCCCGGAACCAGGACTTCTCGGCAATAAGGGCGATCTTGGCCGCCTCATGTACCTCTTCGGTCCATTCCGCACAGGCCTCGTCCTCGGGCGTGATGTAGGTGCCGCCGTTGGCCTTGGCGTGGTTCAGCACGCCCGTGATGTAGTCGACCATGATCTCTGTGGCCCGCGGGAAGTTGCCGGCGATCAGGTGCGGTCCGCCGGCCATGAAGAAGTTCGGGAACCCACTGCACATGGCCCCCAGGTAGGTGGACACGCCCTGGGCCCACTGATCTCGGAGTACGACGCCACCCTCACCAACCACATCCATGCGGGTCAGTGCGCCAGTGAACCCGTCGAACCCGGTCGCCCACACGATGATGTCGAACTCACTCTCGCCGGCCGTGGTCTCGATGCCGGCCTCAGTAATGGTGACGATTGGCGTCTCGTTGAGATCAACCAGCTCGACGTTGTCCTGGTTGTATGCCTCGAAGTAGCGGGTCTCCATCGGCGGTCGACGCATCCCGTAACCGTGATCGCTCGGAATCAACTTTTCGGCGACGGCCGGGTCGTTCACTCGGGCCCGGATCTTCTCGGCGACAAATTCCGAGAACTCGGCGTTGGCCTCGCTGTTGGTCATCATGTCGCGGTAGTTGCTGATGAGCTTGGAGAAGCCCTTCTGGTGATAGAGCTTTTCGTACAGAACCCAGCGCTCTTCCTTGGAATCATCGAAGGTGCGCTTGCGATTGGCCCCGTGGACGAAGCCGGCGAACGAGTTCATGCACGACTGATAAATCTCATCGTGGGTGGCCTGGATCTCGGCCTGTTCTTCGTCGGTAATCTTCCCGTTGTTCAGCGGTGAATTCCAGTTCGGTGTGCGCTGAAACACGACCAGCTCGCCAACCTCCTTGGCGATCTCAGGTATCAGCTGCACCGCGCTGGCGCCGCTGCCGATAACGGCCACTCTCTTGCCGGCGAATTCGACGGGTTCCTTCGGCCATTGACCCGTGTGGTGTGCTTCGCCCTGGTACCGCTCCCGACCAGGAATCGACGGCCAATACGGCACAGACAGCACACCGGTGGCCGACACGACGAAGCGCGAACGAAGCTGTGTGCCCTCCTCGGTGGTGAGGGTCCAGGTGCCACTCGCCTCATCGAACGTGGCTGAGGCGATGCGGGTGCCGAATTGCATTAGGTCGCGTAGCCCCAGCTTGTCGGCGGCGAAGTTCACGTACGCCTCGGTTTCCGCCTGACCGGCGAAGTGCTCCGACCACTTCCACTCCTCGAGGATCTCGGGCGAGAAGAAGTAGCCGTACGAGTAGCTCTCGGAGTCGAAGCGCGCCCCGGGATACCGGTTCCAGTACCAGGTGCCCCCGACATTGGTGCCGGCCTCGATCAAGCGGACGTCATAGCCCGCCTCACGCAACAGATAGAGCTGGTGTATGCCGGTGACCCCGGCGCCGATAATGAGGACCTCGGCGTCGAGCGCCGCTCCCTCGGCGCCGACCTGCGACGTGCTCTGCTCGATAGCCATCTTCATCACTCCCGTGGACTGGTCGGTCCCTTCGACCTCGTCCCAGCGATGACGCTACGCGTTCCCATCGCTGGGTGCCAGAGCCGGGCGGAACAGCGGCAAGGCAATACCGTCGATCTCGTCGGCAAACGTCACCTCGACCGCCATGCCAATCGAGACCTCAGCGGGATCGCAGTCGATGATGTTGGTGGTGACATGCGGGCCTTCTTCCAGCTCCACGATGGCGATGATCGAAGGGCCGGCGTCGGCGAAGGCCGAGTGTGTTGGACGACGGGCGATGGTATAGGTGAACACGGTGGCCCGACCCGACGCGTCTTCGTTGCTCAGTTCGAGAGAGCCGCACGCCGGGCAGTTGACCCTCGGGTAGAAGCTGGCTTGGTCGCACGACGTGCACCGCTGAATGAGGAACCTGCCCTCGGTCGTCGCCGACCAGAATGGGGCCGAATGGCTGGTTGGCCGTGGGAGCGGACGCAAGACCAGGTCGCCGCTCATGCTTCGGTTCCCAACACCAGGCTGACCTGTTCGGACAGGATGCCGCCGTTACCGTTGACGAAGGCCAGGTCCAGATCAGGTATCTGACGGTCACCTGCTCGTCCCTGTATTTGTCGTACGGCCTCGGTCACATGGCTCATTCCGCCGGCGATGCCAGGCTGACCAAACGACAGCTGCCCGCCGTGGGTGTTGACGGGAAAGTCGCCATTCCAACGGAGATCGTGTTCTTCGATAAAGCGGCCGCCCGTACCCTTGGGACAAAAGCCGCTGTCCTCCAGAGAGAGCAATACCGTGATGGTGTAACAGTCATAGACCGATGCCAAGCCGATCCGGTCCGGACTCACACCCGCTTGAGCGAACGCACGCGAGGCCGAGGCCTGGATTGCCGTGTCGGTGAGGCTGGGGGCGTAGGTGATTGTTTTGTGGGTTACCTGCTCACCGGCACCCAGCAGCCACGCCGGGTTGTTGGGTAGCTTCTTCGCCAGCTCGGGGCCGACAACGACCAGGGCCGCTCCCCCGCCTGCCGGCATGACGATCTCGAGTAGGTGCAGCGGATCGGCGACCATCGGCGAGTCGAGCACATCGTCGACGGTGATCGGCTGACCGTAGAAGATCGCATCGGGATTCTGACAAGCGTTGTCTCGCTGATGAACCGCGACCTTGGCCAGTTGCTCGGGCGTAGCCCCGTACTCATGGATGTAACGGTTGGCGACCATGGCATATCCCACATTCGCTCCGATGTTCCCGTAGGGGACCTCGAACTCGGCGAACGGTGACTTGTCGGGAATGTTCCAACCCGAGGCCGACTTCTTGGCACCGGGCTTCCTTGGTGCTCGCTCGCGCCGGGACGATCCAGTGATGCAAACGCAGGCCTGACACATTCCGGCCTCGATGGCGGCAACAGCTCGCCAGATCATGCCGGCACCGCTGGCCCCGCCGAGATCAACGACCTCGGCATAGTTGGCCTGCATCCCCATGAACTCGAGCACCGTCGAGGGGGTGAGCATCGACACCCCACCGATGGGATGGACCAGCATTCCGTCAATGTCGGAGAAGTCCAGCCCCGAGTCGGTGATGGCAGCCAACCCTGCCTTCGCCATCAGACTCAGTGTGGTCTCTTCTCCGGTGGTTCGAGTGGGCGGAATCTCTCCCACCCCGACAACTGCCCCTCGTGCACGCATGCCGCATCTTCGCGCAGCTGGCAACAAGATGCCTGTGGCGTCAGCAACGAAGAAGGCACTGTGCTCATGAGCCAAGGCGGCTACTAGTGTCCGAACATGGCCCCATCGTTGAGATTTGGAATCGTCCACGACTTCCGCTGCCCACCCGGCAGCAACGTGCCAATGCCACAGGTGTATGCCGAAACATTCGAGCAGATCGTGTTGGCCGAGTCGCTCGGCCTCGAACTCTGTTGGTTCACAGAGCACCACTTCCTTGCGGACGGGTACCTCCCGAACTTTGTGCCCGTGGCCGGGGCGGCCGCCGCGCTGACCACCAAGATCCGCTTCTCGACCGACATCTGCTTGATGCCCTTCCGCCAGCCCGTTCGCCTGGCCGAAGACCTTGCCATCCTCGACAACATCTCCAATGGCCGGATGGAACTGGGTGCCGGCATGGGTTACGCCAGTCACGAATTCGCCGCCTTCGGCCTCCCCGTGAGCCGACGAGTTTCGCTGACCGAAGAGGCAATAGAGATCCTGCGGCTTGCGTGGAGTCGCGAGCCGTTCAGTTTTGAGGGCAAGCGCTACACCTACCGAGACTTACGAGTGACGCCAGACCCGGTTCAACACGGTGGGCCGCCACTTTGGATCGCAGCCACCAGCGAAGCTGGCGCCCGTCGAGCTGCGCGCTACGACACCAACCTGTTGCCGCAGGGGCCTCGGCATGCCGTGCTCGATCCGTGGAAAGAAGCACTCGCCGATTCTGGGCGGAGCGCCGACGACAAGCGGGTTGGAATCATCCGAGGGGTCTTCGTGACCGACGATCCCGAACGGGAGTGGACCGACATCGCTGCCGCCGAGCGTTATCGCCGGAACGTCTACGTCGACATCATCAAATCCAGCTCGGACCACACCGACGCCGCTCGGGAACGCTCAACCGCCAACGATCGGCCCGAGCCGGTGCCGCTCAACCCTCTCGTGTGGACGGTGGGAGATGTCGACCACTGCGTCGCCGAACTCACCGCTCTCATACTCGATCACGGCGTAACCGATCTGGTCACCTGGGGCGGTCCACCGGGGCTAGCGCCATCGGTAATGAACGGGTCGCTCGAGCGGTTCGCCAACGAGGTGATCCCCCGGGTGCGAAGTAACGTCGCGCTCGGAAAATGATCTGACTGCCAGTCTTCGATTGGCCGGCTTCAGCTTTTTATTGCCCGGCGGTCGAAGTAGTCCCGCCAAGCGGACACTTTTCCCTCCGTGAGTTCGAACACGCCGGTCACCGGCAGGGCGAATGGTTCCTTGGAACTGGCACCGTCGCCCTGGCTATGGGGAGTGAAGTGTTCGACACGCTCGGAGAACACGACGGAGTCACTGCCGTCAAGGTGGCAAACTTCCATGCGGACGTCGAAGGCCCCACCGAAGCTCTTCAGGGTCTCGTAGATAGCGTCAGGACCAGTAACGACGGTCCGATCCCAGGGCATGTTCTGGTAGGCAACGTCGGGCGTGCACACCTCCCGCCAATCCTGTTGCGTCATGGTGTTCCATCCCTCGCAGATCCGGCGAACGGCTTCCATTCCTTGACTCATCGGCCGAGAAGGAACTCAGCGTTGCCGCCCCAGAATGCCGGGGCAGCGTTGTCGGAGATCGCTCCGGCCCGCTGTTGATAGACGTCGCGTGAGGGCTCGCCTTCGGCGTGAGGGTAGTCGGCGCTCCACATGAGAAGCGGGCCGACCCGGTCCATCGTCTTCCCTGGCTGCTCCGAGGCAAACGACGACATACGCACCGAGCGGTGGATGTACTCGCTCGGTGTGAGCTCCAGCTGAACACTGTTGCGGCCGGTGATCGACATTTCGCTGTAGCGGGTGGTGTCAAGGCGGCGCAGCAACATCGGGATCCAGTCCGTCATGACTTCCATAACTCCGAACCGGAGCTTCGGGTGCCGGTCCATCACTCCGTGAAGCACGAGATCGAGCAGAGTAATAAAGACGTCCATCCCGAGGAGTGGGAAGGACAGCAGCGGGGTGAAGTGCGAGTGATGCCCTTCGAACCAAGGATCCTCAAAAACTCGGTTGGGGTTCGCGCCGACGTGAAAGACCGGATTGATGTCGTATTCCTCGAACAGAGACCAGGCCCGGTCGAGGTCGGGATGCGACGGAGGCAAGCCGTTGACCAGTCCGGCCGGGATCCAGCCGAGCTTTATACCCCCGGCGGCTAGCGTTGCCAGCTGACGTTCGAGCCACTCGAGATCGAGCAACTCCAGGTGGCCAACCGGGTGGACGCGATCACCGGCGTCGGCCTTCACCTGCACCGCCCAGCGGTTCCACGACTGCTCGTTGATCAGCCGGGCCCGGGGTTGATCTCGCAGGGCCAGGTTCCAGTTGAGGCCCCAATGAGGAAAGACGATCGACTCGTCTGTGCCAATCTCGTCCAACATGCCTGCCCGTGCTGCTCCCGACCAGTAGTGCTCGGGCAGATCATTGGCATAGTCGAAGCTGCACTGCTCTCCCTGCCGGCACTGTTCCATCAAAGGGCCGAGCGAGGAGAAGTCGCCAGAGGTAGTGATGACCGTCTCAAGGATTCGACGATCGCGCCAGCTCACCCAGTCCCAACCGTTGGCGTCGCGCTGGAAGTGAAGGGCATCGTCCCGGTCGGCCGGGTCGGCGTACTCACGCCACATATCCGGTTGCTCATAGAGATGGGAATCGGCATCTACGACTGCTGACATGGTTGGTCCCCTTGGTGATGGTGGCTGCAGACGCCTCCCCCGAGGCGGGCCGCTAGGGCCAAGGTTACTGCCTAGCTGCGATCCAGGTCTGCGAAAAAGGCTCGGAGCTCGCCCACTACCTCATCCGGTCGTTCTGCCGGTGCGAAGTGGCCGCCTTCGGTGAACACGGTCCATCGCCGTAAGTCGGTGGTGGTCTCGGCGACCGATCGAGGCAAAAACATCAGCTCTTTCGCAAACACTCCGAACCCGGTCGGAGCCTCGATGATGGGCATGCGGTCGTGAGCCAATCGCGGTGCTCGTCCAGAGAATTGCTCGGCGTAGATTCGAATCGATGAAGCAAACGAGTTGTTGAACCAGTACAGCGAAGCGAGGGTGCAGAGTTCATCTCGTCCAAAGACTTCGATGGCATCGCCGTCGCACCAAAGCTGCCGCCGCCACCATAACCAAGAGGCCATACCAACGGGCGAGTCGGCCATGGCGTAGGCGAACGTCTGCGGGTCGCGTCGGTGCACGGCCACATGAGCCTCGACGTGGGAGCGCGCTTCCTTGGCCCGTTCGACCATCCATTGTTCGTCCGGTGCGAAGTCACTCGGTGCGGGGGATCGCTTACCCATGAGGCCGGGGACGACCGGCATCGTCAGATAAGCACCGATGATGTGTTCGGCATGGGCATGGCCGAGTTGGCCGGTCACGAATGCACCCCAGTCGCCGCCTTGGGCGCCGAATCGGTCGTACCCAAGCACATCACGCATCAATGCCACCCATAGCTCGGCCACTCGAGAGATATCGATACCTGTGGTTTGTAGCGGGACCGAAAAGCCATAACCGGGCAGTGACGGAACGATGACATCGAAGCTCTGGTTTGGATCGCCACCATAGGAAGCCGGGTCGGCCAATTGGTCGGCGACCTGACGGAGATCCCAGAACGTCCATGGCCAGCCGTGGGTGAGGATGAGCGGCGTTGGGTTCGGGCCCTTCCCCGGTACTCGCATGAAGTGAATGGGCACGCCATCGATCTCGACCCGTTGGTGGTCGTACCGATTCATCTCTGTCTCAACCGCACGCCAGTCGTAGTCGTCTTTCCAATAGTCGACGAGATTTTCGACGTAGTGCCGCGGCGCCCCGTACTTCCCGTCCGGATTCCCCGGATCGGCTGGCCAACGGATCTGGGCGAGGCGCCTCTGGAGGTCATCGATGTCGGCCTGGGGAATCTCGACGGTGAAGGGTTGCGGAACATCCATACAACTGACACTAGGCAGCAAAGCCAGCCGGCTCTAGGGGAACTAGATTGCAGCGCGACCCGAGCAACTCGCCAACGCGCTCAGCCGGAGGAACCATGACCATCGAACTTCGCCCGCTTCATCCACTCTTTGTTGCCGAGGTCGAAGGCATCGACTTGCGCCGTCCTCTCGAGTCAGCCGACGTCGTAGCGATCAAGACAGCCATCGATCAGCACGGCGTTCTGGTCTTTCGCCATCAATCGTTGTCGCAATTCGAGCAAATCCAGTTCGCAGAGTCTTTCGGGCCGCTCGACACGGGCCTCGGCAAGCTCTACGGAAACGTGAAACGACCGAGTCGGTTCGACTACGAGACGTTGCTTGACATCTCCAACGTCGAGGTAGACGGGTCGGTGAGCGATCGTGACTCTCGGAAGAACATGAGCAACCTGGCAAACCAGATGTGGCACAGCGACAGCTCGTTTCAGCAACCAAAAGGCCAATACTCGATGCTGTCAGCCGTGGTCATTCCGGCGCAGGGCGGAGCTACCGAATACGCCGATCTGCGCGCCGCGTACGACACCCTTCCCGATGATCTTCGTCAGGAGATCCAGGGCCTTGTCGCCGAGCACTACGCCCTCCACACCCGAATCATGCTTGGCGACACCTCCTATACCGAGGCACAACTGGAGGCAATGCCACCCGTTCACTGGCCGATTGCGCAACTTCATGCCGGCTCGAACCGACCGGTCCTATTCGTGGGTGTCCATGCCCGACTCATCGTCGACTATCCGTTGGCCGAAGGCCGCATGCTTCTTAGTGAGTTGCTCGAGCATGCCACGCAGCCACAATTCGTCCACCGACACGAGTGGAGCGTTGGCGATCTCGTGATGTGGGACAACCGATGCACACTTCATCGCGGCAGGCGTTACGACCTCTCGCAGCGACGGGAGATGCGTCGGACCACCACCGACGATCTCGACCCCGTACGAGCGCTCGCCTGACGCCGACAGACCTCAGCTACCGGAGAACTTGGGCGGTCGTTTCTCGATGAATGCTTTGCGGCCTTCGGCAAAGTCATCGGTTCGTCGAGCAAGAAGAAGAGCCAACGCCTGTTGCTCGTAGGCTTCGGCCGGGGAAGCCTCCCAGCTTCTGACGACCGCAGCTTTTGTGAGGCCAATCACTGCCGTTGGTCCGGCGGAAAGTTCTGCAACAAGATCATCGGTTGCCGAGTCGAGAGCATCGTCTGCCACCACGAGGGAAACCAGACCCCACCGTTCAGCCTCGGCCGCGGTCAGGGTGGCTCCGCGCATTGTCCATTCCAGGGTCTTGCCGATCCCGACGAACTGCTGAAGCAGGCTGGTGCCGGTAGCCAGACCTCGCCGGACGAACGGGACCGCCAGCGTCGCCGATTCGGCCATCACCCGCATGTCGCAGGCCAAGGCCAGGTTGAACCCCGCGCCGTGAGCATGGCCATTGATGCGGCCAATCACGGGCTTCGAAAGCTCTCGCAGGCGTTGCACAACAATAGGCCAGCGCCCCTCCCCCCGAACGTATTGCGCAATCGGATCAGGAAGCGGCCTGTATGGCGTTTCAGCGTCGGCCATGCCGGTCAGATCGTCGCCGGCGCAAAAGGCCCGCCCCGCTCCGGTGAGCACGACGACGCGAACATCGGCATCGCGTTCAACTTCATCCAGAGCGTCGAGCAACTCGATCCCGATTCGAATGTTCAGAGCGTTCAGACGTTCGGGCCGGTCGAGCGTGATACGACAGCATCCATTGGTGGTCTGAACCTGAAGATGGCGATAGTCCGTCATGGTTCAGGTTCTACTGCATGTGTAGGTTGGACTCGGGACCAACGAACGGGGAAAACATGGCAAATCAAGGAGAGTTGACGGCGATCGCTTGGGGCTACGGCCTGGTTGAGGGACCAAGGACTGACTCCGAGGACAACCTCTACTTTTCTGATGTGATCGGTGGAGGTGTCTTCCGCCGTTCACCCGACGGTGTGATTGAGACCTTGGTGCCAGAACGAAAGATGGTGGGAGGTCTGGCACTACACACGACTGGCGGCTTCGTGATGACCGGTTCGACGGTGGCTCATTGGCTCGACGGCGACATGCGCGTTCTGCTCGAGCGCGACGGCGTAACTTCGTTCAACGACTGTCAGACCGATCAAGCGGGTCGTCTTTATGTGGGTGCCATCCGTTCGAACCTCGATGACCTTCGAGCCGACAAGATTCCTGGCGAGTGCTATCGCATCAACCTCGACGGATCAGTCGACGAGCTGTACGGGGGCATAGAAGTGAGCAACGGCATCGGGCTCTCTCCCGACGGCACCACCCTCTTCCATGTCGACAGCACGGCGAAAGGCGTCATAACTCACGACCTCGCCGCTGATGGTTCAGTCTCGAACCGGAGGCTCATCGGCCAAGCCAGCTTCGAGCGCGGTATCCCCGATGGCATGTGTATCGACGTCGACGGCAACCTATGGATTGCCCATGTTGGCGGCCGTCGCGTGGTGAAGATCGCTCCCACGGGCGAGGAACTCGACGCAATTCCGGTTCCGGCGAAGGCAGTGACCAGCGTGGCGTTCGGTGGCCCGGAGATGGCTGACATGTACATCGTCACCGCCGACAATCTGGAGGACGAGGCAAAGGGCGGCACGATCTTTCGAACCCGGCCTGGCGTTCGAGGCCTCCCAACGCACCTCGCTACGATCTAGCGCGCTCACTAGCACTTGCCTTGAACGACGGCCTGGCTTTCGGCGTAGGAGATAGTCGGATACTTGGCCGAATTGCCGGGACCGTGACAGGTCGGTTGGCACGACATGGGATAGTCCAACGTTGCGTTGAAGAAAAAGGGAATGGAATATCGGTCGAGCCAGGCCCGTCCTGCCTTGCGTCTGGTATACGAACCCGGGCGCGGAAGCATAGAGTTCGGGCAGTCGCAGCCCACATCCTAGGAGCACAACATGCATGACAGAATCAAGAGACTTTTCCCTGTATTCATCGCCAGCTCCCTTCTCCTAGCTGCCTGTGGCAGCGACAGTGATCCTGCTACGACTGAAGCCGACACCGACGCTGATGCTGCTGCGAGCGACTCCGCCGTCGATTGCTCGGCCACAATCGAGGACGGGGTCTTCACCGTGGCCACCGGCAACCCGGCTTTCTTCCCTTGGGTTATCGATGACGCGCCGGAGTCGGGCGAGGGCTTCGAATCTGCCGTGGCCTATGCCGTTGCCGAGGCCATGGGTTTCCAGGCTGACGCCGTCGCGTGGGTCCGGACCGACTTCGACGCCGCCATACAGCCCGGACCGAAGGACTTCGACGTCAACCTGCAGCAGTTCTCCATTACCGATGAACGCAAGGAGACCATCGACTTCTCGCTGCCGTACTACACCTCGAACCAGGCCATCGTTGCCCTCGCCGGCTCGGCCGCTGAAGGCGCAACCTCGATCGCTGATCTCAAGACCGTCAAATTCGGCGCCCAGGCCGGCACCACCAGCCTTGATTTCATTATCAACGTCATTCAGCCTGACGCCGAGCCGTTCGTCTACGACGACAACGTCGCCGCCAAGGCCGCACTTGAAGCGAATCAGATCGATGCAGCCGTGTTCGACCTCCCGACCGCACTGTTCGTGTCAGCCGTCGAGATCGAGGGCAGTTCCGTGATCGGACAGTTCCCGGCCGAGACGGGCGGCACCACCGACCAATTCGGCATGGTGCTCGAAAAGGACAGTCCACTCACCTCCTGTGTGAACAACGCCATCGAGCAGATCAGCGACGACGGCACTCTGGCCACCATCCAGTCGCAGTGGCTCGCCGACAACACCGGCGCTCCCGTCATCACCGAATGATCCGGCCAGTTACGCCCGGGGCAAGACTCCGGGCGTAACTTGTAAGCGGTGACACAACAGGCCGGCCGCCGCACACGGCGAGACGAGTACGAACAACACCAGCGGATCCGCAGCCTTATCATCGCGGGCGTGAGCACAACGATCGTCGTTGCTTGCATCGCCATCCTCGTCCCGCGGCTACCCCGATGGGACCGAGTTCGCACATCGTTCTTCGACGGTGAGATCTTCGCTGACTCATTCCCGCGGTTGCTCAGCGCGTTCTGGCTAGACGTACAGATCTTCGTATGGTCCGTGCCGCTGATATTCGCCCTGTCACTCGCCGTCGCTGTCACTCGCAATACTCGGTCCCCCGCCCTCTTCCCGCTGCGGGCCGCTGCAGTGATCTACACCGACGTGTTCCGTGGTGTACCCGTCATCCTCACCATCTTCCTCATCGGATTTGGTGTACCCGGGCTCTTCGACTCCCGGGCTTGGAGCAATCCGCTCATCTGGGGTACTGCTGCACTTGTCCTGTCGTATTCGGCCTATGTGTCGGAGGAAATTCGAGCTGGCATCGAAGGAGTGCATGAGAGCCAGCGTGCTGCCGCTCGTTCGCTCGGCATGAGCAGCCGCCAGACGATGACCAACGTCGTTCTCCCCCAGGCGCTTCGCCGCATCGTCCCCCCGATGATGAACAGCCTGGTCTCGCTGCAGAAAGATGTAGCGCTCATCAGCGTGATCGGCCCCGTCGAGATTCTTCGTCAAGCCGGGCTCGACAAATCGAGGTTCGCAAACTTCACGCCCTATGTCGCCGCCGCCGTGATCTTTCTCGCGGTCACGATTCCGTGCACCCGGCTCGCCGACTACCTCCTCAACCGCGAACGACGTCGTACCGGAGCCACGGCCATCTCATGACCGAGCCGTTGCTTTCGCTCCGCGGAATCCGCAAGTCATTCGGCGCCAATACTGTGCTCGACGGCATCGACCTCGATGTGGCCGAGGGTGAGGTAATCACTCTGATCGGCGCCTCCGGGTCAGGAAAGTCCACCTTGCTTCGGTGCACCAACCTGCTCGAACCCGTCGATGATGGCGAGATCTTCTTCGACGGTGTTGACATCGCCGAACCTGGCCTCGGTCCCGACCCGATCAGGCGACGGATCGGGATGGTGTTCCAAAGCTTCAATCTCTTCCCACACATGAGCGTTCTGAAGAACGTTTCGATCGCTCCACGCAAAGTCCTGGGACTCGACAAGAGCGCCGCCGACGAAGCCGCGGTCGAGATACTCACTCGGCTCGGCCTTGCCGACCGGGTTGATGCCTACCCGGACCAGCTGTCGGGCGGCCAACAGCAACGGGTGGCCATCGCCCGATCTCTAGCCATGAGCCCAGAGGTGATGTTGCTCGACGAAATCACATCGGCTCTCGACCCCGAACTGGTCGGCGAGGTGCTCGACGTCGTACGCAACCTGAAGGCCGACGGCTTGACGATGCTGTTCGCGACCCACGAGATGGCCTTCTGCCGCGAGATCAGCGACCGTGTGTGTTTCCTCGACCGAGGACGCATTCTTGAGCAGGGTTCACCCGACCAGATTTTCCGAGACCCCCAGGAACCCCGCACCCGCGAGTTTCTCGAGCGAGTGATCAACGCCGGCGGGCTCTAGCTCTGCCGGCTGCGCAACCACCACCACACGCTCATGGCGCAACAGTCTCGAGCACGATTGTGTTCGCTGGGTCGCTCGTGACTGCGTACTCGGGTGCCGGCAGTCCGGCTTCGCCCTCGATATCGATGGTGGGCAATAGCCGATCCAACCATCCCGGCAACCACCAATTGGCGTCACCCATCAGTTTCATTGTTGCCGGCACCAGCACCAACCGAACGATTGTGGCGTCAACGAGGATGGCTGTGGCCAGCCCGAGGCCCATCATTTTCAGGATCGGATCTGATCCGAGCACGAAACCACCGAACACCGAGATCATGATCATGGCCGCCGACGTGATGACCCTGGCCGTCGAGGCAATACCGCTGATCACCGACTGATCGTTGTCGCCCGTCTGGAGATATTCCTCCCGAACCCGCGACAGCAGGAACACCTCGTAGTCCATCGATAGCCCGAAGAGCACCGCGAACATGAACATCGGGATGAAGGACACGATGGGCACCGTGGTCTGCAGGCCGATGAGTTCCTTGCCCCAGCCCCACTGAAACACCATCACCAGGACCCCGTAGGCGGCACCGATGCTCAACAGGTTCAACAACGCTGCCTTCAACGGCACCAAGACCGAGCGAAAGACCGGCATCAGCAGCAGGAACGACAGGACGACCACCGCGGTGATGAAGTACGGAAGACGATCGGAGACGCGGTTGGCGACGTCACCGAAGCTTGCTGTCTGACCGCCGACGTGAGCCGTCGCCGGGCTCTGCTCGAGAACCGTGGGAAAGACGTCGGTCCGGAGGCGCTCGACGGTCGCAAAGGTGGCATCGTCCTGTGGCTCGGTGGCAGGGAAAGCCACGATGGTGGCGACTCCGCCAGTGGGATCGACCTCGGGGGAAGCAACGACAACGATGCCGGGATCGGCGGCGATGGCAGCCGCCAGCGGAGCGACGACCGCGCTATCGCGGCTGATGTCGACGGCGATGACCAAGGGACCGTTGACCCCAGGCCCAAACCCGTCGGCGACGAGGTCATAGGCCCGACGCTCGGTCCGGCTCTCGGGCAGGGTGCCTTCATCGGGGAAGCCGAGCTGCAACGCCAGGACAGGCGCTGACATCGCCAGAAGCAATAGCGTGACGCCAACGGCATACAGCCAGGCATGGCGGGAGACGTGGCGCCCCCAGCGCGTCCATCCGGGGCTGGTTGTTGAGCTGGCTGACAGCCCGTGCCGGGTGTGAATCCCGAGACGATTGATCCAATGGCCACTGATGCCGAGGAAGGCTGGCAAAAGCGTGATGGATGCGACCACCATGATCAGCACAATCAGCGAAGTGGCCACACCGGCGGCGGTCATGAACGGCACACCGGCTACGGCCAGGCCGAGGATGGCGATTACAACGGTGCCCCCGGCGAAGATGACGGCCTGGCCGGCCGTCGCCACTGCTCGTCCCGCCGCTTCCACCACGGTCATCCCTCGTCCCAAGAACTCCCGATGCCGGGTGACCAGAAACAACGCGTAGTCGATTCCGACACCGAGGCCAATCATGCTGCCCATCTGCGGCGCCCAGCTTGGAATGTCGATCAGATAGGTGACCAGCGGCATCGCCATGACCCCTAACACCAGAACGAACAGAGCCAGCCCGATCGGTAGACCCATCGCGGTCAGCGACCCGAAGGCCAGCAACAGAATGACGACGGCGGCGCCCAGGCCGATCAACTCGGCCGTACCGCTCTCAGGTTCCTCGAAACTGAAGAAGAGGTCTCCCCCGGCCTCGATCTGGAGCGGAGCGCCGACCCGAGCCGCTTCGACAGCCACCTTCAGATTCTCGAGATCCCCCTTGTCCAGGGATTCGATCACCGGATATTGCAGCGTCACCAGCGCAACCGTGCCGTCGGCAGAGACCGCCATGTCGCTGGCCCCCAGCACGTTGGGGAGAGCAACCAAGTCTTTGCGTAGTTCGACCAACGCTTGCTCCGACCCGGCGGACTCCGCGAAGCGAACGTCGACCTCCAGCGGGGTAGCCACAACATGCGCTGTCAGGCCTGCCCGGTCGGACTGCCCAGCCGACAGCAACTCGACAGCCTGCTGCGAGTCGAGCCCGGGGACACCGAAGGAGTCCTCCAACTCGCGACCCCACAGCCCCGAAGCCGTGATCACAATCAGCGCCGTGGCCACCCACGCCCCGATCACGGTCCAGGGTCGAGAAGCCGAGAATCGGCCCATTCGGTACAACCTCGATGCCATCGTTCTGCTCTCTCTCTGCCTGTTGCGGAAGTCTTTGCCGTCCCTCGTTGGCGACCCGAACAGCGTCGCAATCAGCGACCTAATGGTCATCGGGCCAACGGCTGGTTCCGTCCCGGCCGAATAGCCGAGTCGGGCCTCATCCTTTTGGCCGATCCCCTCGTCTTCGTGGTTCTCTACCCTGGTGCCATGCAGACAACAGAGTGGTGACTAGAGCGTGATGACTAGAGAGTGGTGACGACCGCAGTTCAAGAATTCCTGGCCGAACCCGCGGTGGCCGACCCACCGCCTCGTAATCGCCGCGACCTGATCCTGCTGGGCGCCATCGTCGTCTCAGCGATCGTCGAAACTGCGCTTCGAAGCAACCTGAGACTGCCGCTCATCGAGCTGGTCGTCTGCCTTGGGTTGGCACCCGCAGTGTTGTGGCGCCGAATCCACCCGCTCGCCACCACCACCGCCGCCGCCTTCGGCGCCGTCAACGCGCTGAGCCTTCTCGGTGCGGCTGTCGACAAGGCCCCATTGGGCCTCTACACCACGGCCATCGTCTTGCTGTTTCCGTATGCCCTGTTCCGCTGGGGTTCTGGTCGTCACGCAGCGACCGGCACCATGGTCATGGTGTCGGCCTGGGCGATCGGCACCATCACCGATCCTGGCACCGTCGGCGATGCCATCGGCGGCTTCATCGTGCCGCTCCTTCCGGCGCTCTTCGGGCTCATGGTGCGCTATCGAGGTGTAGCCCGGGATCGGGCAGCCGAAGAGATCAGATTGCGGGAACGGGAAGAGTTGGCCCGAGAGCTCCACGACACGGTGGCCCATCATGTTTCGGCCATCGCAGTACAAGCTCAGGCCGCCCAAGCCATCGCTCCTAGCCGGCCGGAAGCGGCTATCGAGATCCTGGCTGTGATCGAAGAAGCGGCATCGCGAACCCTGACCGAGATGCGGACCATGGTGGGTGCCCTTCGACAAAGTGACGATGCCGAACTGGCGCCCCAACAGGGCGTGGCCGATCTTCAGCGCCTAGCCCAGGCTGCATCCGATGGGTTGCTCGTCGAGGTCCATTGTTCGGGTCAGCTCGCTTCGCTCGAACCGATTGTCGATCGTGCCGTGTATCGGATTACCCAGGAGTCGGTGACCAACGCCGTACGTCACGGTCGAGGTGCTACCCGAGTTGATGTACAGGTCATCGGCTTGGAGGACTGCGTGCAGGTGACGGTTCGAAACGACGGAGCACCCCAACCGTCGTATCCGACTGGATCGGGGCCTGGCTCCGATGGAGGCTCCGGCTCGAACCTCCGGTACGGCCTGATGGGCATGTCGGAACGGGCCAAGCTGCTGGGTGGCTCCTTCAGCGCCGGCCCGGTAGCCGACGGCGGCTGGCAGGTCTCGGTGGTCTTGCCCAGAAGCATGACCGTCTCATGATTCGTGTTCTGGTCGCCGACGATCAGGATCTGGTCCGTACTGGTCTCAGCATGATTCTCGATGCTCAAGACGGCATCGAAGTAGTCGGTCAGGCCGCCGATGGGCGCGAAGCCGTCACCCTCGCCCGACACCTTCGCCCCGACGTGTGCCTGTTCGACATTCGCATGCCCGAACTCGACGGCATCGAAGCCACCCGGCTACTGGCCGGGGCCGAGGTCGCTGACCCCCTGGCCGTTGTCGTCATCACCACGTTTGATCTCGACGAGTATGTACACGGAGCATTGAAGGCGGGAGCCCGCGGCTTCCTCCTGAAGGACGCCGGTGCCGATTTGTTGATGCAGGCCATCAAAGCCGCAGCGGCCGGGGATGCTCTCATCGCTCCCAGCATCACGGCCCGACTGTTGGAGGCCTTCGCTGATGTGCCAACAGGGGCGACCCCCGTGCAACCCATCGGGCCTCTGACGCTGCGAGAAGAAGAGGTGCTGCTGACCGTTGCCCGAGGCCTCACCAACTACGAGATTGCCGACGAGCTCAACATCAGCCTCAGCACGGTGAAGACCCATCTAGCCAGCCTCATGAACAAGCTTGGTGCCCGCAACCGAGTAGAGATCGCGATGTGGGCCTATGAGACTCGTCGCGTCCGATGAGCTTCTTCGGTGACGACGCTCCAGCTGTCTCGCAAGCTCTGGCCAGAGTTCTGGTCGAACAGTTCAAACGACGGGCGTAGTGGTCACAACATGGAACCCCTTCCTCGTGGCGAGATGCTCGTCAACCAAGGCAAGTTCTAGCGGCCACGAATTGGGCTCGACAACCACCTTTCTGGCTCCGGCCGCTCGATCGGCAGCGACTCGGAAAGCTTCGGCCAGCGAGGCGTTGTTCCCTGCAGCATCGAAGAACACGTCGTACTTTCCACTCAGTCCGACCGACAAGCCGAGTCTTTCAGCCGCGCGGCGCTGAGTTGTCGTGGCGAGCCGAGATGTCAACAGCAACGCCGTTCGGAGTGTTCTTGACTGCACGCATAGGGCCAGTCTGGTGTTCGCTGCTTACGACCTGCCCGTTCTTGCCTAAGTCAGGCGACCGCGGTGCCGAGAATCTGGCCGATGGCGTACGTAACCGCCATGGCGGCAGCACCACCGGAGACAAGGCGGCCGATGGCGGGCCGTTTAGGCGCATGGCCGAGGTGGGCGCTGACCCCACCCGTCACGGCGAGGCCAGCCAGCACGGCTATGAACGTGATGAGAATTCGTGTCGACGATGGCGACAGAAGGATCGCCAACAGAGGAACGGCGGCGCCCGCTGTGAAGGCCACGGCCGAGGAGATGGCGGCCGACCACGGTGCAGCGATTTCCCTCTGATTGATTCCCAGCTCGATGGCCAGATGAGCACGGAGCGCGTCGGCCCCGCTGAGCTCGTCGGCGACCACAAGCGATGTGGCCGGCGTCAGCCCTTGATCGCCCAGCATCTCCACCAGCTCGGCGTGCTCGGCCTCAGGAAATTGCTCGAGTTCGAGCCGCTCCCTCTCGACGAGCGCTTCTTCGGTGTCCCGTTGCGTACTCACCGAAACATATTCGCCCAATGCCATCGACACGGCACCGGCGGTTAGGCCGGCGACGCCGGCAGTGGCAATGGCTGACGTCGACGTGGTCGCAGCGGCAACGCCGATGACCAACCCGGCAGTGGAGATGACTCCGTCGTTGGCGCCCAGCACGCCGGCGCGCAACCAACTCAGCCTCCCCGCCACCGAGCCACGATGGGGCTCGGCCGCATGCTGCCACCCTGGAGTGGAGGAGGGTCGTTCATCTCGCTCGGTCGACATAGCCGATACTAAACCACGCCCTCCGCCCGACTCCTACGTCGGAACGCGCAATCGCCCCGCCGGAACGCGTCCGACGGGGCGACGGTGAGGTCTTGCCGTCATGAATGACGGTGACCGGAAGGATTAGGCGAGATCGAAGCGATCGCTGTCCATAACCTTTGCGAACGCTGCGCAGAAGTCATTGACGAACTTCGCCTCGGCGTCGTCGGCGGCGTACACGTCAGTGATCGCACGCAGGATCGAGTTCGAGCCGAACACAAGATCGTTGCGGGTTCCCGTCCACTTGACGGTGCCGCTGGCACGATCCTTCCCTTCGAACACGTCTTCGGCGCCGGAAGCTCCAGACCACACCGTGGCCTGATCCATCAGGTTCACGAAGAAGTCGTTGCTCAGCGTGCCCACCCGGTCGGTGAAGACACCGTGGCCGTCATTGCTGACACCGAGGACCCGCAAGCCACCAACCAGTACCGCCATGTCCGGCGCACCAAGATCGAGCAGTTGAGCTCGATCGACGAGGATGTGCTCGGCAACGTGACTGCTGCCCTTGCCCAGGAAGTTCCGGAAGCCGTCGTTCTGAGGCTCGAGCCATGCGAAGGACTCAACGTCGGTCTGCTCTTGGGTGGCATCGCCACGCCCGGTGCTGACCGAAACCGTTGCGTCATGACCTGCAGCTTTGGCCGCAGCTTCGACTGCTGCTGCGCCACCGAGAACGATGAGGTCGGCCATAGAAACCGACACCCCGGCGCTCGACTGGACGCCCTCGAGTGCAGCGAGAACTCGAGTGAGTTGGGCGGGCTTGTTTGCCTCCCAAGCGTTCTGTGGGGCGAGACGAAGACGGCCACCGTTGGCGCCGCCACGCTTGTCGCTCTGGCGGTAGGTGGAGGCCGAGGCCCATGCAGTCTCGACCAGCTCGGTGATCGTGAGATCGGTCGCCATGATGGCGGCTTTCACGGTCGCTGCGTCGGCATCGCTAAGAGCCGTCCCAGCAGGGATCGGATCCTGCCAGAGCAGTTCCTCGGAAGGAACCTCGGCGCCTAGGGAGAGCACGGCCGGGCCCATGTCGCGATGGGTGAGCTTGTACCAAGCGCGGGCGAACGCGTCGTCAAGCTGCTCGGGGTTGTCGCGGAATCGCTGCGAGATCGGACCGTAGATCGGGTCCAACTTCATGGCCATATCTGCGGTGCTCATCATCGGTGCGTGCGTGATGCTCGCATCGTGTGCGTCGGGCACCGTCCCGGCAAGAGCGGGAGCCGTCCACTGTTTGTGACCGGCCGGGCTCTCAGTGAGCTCCCAATCGTTGTCCATCAGCGTCTCGAGATAATTGTTGTCCCACTGGGTGGGCGTGGAGTTCCACGCTCCTTCGAACCCGCTGGTGGTGGTGTGCACACCCATGCCTGAGCCGAAGTCGTTCTTCCAGCCGAGGAGCTGCTGCTCCATCGGGGCACCCTCGGGCTCGGGGCCCATTGCGTCCTCAGGTCCGGCGCCATGCATCTTGCCGAAGGCGTGGCCGCCGACGACGAGCGCCACGGTCTCTTCGTCGTTCATGGCCATCCGACTGAATGTCTCGCGGATGTCGGCACCAGACCCGATTGGGTCCGGGTTGCCGTTGGGACCCTCGGGGTTCACATAGATGAGACCCATCTGAACGGCGCCGAGCGGCTCCTCGAGCTGGCGATCGCCGCTGTAGCGCTGATCGTCGAGCCACACGTTCTCGGGGCCCCAGTAGATGTCCTCCTCGGGTGCCCAAACATCTTCGCGGCCACCGGCGAAACCAAACGTCTTGAAGCCCATCGACTCGAGGGCAACGTTGCCGGTAAGGACCATGAGGTCGGCCCATGAGAGCTTCCGGCCGTACTTCTTCTTGATGGGCTCGATCAGGGCTCGCGCCTTGTCAAGGTTGCCATTGTCAGGCCAGCTGTTCAACGGAGCGAACCGCTGGTTGCCTGTAGCGGCACCACCGCGACCATCGCGGGTGCGGTAGGTACCGGCGACGTGCCAGCTCATCCGGATGAAGAGCGGGCCGTAGTGGCCGTAGTCAGCAGGCCACCAGTCCTTCGAATCTGTCATCACGGCAGTGAGGTCGGCCTTTACTGCGGCCAGATCAAGCGTGGCGAACTCTGCGGCGTAGTCGAAGTCATCACCCATCGGGTCGGACTTAGCCGCGCCCTGGTGAAGAACGTTCAGGTTCAGTTGGTTCGGCCACCAATGCTGGTTGGCCTGGCTTCCACGAGCCGAATGGTCGTTGTGCAGCACCGGGCACTTTGCTTCGTCGGTCATATTTCTCTTTCGCTCCTGCGGGTTGGTTTCATTGGGTTCGAGAGTATTTCGGTAAGAACGGGCTCAGCTCGGTCATCCGGGCTCAGTGTTAGAGCGGGGGTCCACGTTGACAGTCGGGACATCGGCCCCAGTAGACAACCTCGGCCTCGTCGATCTCGAAGCCGTGGTCTTCCCCAGCATCGAGACACGGCGTCGAGCCGACAGCACAGTCGATGTCAAAGATCAGGCCACAACCTCGACAGACCAGATGATGGTGGTTGTCACCAACGCGGTCTTCGTAGCGGGCGGGCGAACCGGTGGGCTGGATGCGACGGATCAGTCGTTTGTCAGCGAGGGCGCCGAGCGTGTCATAGACCGCCTGCCGAGAGATCGAACCGATCTTGGAGCGCACGACCTCAGTAAGCTCTTCGGCTGTGGCGTGCGGACCGTTGGTGACGGCCTGCATGATCGCAAGACGCTGCGCGGTGACCTGTAGCCCGCAACTTCTCAGCTGTTGCTCGAAGCTTTCGTCCTCGATCGATACTTGATCGAGAGCCTGTGGCTCCTGGGGGTCGGTCACAAGGGCTTAGCCAAGCAGAAATTCCAGACTCAGTCAAGAGTTAGACTTAGTCGTATTTGTCAATGCGTCGTGCTAATTGAGGGACTCATGCCTCCACGCCGTTCAGGGCGTCAGCTTTGTTACGAGCGCTCGTGTTGTTGAGGGCAATAGCGGCGAGCGCGAGCAGCGTGAGCCCTATGCCAGCGCTCTGCAACAAGGTGATGCTCTCGTCGAGAAAGAACCACGCCATCAGCGTCGCACCCGCCGGAATCATGAGCGACATGACGGAACCAACCCAGATCGGGATTTTGGTCAACGACCAGTTCATTAGCAGATGGGCCGCCAGGCCGGAGCCGAACACCATGAGCGCCAGAAAGCCGAGATCGGCCCTGGAAGGAAGTTCCATCGTCTGCCCGAAGACGAAGATCAGGGGTGTATTGATGGCGGCGGCAACCAGTCCGGTCGCCGCCGTGTACTCGACCGGGTCGAGAACGTCCTGGGTGGTTTTGGAATAGTAGAGGTATGCCGTCCACGCCAGGATTGCGGCCGCCGCAAGCAGATCACCACGCCAGTTCGCTTCGGGAAGCCCCGACGAACCGAACAGAAGGACGACGACGCCGACGAGGGCAACTCCAGACCACACGACTTGGGCCTTCGACACCTTCTCCCCCAGCATCTTCGTGCTGAGGTAGAGCATCACAACCGGTTGCATCGAAACGATGACGGTTGCATTGGCGACGGCGGTCAACTTGATTGCCGTGAAGAAGAAGGCAACGTCGAGCGCCAGGCCGATACCGCCCGGCAGCGCACGTTTGAACTTGCGCATCGACATCGGCCGACCTCTGAGAGCGAGGAAGGCGAAGAAGATGATGGTGCTCGTCCAAAAGCGATACGCCACGACCACGAGGCTGTCCAGGTCAATCGCCTTGGCCAACACGCCAGAGGCGCCCCAGCCGATCATGGCCCCAAAAGCGCCTGCCAACCCGATAGACGACCGGCTACTCGGGGTTGCATCGGCTGTGGTCGTCACTGCCGGACCTTACCGCTTAGCCTCGATGGAGGCAGCTCTCACTCATCGCTGCCGCAGCCCCGAGGAGTGACCCGCCATGACCGAGGTGTATCGCACACCCGACGAACGTTTCGATGACCTCGTCGACTTTCCGTACGCTCCGAACTACGTCGACGATCTCGCCGGGTACGACGGCTTACGGATGCACTTCCTCGACGAAGGCCCGGCTGACGCAGCACGCACCTACTTGTGCCTTCATGGCGAACCAACGTGGAGCTACCTCTACCGCAAGATGTTGCCGATCTTTGTCAACTCCGGCGGTCGGGTGATCGCACCGGACCTCTTCGGGTTCGGGCGCTCGGACAAGCCCACCGATGATGTCTACAACTTCGACTTCCACCGCGGCAGCCTGCTGCGCCTGGTCGAGCAACTCGATCTGCGAAATATCACCATTGTGTGCCAGGACTGGGGCGGCATTCTCGGACTGACCCTCCCGCTTGATCTCGGCGATCGCATCACCGGGGTCATTGCCATGAACACCATGTTGGTGACGGGCGAGATGCCCCTTTCTCCGGCGTTCCGCACGTGGGAGCAATGGGCCGCCGACCGTCCCGACATGGACATCGGCGAAGCGATTCAGTTTATTGACTCCACCATGCCGAACGAGGTCCTTGACGCCTACCGAGCGCCGTTTCCCAACCAGCGGAGCAAAGCCGGGCCACGAAGCTTCCCGCAGCTCGTTCCCACCTCGCCAGACGAGCCTGGCGGTGACACGGCCCGCCGCGCTATTGCGTGGTGGCAGAACGAATGGGCGGGCGATGCCCTGGTTGCCTGCGGCGTCCACGACAAGATCCTGACCCTGCGGGCCATGCAGATGGTGGCTGGGTGGATCAAGGACTGCCCGCCGGTGCTCGAGGTGTTCGACGGCGGACACTTCTGCCAGGAACGCGGCGAGGCCGTTGCCACAAAATATCTCGAGCTCTACCCCGGCTAAGCGGTCATGCCATCACTGCTCACCCGAACGGTTTGGCATCAGGTCTCCCCAGCAGAAACTTGCCGTGGTTCTCATACGAACTTTCGCTGACCAGAAAGTGCTGTCCAGCGGTGCTCAGGTCGCGCCAGCGACGCTGGATCTCACTCGACGCATACACAGCTTCCCCACCTGAGTAGCGGAACAGCCTGCCCACAACGTCCAACCCAACTTCAGTGGCCAGCGACGCAGCGCTCCGCATCCTGGCCTGCTGATGCGGCTTCGGACCCACACCCGGGCCTAGGCCGGACCAGACGGCCTCGAACACCTCGAACGTCATGGCCCGTACTGCTCCGAGTTGCATATCCATTCGGCCGAGATCTCGCTGAAAGGCGGGCCGGTCGCCGACAACCGAACCCTCGAACCCTCGGGCCTTACCCGCAGCTCTATCGACCACCGTGTCGAGCGCTCCCCTGGCAATACCAAGCGCCAACGCCGCGTGCTCGTACGCCACATAACCCGGGAGCCCCAACAGGTAGAGGGAACCTCCGCGCCGAGGCGGATCGGTGAACCCCCAGGAGAACGACTCCGGAACGAACTGATCGTGGATCGAGAAGTCGCAACTCCCGGAGCCCTTCAGACCAACGGCGTCCCAGTTGTTGTGGATCTCGACTTCGGCGGTCGGAACGACAACCCGCCGGAACGACGGCAAGCCACCGTCTGGATCGTCCTCGAAGCGAACGGTTGCATTGACCCACTCGCAGTGCTGGATGCCGCTGGCAAACGACCAGCGGCCAGTGACTCGATACCCACCGGCGACCCGATCGGCAGTGCCTGAGGGCATCAAGGACCCGGCAGCGACCGGGGTTCGCGAGTCTCCGAAAACCACGTTGAGGGCGTCGTCGGGCAGCCATGCAGCGGGCAAGCCCGTTGACTGCGAGCCAATCATCACCGACCAGGCAGCAGCAGCATCGATCTGAGCCAGCGCTGCAATTACTTCAATCTGGATAAGCGGGTCGGCTTCGGCCCCACCCAGGGCCGTCGGCAACTTCAACCAGAACAGTCCTGCGTCATAAAGCGCCTCGAATGAATCGGCGGGCAGCGCGTACTCGTCTTCGCCCTGCTCGACTCCGGCCAAAACCGTTTGCCGCACCGAATCGACTGCGTCCAACAGATACCGGCGCTTCAACTCCCGGTCTTCAGGAAAGTCCCAGCTCATGGTTGACCTTCCTCACGCTCATGTTGGCCTTCGGCTCAGGTTGACCGGGGGAACCGTACCGCTGACGATCCGAGCAGACCAAGCAAGAACTGCTTGGGAGGATGTCCGAGTGAGGATGGGTGGCGAACCACCACGAAAAGACGATCATTGAACGAAGCACCCGAGTCGATCACCAACAACGACGAGCTGATCGATACGAGCGAAGCGACACAGCTACGTCTCGTCCGTCTCGACCGACAGCTCGTCACCAGCCCGGCCGTCCTCCGCGCTATCGCCGGCATCACTGTTGGACTCGCTCTACTGACCTGGCCCGATCGCACCGATCAGATCGTCGCTCGCCTCATTGGGCTGGCGCTTGTCTGGCTGGCTGCCACTGCACTCCGGGCCTGGGGGCAATCGAGGCCTCGGGACTGGTTGAGTTTCGCGACCTCGGTCGCAACTGCGGGGGTCGGCGCCCTGCTGCTGCTTAATCCGGACCGCTCGACCGTATTCCTTGGCCGGGTCATTGGACTGACCCTGCTCGGCTACGCAGCCCACGGCGTGTACGGCATGCTTCGAACCTCGTCAGTCGAAACCGGGCAGCTCACGTTGTTCGGCTTGTTCGCCGCGATCGGCTTTGTTCTGAGCCACCAGGCGGCGGCCGTCTTCGGAACCGTTGTCGCAATCGGTGCGATCTGGTCGACCTTGGTGTCAGTCCTCATGTTGGTTGTGTCGCTTGATGCCCGCACAACCGGCCCAGCCACCTACGGCGGAACCACCGAGCTTGTCGGGACGTGGTTGCGTGATCGGCCGAAATCAGTCGATGCCCGCCAAGCGCTGTACGACAAGACCAGATGTCTCGGACGCGCTACCCGGTGTGGCCATCGCCATCTCGCTCGTTCCGCCGCTTGCCGTCGTCGGCATCTCGTACTCACAGGCTGACTGGACTGCGGGAAACGGCGCCCTCCTCCTTTTTGCGACGAACATGATCACCATTCTTTCCGTCGGGGGCCTCACCTTCATTCTCACCGATCACCCGGGCCGCAGAGAACCAACATCGCGTCCGAACGGCCGTCGGCGTCACCTGCACCGCCGCCGTCCTGATATTCGGAGCACTCCTTCTCAACGGTGCCCAGATCACTGCGGACACGTTCCAGCAGTCCACCGTCGAGAGCACCCTCGACGACTGGCTCGCCGATGATGCCCAACACCGGCTCGTGAGCACTCGAATCGAAGGCAACTTCGTGACCGCCGTCATCGTCGGCCCCTCCGACGGTGTGCCCTCCGTCGAGGACCTCGCCGACCAACTCAGCGACGAGCTCGACAAGACCATCACGGTCACCGTCAGTCTTGTCGTGGAAGAACGGATCACCGCCTCTGGCCGGTGACCGCTCCGGGCATACGCCCTGGTCTTGGACGCAACGAACGCCCGCAAGTCCAGCACTCATATTTGAAAGACTGACCATTCGAAAGAGGCACGCTCTCCATGACCCCGACTCCCGAACCTCCCTCGGACAGGCCCCGACGACCTGACCCCTACGAGTCTTGTTTCACTACCCCGCTTTCGCCGGCCGAGCTACGTCACCATCAACAGAGGGTCCTCGGTGTTCCGTCGTATACCTATGGAATGCCGGCTCGGCTGCTTTTCTGGACAGCAGACAAAGTCTTCCCCCATGGTCGCAGCTTCGAGTTCTTCGCATTCGTCGAACTCGTCGCACGCGTTCCCTATATGGCGTGGGAACACTTGGCCACATCGCCCAGACGCAAAACCACCGCAACCACGCCTTCGGCCGCAAGATCCAGGACCGGGTGGTGCTCTCCCGCGACAAACAGGACAACGAGTTCTGGCACCTGCTGATCATGGAGGAGTTCTGCGAGAAGGCGGGTTACAAGAGCCGATGGCTCCTCGATCGAATCTTCCCTCAGATCCTGTCGGTCTTTTACTACCAGTTGTCCTGGCTGCTTTACGTGCTCCGCCCGACGTGGTCGTATCGCCTGAATAGTGACTTCGAAGACCACGCCATGCGCCAATACGCATATTTTGTCGCCGACCATCCTGAGTTTGATGAGACCCCATGGGACTCCAGGTATCGGAATGACTACGGATCCCACGCCACCATCGGTGACCTGTTGCGTCAGATCTCCTGGGATGAAGAGCAGCACAAGAGCCACTCCGACGACTTCGTCCGACAAGGCGCTCGGTTCTCCCGCTCTACCAGCTGACGAGACCGGCGCTTGCTCCTCCGCGCCCGCACGGAGTCAGAGCTCGGCTTTGCCACGTGCTTGAGAAATTTGTGGGAGGACCGGCAAAGCGGCGGCAACATGCCGGACCTCCCGGAGTCAGTATGTGGGCCCGGCGTGGGCCCCGCATGCTCTATTTGGACGACTCCGGGTGATCAATATTCACTAGGTCGGAGTGATCAATTTCGACTAGTCAAGACCCGGCGAACCATTGACGCACTCTCCGACATTTACGCATCAATGGTCTGGCCCTCAACCATGGCGATCGCCTCGATCTCGAACATCAAGTCGGGGTATGCCAATGCCCGCACCTCACAAATCGTGTCGGCCGGATACGGAGCCGTGAACACCTCGCCCCGCAACTCGACGACCTCGGCGAAGTACGACATGTCGGTCACGAAGATCGTGACCTTGATGACTTGATCGAGGCTGGAGTCCGCTGCCTCCAGAACCCGCTTCAGATTCCCAACAGCATGTCGGGCCTGGGCACCGAAGTCTCCCACTCCGACGACCTGGCCCTCGTCATCGACGGCGGCCTGCCCGGATACGAAGACAAGGTCGCCCACGCGAAATCCTTGTGAGATGTTGACCGCAGCGAGCCGGTCGGGCTCGGTGCTGATGCGTTGCGCGTCGTTCCCCATGACAAGAACCTACATCGACGGTTCACTGGATCAGATGGTCGCCGCTCTCGCTGCCTCGGCGATGAGCCATCGTTCGAAGACGTCGAGCTGACGAGCCAGCTGTTCGCGATCGACGGGCCGCCCTATGTGCTGCGCTCCAATCAGCATCGCCAGCGCAATGTGGGCGAGGTCGCTCGCCCCGTCGGCTTCAATGCCCAGCGCGACGATCGACTCGGTGACCACCTGAAGCCGCTCAGCGTCTACCCGGCTCTGGACTTCGGCGGCGTAGTCGTCCGTTCTGGCAAGAGCCCGGATAGCGCTCTCAGCCTCGTGGTACAGCCCGACCACCAGGGGTTTGAGCCGGTCCAATCGCTCGCCTGGGTCGGCGATATCGCGTGCGTCCTCGACAGCTGGCTTGGCGTACTTCCTCTCCCAGTCCGCAAGGAACGCCTGCATGAAATCTGGGCCGCTCTCGAAGTGATGGTAAAACGAGCCCTTCGTCACATCGAGCGCGGTGCAGAGACTGGCGATCGTCACACCGGTCGCACCATGGTCGGCAAGCAGTTGGAGGGCGACGCGAAAGTACTCGTCCTTAGTCCTTGCTTCGATGGCGAACCTCCGAACGGTGCGTCGACGGATTGCCACGCTACCGCTCCCACAGGGACGGCCCAGGGACTCAACTCCTGATCGGACAGTCCGCGGTTGCCGCGTGAGCCATACTGCAGGGTATGTTTGCCCCGATGAATTTCGCGGCGGAGCACGAATTGGCCCTCGTTGGGTGGGCCGCGAGCGCAGCCCCGGCGTTCGCGCCCGATGACCTCCTCACGGTTGTCCAGCGAGTCCGAGAGACCGCAGCCGTGGTGACCGACCCAGCCACCAGCCGGACTGGGGTCTGCGTCGACGGCGGCCTCACCGGCGCACACGAGCCTGGAGCGTGGCCAGCCACTGCCGTACTGCCCCCTCTCTACCCCGAATGGCTTGGCGACCGCAGCTTCAACGAGGCCCACAAGACCCGCTTCCCGTACGTCACCGGTGCAATGGCCAACGGAATCGCCACCACCGAACTAGTCATCGAGGCGGCCCGAGCCGGATGCCTGGGATTCTTCGGCGCCGGCGGTCTGGCTTTCGAACGGGTGCGCGAAGCGGTCGACGAGTTGGTCAACGTCCTCGGTGACACCGCTCCTTGGGGGTGCAACCTCATCCATTCTCCGAACGAGCCCGCCCTGGAAGCAGCCGTTGCGAACCTCTATCTCGAGCGCGGTGTCCGTCGGGTATCCGCCGCCGCCTACATGTCGCTTACTCCGGCAATCGTCCGCTACGCGTACAGCGGCTTACACACCGATGGAGACGGACTCGTACAGCGGCCGAACATGGTTTTCGCCAAGATCTCGCGCCCGGAAGTAGCCGCCCACTTCATGAACCCGGCGCCCCAGTCGCTCCTGAATCGTCTGGTCGCCTCGGGCGAACTCACGGCCGAGGAAGCACGCCTAGCCGCAACACTGCCGGTGGCAGAAGACTTCACGGTCGAGAGCGACAGCGGTGGCCACACCGACAACCGTCCGCTTGGTCCTCTGTTCTCCTCCATCCAGTTCCTGCGCGACGACATATGCGCCGCACACGGCTACGAGCGGCCCATTCGCCTGGGAGCGGCCGGCGGCATCGGAACTCCTCAGGCCGTAGCGTCGGCATTTGCCCTTGGCGCCTCGTTCGTGGTGACCGGCACGATCAACGAGGCATGCGTCGAGTCCGGGCTGTCGGTCGATGGCAAGGAAATGCTGGCCCAGGCCGGCCTCGCCGACATCGCTATGGCCCCAGCGGCCGACATGTTCGAGCTCGGCGTCGAGCTGCAGGTGCTGCAGCGGGGCACCATGTTCGCTCCACGGGCCAAGCAGCTCTACCGGCTCTACCGCTCGTATCCCTCGCTCGACTCGATCCCACCAGACGAACTCGTTGAACTCGAGAAGAAGACGCTGGGCATGACCATCGAAGAGTGCTGGGCGACCACTCGAGCCTTTTGGATGGATCGCGACCCCGAAGAGGTTTCCAAGGCCGAGTCCGACCCTCGCCACAAAATGGCGCTTACCTTTCGTAGTTACCTGGGGCTATCCAGCCGATGGGCGATCGATGGCCAAATCGACCGCCGTCTCGACTACCAGATCTGGTGCGGACCGGCGATGGGCGCCTTCAACGCCTGGGCCGCTGGCTCGTTCCTGGCCAACCCGATCAATCGCACCGTCTCGCAAGTGGCCAAGAACCTGCTCGAAGGCGCCGCTGTCTTAACTCGCGCCCACCAACTTCGAAGCTACGGCGTCGCTATTCCCGCCGCTGCCTTCAACTACCGGCCCCGGCCACTCGACTGATCCGGCGCTGCCGCATCACGATCGAATCCGCTAACCGAGGACACCTCTTGCAACACAACCACGACTCCAAGCGTCCAGCGATCGCCGTCGTCGGTGTGTCGGCACTCTTCCCCGGATCCGTCGACTCGACCGGCTTCTGGGACGACATTCTCAGCGGCGCCGACCGCATGACGGATGTCCCGGCCAGCCACTGGCTGATCGAGGACCACTACGACTCGGACATGCTGGCGCCGGACAAGACATACGGCCGTCGTGGCGGCTTCCTCGACCCAATCGACCTCGATCTCATGAAGTTCGGCATTCCACCGGTCGCTGTCCCCTCCACCGACACGGCGCAGTTACTCGCGCTCATCGTTGCCCAGCGAGTGCTCGACGATGCCGTGACCGGACAATTCACCGAACTGGACCGAACCCGGGCTTCGGTCATCCTCGGCGTCACATCGGGTCAGGAACTTCTCGGTGCCATGGCCAGCCGGATGAACCGCCCGATGTGGTTGCAAGGCATGCGACGCGCAGGTGTCCCCGAGGACGTTGCTCTCGCTGCCTGCGAGCAAATCGCCGACCTGCATCCAGCGTGGCAAGAAAGCACCTTTCCCGGATTGCTCGGAAACGTCGTAGCGGGACGCATCGCCAACCGTCTTGACCTCGGTGGCACCAACTGCGTGACCGACGCTGCATGCGCCTCGTCCTTCTCAGCGTTGTCAATGGGGGTCAACGAGCTCTATCTCGGCGACAGCGATCTCGTCATCGCCGGTGGTGTCGACACAATGAACGACATCTTCATGTACATGTGCTTCTCAAAGACGCCGGCACTGTCGCAGTCCGAAGACATCCGCCCGTTCTCCGATAAAGCCGACGGCACAATGCTCGGCGAGGGCATCGGCATGGTCGCCCTCAAGAGGCTCGAAGACGCCGAGCGAGACGGCAACCACATCTACTGCGTCGTCAACGCCGTCGGTGCCAGCTCCGATGGTCGCTCCAAGAGCGTCTACGCACCGGTCTCCGAGGGCCAGGCCCGGGCACTGACGAACACCTATGCCAAGGCCGGCTACCAGCCCGACACGGTCGAGCTTGTCGAAGCCCACGGCACCGGCACCGTGGCTGGCGATGCGGCAGAGTTCGGTGGTCTCGAACTGGCATTCGACGGTTCTGGCCGCGCCGACCGTCAATGGTGCGCTCTCGGATCGGTGAAGAGCCAGATCGGACATACGAAGGCGGCAGCCGGCGCCGCTGGTCTCTTCAAAGTGATCATGGCGCTGCATCACAAGGTGCTGCCGCAGACCGCAAAGATCGATCAGCCAAATCCAAAGCTCGACCTCAAGGCGTCTCCCTTCTACCTCAACACCACAACGAGACCGTGGGTCCGTCCGTCTGGACACGAGCGTCGGGGCTCAGTCAGTTCGTTCGGCTTCGGCGGCTCCAATTTCCACGTTGCCATGTCGGAATATCTCGGCCCCGGCGTTCGCGCTCCCCGGCTTCGTACCACCGACGTCGAACTGGTGGTGCTCCAGGGCACCGACGGCAGCGACATCGTTGCGAAGGCACGCGAACTCCTGGGTAGCTGCTCCACAGACGGATATCTGCAGTGGCTAGCGCACTCGACACAAGCAACATATGACCCTGACACCGCTGCCCGGCTGGCCATCGTCGCCACCGACGGCGCCGATCTCGAGACCAAACTCCTCGCCGCCATCGAACGAATCGCGGCCGATCCCACCGTCACCTTCTCGACTCCGACGAAGGTGCACTACGGCATCGGCGCTCATACCGGTGACGTCGCCTTCGTCTTCCCTGGCCAGGGCAGCCAGTACTTGGGTATGGGATCCGGTCTCGCCACCCAATTCAACGAGGCGATGGGTCCGTGGGACGTGGCCGCCGACCTCGACTGGGACACCGACTCGCTGCAGAGCGTCGTCTTCCCAGCCACCTGTTTCGAGGACGGCGCGAGCGAGCAACAGGAGGCGATGCTCACGGCAACGCAGTGGGCCCAGCCCGCCATTGGCGCTACCAGCCTCAGTTACCTACGCGTCTTACGACAGATCGGACTTGAAGCGACACACGTAGGGGGCCACAGCTTCGGCGAGATCACCGCGCTGCACGCTGCCGGGGTGTTCTCCGAGGCCGACACGCTGCGTGTGGCGCGGCGTCGAGGCGAACTGATGGCCGAAGCGGCCCGGATACCGGGAGCAATGACCGCGGTCGCCGCCGGTATCGAAGACGTGCGAGCCCTCGTCGATCAGTCGGGTATCGACGTTGTTGTCGCCAATCACAACCATCACAGTCAGGTGGTCCTCTCAGGGCCAACACCAGCAATCGACGCGATCGAGGTCATGCTCGGTTCGGCCGCTCTGACGTTCAAGCGGCTACCCGTGGCCACAGCGTTCCACTCCCCCGTTGTCAGCGGCGCCAGTGGCTCGTTCACCCAATCGCTCGATTCAATTAGCTTCGCAGCGGCAGCGATCCCCGTGTACGCCAACGAGACCGCAACGGTCTACCCAACCGGCGATGCGGCCGTTCGCGATCAACTCGGTCGGCAACTAGCGAACTCGGTCCGCTTCGTCGAGATGATCCAAGCAATGTACGACAGCGGGGCACGAACGTTCGTCGAGGTCGGCCCCGGATCGACCCTTGCCGGCCTCATCAGCCGCATCCTGGATGGCGATGACCACGCTGCAATCGCACTGGACAAGAAGAAGGCATCCGGCCTCGGCGCCTTCCTCGGCGGACTTGCTCAGCTCGCCGCCCGAGGCGTTCCCATGGATCTCGGTGCCCTGTGGAAGGAATACGCCGACATCGAGAACCCCGCCGAGACCGTCGCGCCAAAGCTCACCATCGCAATTAGCGGCGCAAACCACGGCAAGCCGTACCCGCCCGAGGACCGGACCAAACTGGTCGGTCCGAACCCCCTTCATAGTGACGCTCCCCCGGCTCCTGGCGCCGCTACCACGGTCACACCTCCGCCCGTCGCGTCAACACCTGTTGCGCCTCAACCCGTTGCGCCTTCACCAGTTGCACCTTCACCAGTTGCACCTTCACCAGTTGCACCTTCACCAGTTGCACCTTCACCCGCTGCACCTCAACCCGCTCCGCCCGAACCCCTTCCCCCTCCGGTCGCCGCGGCGGCCCCAACACCTGATCGGCCCCGACCCATGGTCACGCCCCAACCATCCGCCCCCGCCAGCGTTCATGTGAACGGAGCCGCTCCGAGCACCGGTGTGCTCGCTGCCTATCAGTCGGTCCAGCAGCACACGGCAGAAGCCCACGCCGAGTATCTCCGCACGACTGCGCTGGCCCACACGGCCTTCATGACCGCGTCCCAGCAGGGTCTCGCCGTTCTCGGCCAACTCGCGGGCGGCTCGGTGCTCGCCCCTGCAATCGTTGCTGCGCCGCCACCCGCCGCCCTCGCACCAGCCATCACCCCGGCGCCGGCGCCAATACCGGTACAACCAACGGCACCCGCTCCCGCTCCACCACCCGTCGCGTCGGCACCTGTCGCATCGGCACCTGTCGCATCCGCGCCGGTCGCATCCGCGCCTGTCGCACCAGTGCCCGTTGCTACTGCACCGCCACCACCATCACCGCCTGTTGCTGCTGCTCCGCCACCCCCGCCGGCCGCCGCACCCGCCGCCAATGCAACCGCACCCGCTGGCCAGACACTGACCTCCGATGAACTCATGGCACTACTGCTATCTGTCGTGGCAGATAAGACCGGGTATCCGTCGGAGATGTTGACAATGGATATGGAGCTCGAGGGCGATCTTGGCATTGACTCGATCAAGCGCGTCGAAATCCTTAGCGCTATGCAGGACGAAGTTCCCTCGCTGCCCGAGGTCGACACCTCCGTCATGGCCGAACTGGTGACGCTCGGGCAAATCGTCGACTACATGTTCGGCCAGATCAATGGAGGTGGCACGCCCCCTTTTGACGGTGGGGCGTTTGCCCCCGCTGCCGCAACATCCGCTGTACTCGGCCGATTCCGACTCCGCGCCATCGCGGCCAACCCCAGCGGCGAAGCACTCCGGGGCCTGCAGGGTTCATCAATAGCGGTTATCGACGACTACACCGGCGTGGCCGCCGCGCTTGTCGAGCTGCTGGTCACCGCGGGCCTCTCCGCCGCCCTGGCCGATGCAGTTGACGACTCCATCGACGGCGTGATCTTCCTTGGCGGTCTCCGCCGAATTGCTACGGTCGACGAAGCGCTCGCCGTAAACCACCAGGCCTTCGAAACTGCTCGAGCACTGGCGACAGGCCCGAAAGCGGCTCGCCTGCTGGTCACCGTGTCCGACCTCGGTGGCGACTTCGGGATCGGCACACCGAACGACGTTCACGCCTGGAGCGCTGGCCTTACCGGACTCATCCGAACAGCTGCAATCGAGTGGCCCGATACTGGCGTCCGAGCCATCGACATCGAGCGCGCCGATCGCGATGCTGGTGCGATCGCCGTCGCCATCGCCGATGAACTCCTCACCGGAGGTACCGAACTCGAGGTCGGTCTTGCGGCCAACGGCACCCGAACGACGCTCTACAGCGAACTCACCCCGGTGATCCCGGGGGCCGCTTCACTCGACGCTTCCGACGTCGTCGTCGTGTCGGGGGGCGGGCGTGGTGTCACCGCTGCGACGATGATCGAACTGGCCCGATCCTCGGGCGCTACATTCGCACTTCTCGGACGTTCGGTGCTGGCTGACGAACCTCCAAGCTGCGCAGCCGTGGCCGACGACGCGGGGTTGAAGAAGGTCTTGCTGGCCGAGGCAACCGCCGCCGGCGAACGCATCACGCCACCGGTTTTGGCCCGTCGGTCGGCGCAAATCCTTGCCGGCCGCGAGGTCCGGCAAACACTCGGAGCAATCGAGGAGGCAGGCGGACGTGCCCGTTACGTCGCGGTCGACATCACCAACCACGAGGCGGTTGCCAAGACGCTGGACTCGATACGAGCCGAACTGGGTCCGATCACTGCTGTCGTCCACGGGGCTGGTGTGCTGGCCGACAAGCTCATCGCCGACAAGTCTGACGCCGCTTTCGCCTCCGTGTTCGACACGAAGGTTCTCGGCCTCCGGGTGCTCCTCGACACGACTCGCGACGATGAGCTGAAGGTGCTCTGCGTGTTCTCGTCGGTCGCTGCACGCACCGGCAATCGTGGCCAGGTCGACTACGCAATGGCGAACGAGATACTCAACAAGGTCGCCGTCGCAGAGCGAGCACGCCGAGGACCGGAGTGCGTCGTCAAATCCTTCGGATGGGGGCCGTGGGACGGCGGCATGGTCAGTCCTTCACTCAAGACCCACTTCGAGGCAATGGGCACCACCTTGATCCCCCTCGACGCTGGCTCGCGCATGCTGGTCGATGAACTCTCGAGCCCCCAGACAGACGAAGTCGAACTCGTTCTCGGTGGCGGCGTGCTGCCCGACAACCTCGTGACGCAGGTCAGTCCGTGACATCGTTCCCATCGATCGCCATCGTCGGGCGCGCCTGCCTCCTACCGGGGGCTTTCTCCCCTGACGAACTTTGGAAAGCCGTCGTCGATGGTCGCGATCTCACGTCTCGCGTACCGAGCGATCGATGGGGCCTTGCTCCGGAAGACGTGCTGTGCGAGGGCCCCGCCGACAGTGCCGACCGGACCTGGTCCGATCGCGGCGGGTACGTCCAGGGATTCGACTCGGTGTTCGACCCGGAAGGGTTTGCCATCTCCGCCGACGAAATCCGGTCGCTGGATCCGGTGTTCCAATGGACCTTTCACACCGCGAGAGCGGCGTTGCGAGATGCAGGCCATGCCGACGTCGACCCTCAACGCTTCGGTGCGGTGTTTGGCAACCTCTCGTTTCCGTCTGCCGGCATGGCGGCGTTCGTCGAAGCCACAACAATCGCCGGCCTCGCGGGCTACGGAAACGAGTCGCTAGCCGCCGCCGGTGTCGCGCCAGTCGATCCGCGCAACCGCTTCACGTCGGGACTTCCTGCACTGATGTTGGAGCGCGCCCTCGGGCTCGGTGTCGGGGCGTACGCGCTCGATGCGGCCTGTGCCAGCAGCTTGTACGCCATCAAGGTGGCCTGTGATCGTCTCCATGACGGTGATGCCGACCTCATGCTCGCTGGCGCCGTCAACAGCGCCGACGACCTCTGCATCCATCTCGGTTTCTCAGCACTGACCGCCATGAGCCGTACTGGCCGGTCTCGACCATTTGACGTCGACGCCGACGGCCTCGTGCCCGCAGAGGGATGTGCGTTTGTCGCCCTGCGCCGTCTCGACGACGCAGTCCGCGACGGCGATGTAATCCACGGGATCATCCGCGGCGTCGGACTCTCGAACGATGGGCGCGGACGGGGGATGCTTGTTCCTTCAGGTGAGGGGCAGTCTCGGGCTATGCAAGCCGCTCTCCGAATCGCTGGCCTCGACGCCACCGACGTGTCGATGCTCGAGTGCCACGCAACCGGCACGTCGGTCGGAGACGCAACCGAGATCCGCTCCTCGGCCGCCATCTACGGTGACTGCGACGGCCTTCCGATCGGTTCACTGAAGTCGAATACCGGTCACCTCATTACCGCGGCCGGCGTCGCCGGCCTCATCAAGGTGCTCGAGGCCATGCGTCACGAGGTCCGACCTCCGACAATTCACGTCGATAAGCCACTCGCCGAAATCGACGCCTCACCGTTCCGGCTCCTCACCGATGCCGAACCCTGGGATAGGACAACCATCCACGATGGCGTCCTTCGAGCCGGGGTGTCTGCGTTCGGTTTCGGCGGCAACAACGCTCACCTGCTAGTGGAAGAACCACCTCCGGTCGGCGCGACGGCCGTATCGCCGCCGCTCCCACGCTCGATTGCGCTGATAGCGATCGTCGGCATCGGCATCAGCGCGGCATCGGCGGTCGGACGCCAGGCGTTCACAAACGCCCTTCTGACCGAAGCTTCGTGCCTCGACGACGACAAGGTCGGGACGATGCCGCCGATCTCCCTCGATCTCGCGGATCAGAAGTTCCCACCCAACGATCTCGACAAAACGTTGGCCCAACAGCTTGCCATGTTGCAGGTCACCCACGAAGCGGTCGCCGACACCGGCACCCTCCGAGCAGAGACCACCGGCGTCTATGTGGGCATGGGGACCGATGCCGAGGCCGCTCGCTTTGGTGTTCGGTGGCGCCTCGCCACTCGCGGCGCGGCATGGGGTCAGTCTGACGAGTGGATCGCCGATGCTCGCGAACATGTAGGCCCCGTGCTGGATGCTCCGGCGGTACTCGGCACGATGCCGAACATCGTGGCCAACCGGCTGAATAGCCAGTTCGACTTCGCTGGGCCGAGTTTCACGGTCAGCTCGGAGGAACATAGTGGCCTCGACGCCCTCAGCATCGCCACGCGAGCACTCGGCGCACGAGAGCTCGATGCCGCCATCGTCGGTGCGGTCGACCTGTGCTGCGAGGCCGTGCACCGATCGGCGGCAGTGAACTGTCTCGACGACGATCGCCAGACTCCAGGCGACGCGGCAGTGGCGATCGTGCTCAAACGCCTCGACGACGCTGAACGAGACGGCGACACCATCTACGCGCTGCTTCCCGGCGGCCGTCACGACCAACAGGGAGTTCGACTCGACGACCGCCCGGATCTCGTGCTCGGTCTCAGCGCCCGGGCCACGAGCATCACCGATCAGTTTGGCCACGCCCATGCCGCCAGCGGGCTCGTGCACACGGCGGCAGCAGCCATCCTCCTGCACCATCGCGTCGGAATCGGCGACGTGCCCCTCCTTGCATCGAATCCGGCAAGCGGCACCGGACTTCGCGACGGCGTCGGCCCTCGAACCATCGCGGTCGACGTCGACGCGATGGCTGGTATTGCGGCCCGAACCGTCTTGCTGGCTGAGGCAAGTCGCCACCCCGGGCCAAGCCGCACAGCAGCGCCCCGTCTACACATCTTTTCCGGTCATGACGCCACCGCCGTACTGAGCAGCCTCGACTCCGGGATCGAGAGCGACGATGGCCCAGCCCGGCTCGTCATCGTCGCCGACGGTACCGAGCAGCTACAGCAGCGGATCAACAGGGCGCGGCGACACATAACTGACGGCCACCCTCCAGGCGAGGGAGTGCGATTCCAGCTAGGACCCCTCGATGGTGAGCTCGCATTCGTGTTCACCGCCGCAGGGGCCGCCTATTCAGGTATGGGTGCACAGCTCCTGCGAGCAATCCCGGAAACCGTCGACTCAGTGGCCGAGTCGTTCCCGCTCGGCGAGACCGCTTCATGGGTGTTCCACGATCCTCTGCACGAACCGACTCCCAGCGACTTTCTCTGGGGGACCTCCATGTTGAGTTCCTCCCATACCTACATCACTCGGCACCTACTGGCGCTGCAGCCGACGGCGGCAATCGGGTATTCCTCGGGCGAAAGCAACAGTCTCTTCTCCTTCGGGATCTGGTCCGATCGAGCGGCCATGCGGGCCGAGATCAACGCGAGCGGAATGATGGACCGAGAACTCGGGGTCGAATTCACCGCTGTGGCTCGCGCCTGGCGTGAAACGTCGGCGACATGGTCGATGTGGAACGTCATGGCACCGATCGACGACGTGCGGGCCGCGATCGCAGCCGAAAGCCGAGTACACCTCGCCATCATCAACACGGCGAACGATTCGGTCATTGGAGGTGAGAGCGACGCGTGCGAGCGAGTCGTCGAGCTACTCGGGCGGCGACGATGTCGCCTCGTTCCGTACAACCTTGCCTGCCATGTGCCCGAGGTCCGCGAGGGCTTCCACCAACCGTGGCTCGACATCCACACTCGGGCTGTCACCCCCATGCCCGGCATTCGGCACTACTCGAACGGCACAAATGGAGCGTACGTGGTCGGTCCGGACACGTGCGCCGCTGCCATCACCTACCAGGCGGAGCACACCCTCGACTTCCCCGCCACCATCGAGGCTGCGTATGCAGACGGCGTCCGGGTCTTCGTCGAACACGGACCGGCAGGGGCTTGTACCAACTTCATCTCTGAGGTTCTCGGTGATCGTGATCACCTGGCCATCCAACTCGACCGTCGCGACAAGAACATCGAGCAGGTCTTTGAAGTGGCAGCGGCGCTCGTCGCTGCGGGGGTAAGGGTCGACCACCAGGCCCTGCACTCTCGGCTGGTGGGCACGGCCACAGGCTCGAGCACGCTGCTCGAGCCCGCGACAAACCAATCCCGCTTGTTCGCCACGCACCCTGTTCCCGCCTACCTTCCCCCTCGCCACCACCAGGCTGCGAGCCAGTTGCGTCAACACATGGCTCCGGCGCCTTGGCGCCCACCGGTCGGAAACGCCGTTGCGTCAACCACAGCGACAGCAGCGACAGCAGCAGCAGCAGCAGCAGCAGAGGGTCACCCAGCTGATCACTTGGCTCAGCAGATCCAAGCACAGGTCGCGCAGATGACGGCCCTGCACGAGGGGTTCGTCAAACAGCGGGCGTCCCTGCACCACCAGTTCCTCGGAGCGCAGGTCGCTGAGGGGCATACGCTGACGCATCTCGAATCAACCGCAGCCATCTCACTCGAGCACGCCGATGTCATCGACGTCACCGAGCGAACAGCCGCGGGCCCAGGCAACGTCCATTGGGACAAGCGACAACTGGAGATCCACTCGTCCGGCGCGATCTCTGAACTGTTCGGTCCCCTCTTCGTGGCACAGGACGAACGCGTCATTCAGTGTCGTATGCCCGAGCCACCGCTGCTCTTGGCAGATCGAGTCACGGGCATCAACGCCACCCCGGGCGAGCTAGGCACTGGCACCATCTGGACTGAAACCGACGTCGTCGCTGATGCGTGGTACCTCAACGACGGCTACATGCCCACGGGCTTCATGATCGAGTCGGGCCAGGCCGACCTCATGCTGATCAGCTACATGGGTATCGATCTGATCAACAGCGACGACCGCGCCTACCGTCTGCTCGGCTGCACGCTCACGTACCACGGGGATCTTCCCACTGCCGGCGACACGCTGCAGTACGAAATCAGGATCACCGGGCACGCCAAACACGGCGACATCCGGTTGTTCTTCTTCGAATACGACTGCCTTGTCGATGGCGAACCGCGTCTGACCGTGCGGGACGCACAGGCGGGCTTCTTCAACCCCCAGGAACTCGACGAGGCGCTCGGCATTCTGTGGACAGCGCAAGGAGCGGCTGCAAATCTCGACCCCGATGCCCGGGTCGATGCTCCGCCCATCCCGAGCGCCAAGTCGTCGTTCTCCCAATCAGATGTGATCGCGTTCAGCGAGGGGCGGATCGTCGACTGCTTCGGACCTGCATTCTCGTGGGCCCAAACCCACACTCGTACGCCCAAGATCCAGTCCGGCGATCAGCTGTTCATCGACGAGGTCACCATTTTCGACCCGACTGGTGGGACATGGGGCCGAGGCTTCATGCGGTGCGAGACAGTGATCACAGACGATGCCTGGTTCTTTGATGGCCACTTCAAGAACGACCCGTGCATGCCCGGCAATTTCATGGTCGAGGCATGCGTCGAAGCGCTGTCCTTCTACCTCGCCGCCATGGGCTTCACCACGAAACTCGACGGGTGGCGCTTCCAGCCGCTGCCCGGGCAACCGTTCGAACTCAAGTGTCGGGGTGAGATCAACCCTCGAACGGAACGAGTCGCGTACGAGATCAATGTCGAGGAGGTCTGGGATGGCCCGCACCCGACCGTGATCGCCGATGTCGTCGGATTCGTCGATGGCCACGCTGCGTTCCATGCTCACCGCATCGGCGTGGAACTAACGCCCAGCTGGCCGCTGACGTCGCGGGCCGATCTGTATCAGGGCGTCATCGAGCCTGCGGTCGTGGCCAACGACAGCGATGGGTTCCCGTTCGACTGGAAGGCCATGATCTCCTGCGCTTGGGGACGACCGTCGGAGGCCTTCGGCTCGATGTATTCGATGTT
>JBLINY010000020.1:0-56732 GCA_047638695.1 Acidimicrobiales bacterium | reverse complement strand
ACGCCGGTGGTGTTGGCACCACCTCCGTGTACGAGGCGCCCGTCCCACAGCCCGACCGACCCGGCTGACATTTCGAGGGGCGCGGTGTCGGCCGCGCTGTCGACCTCGGTCTCGAGATGGCTACCGGTCACCATCCGAGTTGCCCCGTTTGGCACGGTGAAGTCGTCGATGGCCCACATGACCGAGACCATCAACGGCATGTGGGGGCGAGGCATCGGATAACAGCCATCGTCATAGTGCAGTACCTGCGCGCCCTGGCCTGGTTCGAGGGTGACGGTCGAGGTCTCCGACAGTTGGATCTGGTCTTCCAGGTGGGACTCGACGGCGGCCACAACGGTGGGATGGGCGGCCAGGAAGTCGAAGGCCCGTGATCGACCCAACAGGTTGAACGCTCGTCGGGTGTTGTACCCCCCGAAGCTGCTGGCGCTCTCCGGAGTCTCTGCGTTCAGCCGGTCGACTTCTTTACGGGCCGCAGCCAATTGCTGGGCATCGAGCGCGTTTTCAATGACGCAGTAGCCGTCCCGGGCAAGCGCTGCGGTGGCCTCGGACGCCTCGGCTCGCTCCTCTTCGGTTGATAGGAAGCGGGCAGCAACTGCCATTGCCTCCGGACCGAAGGGGTTCCGATCGATCGCACTGCGGGGATTGTCGCCGTCGGAGTCCATCCAAGAACCGTACCTCCGACACCCTCTATGGACCGGCCGAGCTCTCGCCAGCAGCTACGCCGCTGGACACGTCGGTGTTTCAGCCCGGTAGGTGGGGCAATACTTCGGTGCCGAACCGATCGTGCTTGCCGTCAAAGTCGGTCTCGCCAAAGAAGGCCATGAGGACTTTCGACACACCAAGGTCGTTGAGTGTTGTGAGCTTGTCGATGAAGTCTTGTGGCGGACCACAGATCATGAACCGCTCGGCCAGGTAGTCGGTCAGCCCCAGTTCCTCGACGATGGTGGCGTTGCTCATCTCTGTTCCCGTCGCCTCGTGCTCGGAAAAGACATACCGGCGATGAAGCTCGCGGATGGCGTCCTTGTATTCATCGGGAATGTGCTTGCCCTCCAGGGTGAACCGGAACGCATGGTTGGCCGACGCGGTCAGTGTCATCCGTGCTTCGTGAATGGCCCGTTGGCGGTCGTCGTCCATGTTCCATTTCACAAACCACCACACATCGACGTCAGCTGGATCTCGGCCGGCTCTCCGTGCCCCGATGGCGATGTTCTCCAACGCATCAGCCACGATCTCCGGTTGTAGTCCGTTGCCGACGAGGACACCGTCGGCGAGCTCGCCCGCCAGCTGCAGTGTCTTCGGACCCTCGGCGGTCAGATAGACCGGGATCGGACGAGTTGGCCATGTGAGCCGAATGGTGTCGCCTTTCCACGTGGCCTCGCCGCGGGCGTAGAGATCCTTGAGGGCCACGATGTACTCGCGCATCTCGGCCAGCCGAGCGCCTCGCAGTCCGAGGTTGTAGACCGCGCTGTCGCCGCTGCCGAGATTGAACCAAACCCGTCCCTTGCCGTCGGGGCCGTCGCCGGCCAGCTGGTCGACGGCAGATATTGCGCTGGCCGCCACCACAGGGTGACGGGTCAGCGGGTTGGCGGTGGCAGGCCAGAGGGTCACTCGTTCGGTGGCCATGGCCATCACCGCCAGTTGGACGTTGAGTTCGGGGATCAACGACTGGCTGTCGGGCATGGCGATCCCGGCGAAACCGAGCTCTTCCAGGCGACGTAACCGAGACTCGAACTCGGGCCGATTCGTTGGGTCAAGGGAACGGTTGAAGATGAGCGTGGCGACATCCATACCCAGACGCTCGCGAACTGGGTCCCGCTCCGTCAACTGAGCCTCGCTGCTATCTCCCGAAGGGACTCGTGCTCCCCAAGCCACTCGAGCCGAGGTTCATCGACTCACTGTTCGAACGTCGACAAGACTGTTTCGATGTTCAGCTGGCCGGCCAGACCAGCAGCGCGGTGAACGGAAATCTCCAGCCACTCGGGAGACGTTGACATCTCCCACAGCTCAACCCGCGATGGGTACTGGGCAATCGCCACCTCATCCCAAAGGTCTTCAACCTGGCCGAGCGCGAGAAACGTGACATCGCCCACGAACGTGACCTTTCCGCCGTATTGGCGGATCAGCTTGCTTACCTCACGCCCGTAGATCTGGTACGCCTCACGTCCGCTGAGGTCGGTCTCACGTCCATCCTCGTACTCGGCGTGCTCCTTGAACTTGAGAAGGTTGACCATCGAGATCGGGCCGTCCGGACCGGGCTGCTTCATCTCCTCGACCCGCTCACCGCTGGTCGGCATCACTTCGTTGGTCACGTCCACATTGGTTCTCCTGTAGGACTGGCAGCCACGCCACTCACCTCGCTCACGATCCTCCGACGCTAGCAACGCTGCCGTTGTCACCGGGTCGGGCGAGGTCGAGATCTCGGACCTCACCCGACCAGAAGCGGAGTTCCTCGACTAGCAGTGGTCTTGGTGCCAGTTCCCATCGGAGAACTCCCATGGCTGAGCGGTGTAGTTTTCGGCGAACGCTCCTGAGCCGTCGAAGACGTCGTAAGTCATAGCGGCTCTGTCGCCGTCAACGACGCCCGTGATGTTGTCAGCGGTGGCAACGGGATACCTACGGGCCCAGCCAGCAACACCGTCTTGGAAATAGGCAGCAACGCCGCCTTCGTAGCCAACACCGTCGTCGTAACCGGCCGCTGATTCCTCATAGCCGGCCTGGCATCGCTCCGACAGGAAAGGCCACGCCTGTTCGCCGTCACTGAGGCCCCAGGTTGCGGTCATTTCGGCTACGGCGGCTACGAGTTCCGGAGGGGCCTCGTTGTCGACGTCCGATTCGGGTTCTGGTTCTGGTTCGGCCGTAGTGGTGGTGACCGGCTCGGCCTCGGTAACGGGCGCCGTGTCGGCCTCGGCGTCGACCGCCGTGTCGGCATCGCTGCCACATGCGCTTAGCAGAAGCAGCGCCGCAACCGTTGTGGTCAAGACCGCTTTCATCGGGCCCTCTTTTATGTTCATAACTACCCCTCGTTCTCTCATGGTCATAACTACCCCTCCGCTAGATGGATGCTCTCGATCGAGCTTTTGAAGACTGAATGAACGGCACTACAGGTAGATAACAGAGGGCCCCGCCGCTCGCCGTGTGCCCTATCCAGTGATTTCGCGGCCGCACGCCGACTGTCGCGTTTTGTCACCGGAGACGTACCGGTCCCATTCGTCTTGGGTGAGATCACGCCCGACCACCTCGCAGGCCTGTTGGACCCATTGCGCGGGGTCGAGGGGAATGTTTAGGACCTTGCCGGAAGAGGCAACCCATAGCGAATTCGAATCGGCATCGAACCAGGGCGACGCACCGAGCGCCGAGGCGGTCCCGGTCCACACCACACCAGCCGACACATTTCGTTCAAGGTCCCACAGTCGCACTGTTCCATCGCTGCCGGTCACTGCAAGCAACTCCCCGTCACGACCGAATCCAATGTTGCTGACCGGTTCCAATGTCGGCAGCACGTCGGTGTCACCGGTGGTCGGATCGATGATCGACACCACACCCTGAGACGTCGCCGCAGCTATTGTTCCGGACAACGGATCGACCGCAATCCGACTTGTTCGCTCAGCTCTCGTCTGCACTCTGTCCAGCAAGACTCCGTCGGCGTCGTAGCGGACAAGAGATCCCGTGCCGTCGAGGACGAACAGACCGCCCTCGGGCGTCGGGATGGGCGCATCGAAGTTCTCCGTCGGCACCGAGAAAAGCACCTCGGCCGAACCCGACCCAACGTCAATGAGGGCCGCCATGAGTACACCATCACTATCGGTGTACCCATAGCCATAGCGATCACCGATACGAACAATGGCATTAGACGTTCCAGCCAACTCGAACCGCTCGACAAGCAGACCGTCCTCCCATCGTGTGAACACTCCCAAGCCGACCGCCCATAATCCGCTGCGGTCAGGATGAACCCACCGGGGCGTGAAACGCTCCCCATCAGGGGTGACAAGTTCAGTCACCGAACGTTCACCAGAACTAAGATCGATCACCTCAACGGTCGAACCGGTCGCAGACCCGAACGCAGCCACGAGACCGGCGTTGAATATCGTTCTGGCGAGCGGGTCAATCGAGTGGGTCTGACGGATCAGCGCATTGCCCTCAAGATCAATCACGCCGACTCGTTGTTCACCTGCGCTCACAGTGAACGACCTGCCGTCGGGCCGGTACCAGGCCGACAGCACGTCGCGTAGCTCACGCCTCGAGACCGGCACACCGGATCGCCGATCGACAACCACCACTTCGTTGCTCGCCACAACAACAACCAGGCCATCGGGGCTAAGACCAACCTCGAGAACCGCTGCCGCAGTGGGCAAATCGATGCTCGCGAGAACATCGCCGGTATCAAGATCGATAGTCAAAAGCGTATTCGGAGAAGTGGCAGCGACCAGCTCTCGAGCCGCCATGTCGAACACCATCGATTCCGGAGGTTGTTCACTCTCGAACCGGAGGAGCTCTTCACCCGACTCGGCATCGACGACAACGGTCGTTCAGTCGAATCCTGTCGGATTCTGCGTGCCAAAACTGACCGCCCACAACGACCCGTCGTCGCTTGCCACATCGCTCACCCAATGGTCGCCGCCGCCGATCGGCGTGCCGACAGGGTCGCCAGTGGCGGAATCGAGCAGACCCACCGACTCCGTGCCACCCAACGCGCCCAACGTCGCAATCGGGATCCGGCCATCAAGGCCGAACGACCCAGCCATCAATATTGTGCGTTCGTCAAACTGCGTCTCGATCTCCGACGAACCACCTATCGGCCCGATCCACATACGGGTCCTTTGGCCGTCTTGTGCCACAGCGAACCCCTGTTCGAAGTCCGCCATCCATGCCCCGCAGGGAGCAGGCGACGTGCCGTACTCGGTTACCACTCCAGTCAACGGGTCACGGGAAGCCATTACCCCGAGGGCGGAAACCTCGAACTCGCTCATCCCATCGGGCGACGCCACAACTTCAAAACCGTTGGTAACCCCTTTGCGCCCGCAGGCCACACCGGGGGCGAAGAGACTGCTGTCATTGTTCGACAACCGGTTCGGGAGGTCGCTCGAACCCAACGCATTCAGCACCGCCTGCTCCGACTCCGGACTGGGCGAACGTCGATGGGCCTCGAGCGCCAGGAGCACCGACACGTCGGCGTCCTCGCCTCGCAGCGCAGCCGACCGACTGACAAGCGTCGCCAACTCCGACTGCTCATTCGCAGCCAGGGCCGCCTCGGCCTCACCCTCCGCCAAACGCGTCTGGTTCTCCGCTTCGGTTGCGGCGGCGATCGCCGCCAACGATTGGTCGTTGGCATCTCGTTGGGCAACAACCGCCAAACCACCGGCAATCAAGGCCATCACCAGGGCCACGACGACCACGGCCACCAGCCGGCGGAGGCGCTTGACTCGACCGTCTTCGACGCTGCGCTCTTTATCAGCGGCGGCCTGGGATGACTCGACGAAGTCGACGTCGACCGGTCGCAACCGCTCGGCCGCCGTTGAGGAGAGACCGGCAGCCGACTCGAGTCGACCCCCTCTATACAGGTCGGAGACTTCTCGGCCTCCGCCGTGCCACGTGTCGGACGCACGGTTCAACTCGTCGAGGGAACGGAGGAGGGCAGCGTCCTCCTGCAACCAATCGACGAGCCTCGGCCACTCACGAAGCAGCGCCTCGTGGGCGACCTCGACGGTGGGTTCGCGGGTGGCCACGTCGCGATCGAACGTCACGAGTCGAGCCCGCCCCAGCTCATTGAGCACCCACGTCACATCGTCGCCGCTGCCGAGATCGGGCACCGAGGTACGCCGTCGCAGGTCAACCGAACCGGCACGAGGGTCGACCATGCGGCCGAACAATCGACGGAGTACCACTCGCGGTCCTGAATTGGCCGCGGCGTAGATCGCTTCCGCCCGCGTTGCCAGGGCCCCGCTGAGGCCCCCGATGGCGTCATATGCGTCGGTCGTTAGCACATTGCCGTTCCGCCGATCGAAGAGTTCGCCCAGCGCATATTGCAACAGTGGTAGCGGCGACGGCTGGCCAGCTGCTTCGGCCGCGATGCGAGCAACGAGCCCAGACTCGAACGCCACACCCTGTCGGCGGGCTGGTTCTACGATGGCTCGCTCCAACTCGTCCGGGGCGAGCGGAGTCACGTCGACCGATGTCTGCTTCAGCACCGTTGCGAACGTTTGATGGGCGAGGGGTCGGTCGTAGAAGTCGGCCCGCAAGGTCGCCACGAGACGGAGCGACGACCTTGGCTCGCTGACAGCTGCAGCGAGGGCGTGCAGGAACTGCGCAGCGTCGTCGGCACTCGACCCGGCGAAGACCTCCTCGAACTGGTCGATCACCAGAAGAATGCGTCCGGTGTCAGAATCCAGGCACCGGCCTACACCGCGCAGGATCCCGCGGTTCCCGTCGCGGAGTTGGTCGAGCAGCATTGCTGGCGGGTCCACGGCAATCCGGAGCAGTGCTGCCGCCAGCGATTCGAACGGGTCGGTCCCGGGCACCATCGTCGTGGTAAACCACTGATCGGACCCAGCGACCCGTCCCGCTCGTATCGCAGGCACCAGCCCGGCCCGGACAACCGATGACTTTCCCGACCCCGAGGGGCCGACCACGATGGCGCATCTCGAGCTGATGGTGTCACCTGCGAGTCGACCGATGAGCTCGCTGACTAGCCGTTCGCGACCGAAGAACCGATCGGTGTCACCGTCGTCGAAGGCCTGCAGCCCGTTGTACGGGTTGGCGACATCGCCGTTGAAGGGTGTGTCCTCGACATGGGCAGCAGCAGCCGCTGGTTCGAGCGCATCGAGGAAGGCGGCGACGCTGGGGAAACGATCCGCTGCCTCCTTGGCGGTCGCCTTCGCTACTGCATCCGACACCGATGAGGGCACATCCGATCGAAGTTCAGTCAGCGGAGGAAACGGCTCGGTGAGTTGCCGCTCAACCAAGTCCTGGGCCGACATCTCGGCGAACGGCAGCGCCCCGGTGAGACATTCGAACACCACGACTCCGAGGCTGAACACGTCGGCTTCCGGCCCGAGCGGCTGGCGGCGGATCTGCTCTGGCGCCGAGTACGCCGGAGAACCGGGCGACAGGGCAGCCTCGGGCCCCGCTGACTTGGTCGCTTCGAGGGCGATACCAAAATCGCCGAGAAACCCATGACCGGCCTCGTCGAACAGGATGTTGCCGGTCTTGACATCGCGGTGGATGATCCCGTGGCTGTGCGCCGCTGCGAGTGCACCACCAATCTGGCGAGCGAGAACCAGCGTCTCGGAGATCGGCAGTGGTCCGTCGTCGAGACGCTGCTCGAGGGTGCCGCCCGGCAACCAGCGCATCACCAGATAGGCCGAATCGGGATCGCGCCAGAAGTCGATCAGCGGCACGATGTGTGGGTGCTCAATCCGGGCGACGAGGTGTGCCTCGGCTTCGAAGCGACGGATGAACTCAGGCTCCGAAGCGAGTTCGGAACGGATCTGCTTGATCGCCACCTCACGGTTGACCGAGGGTTGGATGCCACGCCAGACGATGGCGAAAGCGCCAACCCCGGCCTCTTCGATAAGGCGATAGCCGCGCAGCGGCCGGCCCGCCGACTCGGCATCAAGCGACGCATCGCCATCGATCAGCGCCTGCTCCAACTCGATGACCGCCGGCGACGGGTCGAGCCCGGTCTCATCCGCCACCGTTTGCCGGTGATTCGTCAGGACGCGAAGCGCCTCGGGTGTCCGGCCGCTGCGATGTAGCGCCATGGCGAACTGACGGGCCGCCCGGTCACGCAGGCCATGCTCGCTCGTAAACGATGCCAGCTCGCCCGTGATCTGAGTATGCCGACCCAGCACAAGAGCGGTTTCCCACCGCTCCTCCAACATCTCCAGCCGGTCCTGTTCGAGATGTTCGATGCGTGCCCGGGCCCACTCGTCGTCTTCCAGCTCGCGGAAGGGCGCGCCCCGCCAAAGACCAAGTGCCTCGTTCAGCAGCTCTTGTGCCGCAAGCGGATCTTCGCGGTCCCGCGCCTCCTTGGCTGAGGCTCGAAGGGCTTCGACCCTCAGGTGTTCCACCGCTCTTTCGGGCGCAGCGAGGCGATACCCCGAAGGCACGGTCTCGATCCACGATTGTGCGGCCTCCGGAAACGAACTCCGCAGCCGCGACACATAGGTGCGCAACGCAGGGGCCGGCGCCGCCGGTCGGTCGTCATCAGTCCAGAGGTGCTCGGCCAACCAATCGATGTCGACCACGGCACCGGCACGAATCGCCAGTAAGGCCAGCAGCTTCTGCTGCCGCGGGCCCCCGATACTGCTTGGCTCACCCGCGTCGAACACACCGATGCCGCCGAACACCCGAATCGTCGGCTCTTCGAGTTCCCCCACTGGTGCCGTAGCCGTTGTCATGCCCTCATGATCATCGGCGGACCTTACAGCTACATCACAGCTGCGTCAGAGGGCGCGATCCCGTCACTGACCAGGCCATTCGCGGTCGATGAGGTCCAGATCACGGGACACTTCGTGAACCCGCTACCGTCGAGACTATTGGCCTCAAGCTCAGATCTAGCTCCGCATGAACTCTCGGGGCGGTGCGCCGAGCTCGGACCGGAACGCCGAAACAAAAGCACTCGGTGAGGCGTAGCCAACCGTCACGGCGACACGGGTCACGCTGTCGCCTTGGGCCAGCATGCTGACGGCGGCAAGAATGCGTGCCCGTCTCCGCCACTGGCCCAGACTCATGAACGTTTCGGACTTGAAGCGCCGCTCGATCGTCCGGCGACTGGCGTTCGCGGACTGAAGTTGATGCTCTAGATCGATTGCGGGGTCCGAGATGATTGACGCCGCGACTTCTTTGGCAACCGGATCCACGGGGAGCGGCAAATGAAGTGGCGCATCAGGTTCGCTAGCGAGCCGCTCTGTCAGCAACGTGATCACCGCCCCGCTTGCCGGAGCTTCGAGATTCATTGGCGCGGTCAACACAGCGTGGGACATCAACTCACGGGTCAACGGCGCCAAGTTCACGACCCGAACCACATCACCGACTACGTCGAGACCAACGCCAAAGTAAAGGCACCTGATCGCAGAACGTCGCGCCGTTTGGATCTGCACGCGGGTCCCGTCGGGAACACAAAGTGCCCGATGGGCGGGAATGGTCCAAGCCTGACGTTCTGTGATGGCAGTGAACAGGCCGGAGTGGGCGAACACGAGATAGTCCCAGCCCGGCTGCGTTGGCAGCGACACCCGTCCGGGTGGGTGAGTGATAGAGTAGCTCCGCACCCGAGACCCCTGTCGGCGAGAAATCGACATGAGAAGTCAAAGTGTAGGAGGTCAGCCGATGGCCACTTCTGCCACCATGGCGCCCATGAGCCCCGGATTGACCCATTTCGCGATCAACACAGATAACGTCGAGGCCACTCAGGCGTTCTACGGGTCGGTGTTCGGCTGGCAGTTCCAGGACTACGGACCACCTGACTTCGTCCAGATCCTGGACGAGTCAGGGGAAGCACCGATGGGAGCGATTCAGCAACGCCGTCAACTTCTCGACGACGCCCCGACACTCGGATTCGAGTGCACATTCGGCGTCGAGAACGTAGAGCTCGTCCGCGAACGGATTCTCGCCGCCGGAGGCAGGATCCTCATGGAAAAGTTCACAATCTCGGGGGTCGGGCATCTCATCGCCTTCGAGGACCCTGGCGGCAACCCGGCCCTGGCGATGGAGTATGACGTTTCTGCCGAGTGAGCGAGTCGACGGCGGGTCGACGTTGAGTCGGGACGTGAGACGGGACGGCGGAGCGCTATCAAAGCTCCGAAAAGGGCAGGTACGGCGCCAGCTCGCCCACCTTCAGCTCACCCTCGCGGGTCTGACCGCCCCGCTCCTCTAGAAACGCAGCCATCAGCTTGCGCGAGGCGGGGTCCTTCATCGTCTTTGCGAAAAGGAGGAACTCCTGAGCGAGCGCATCGTCCTGAGACATGGATTGTGAGTTCAACACACTCTGTTTGGCTGCGGTGACCGCCACCGTCGGGAAGCTGGCAATCCGCGCCGCCAGCGCATCCACATGGGCGGTGAGTGACTCCCTGGATGGGAACACACGATTCAAGTAGCCCCACCGTTCAGCCGTCTCGGCGTCGAGATCGGCGCCACCCAGAATCAGCTCGAGGGCTCGGCCTCGCCCCATCAGTTTGGGGAAGTTCACCGTCCCGTTGCCACCGGGGAGGATGCCGAGTGGAACCTCCATCTGATTGAACGTCGTCTTGCCGGCAAGGCCGAAACGCATATCGCAACCGCTACAAAGCTCGTTGCCTCCCCCGCCGGCGCGACCGGCGATTTCGGCAATGCTCACCTTGCTGCTCGTCCGTAAGACCTCGGCCGTGCCCGGACGCACCTCATGACGGGGCGTGCCCGCCTCGATCGCCGCGACTCGCGCATCGTTGAACTGGTTGTGCTCGGAGTCGGGACCAAGGTCGACCCAGTTCAGAATCTCACTGACGTCGAAGTGGGCGATGAAGAAATCCGGGTCTGCGGATCGGAGCACAATGACACGCGTTGCATCATCCACTTCCGCCTCATTGACCGCCCGTGCCAGCTCCACCGACAAGTCGATAGTCATCACGCAAGCTGGATGCTTGTGGTGGATCGTGATCGTGCGAACGCCCTCGTTCACTTCGATCTGGAGAAGGTCAAATGTGGTCGCCATGGCGTGCTACCTGCGTTCTACTTGATGGTCGATCATGTGCTCGGGTGCCCGGCACGCGGTCCGACGTTAGTTCTGCCGGCGGCATCGCCAGCCAAGCGTCGAACGGATCTAGCTCGACAGTCTCCGAACTGCGCTTCATCGTCGAACAGATGTTTCCGGTGAGGCCGGCAGACAAGCGGTGACCGTCGTGCCAGCACCCGCGCCGCTCTTGATGACCAGTGTCCCCCCGACGGCCGAAGCGCGGTCGCGCATGTTGGCGAGACCATGTGACTCCTCGACACTGTCCGCGGGGAACCCAGGCCCTTCGTCGTGAACCTGAAGCACGAGCCAGTGGCCGGAGCTCGAAGCTTCAACGGTCAGTGAGATCGACACCGCCGCACCATCTGCATGCTTGGCCGCGTTGACCAGAGCCTCGATCGCTATGAAGTACAGCGACGCCTCGACGCTCGGATCGTGACGATCGATCTCGTCGATATCGACGGCAATCGGCGTGAGGAACCTCCGTACCTCCGCTCGGAGAGCCTCGCCGACTCCCCTCGCCGAGAGGATCGTTGGATAGATGCCATGGGCAAGGTCGCGGAGCGACGCAACTGCAGAATCGAGATCTCCGACGAGACCGCGAATCTCGTGATGGATCGATGGCGAGACTGCCTCTTCTGCCTTGTGTTCTAGGAGTCGAAGCCGCATCCCGAGGGCGACAAGCTGTTGTTGAGCCCCGTCGTGGAGGTCCCGTTCGATGACGTTCCGCGCTTGGTCCGCTGCTTCGACCACTCGTCGACGAGATCCTTCTAGCTCGAGTTGTGACTGTTGAAGTTCGTCGTTGACGAAACGGGTGTCGTCGAGAGCGGCACGCTGGAGTCGGTTGTGACTCCACACCACCAAGGCGATTGGCACGATCTGGATCGCAAGCGCTCCCACCACCACAACGAGTTCAAACGAGTCGTCGACGTCCTCGATCATCCCGCCGTCGTCGTTCAGCAGCCCAATAAGGCCGACAATCGCCGCCGTCGCCGACGCAGCGCCAATGGCGACAACCAGTGGGCGACTCTGCAGGTGTGGCGTGCTCAGCACCAGTGGCATGAGGATGGTGAGGATCATGACGGGCCAGAGGAATGGCAAGAGAACGGCGACGGCCAGCGCGACCGCCCAGTTGCCAATCATCACCAACCCGAGCGCACGCTCGACCTTGCCCCTGCGCAATTGATCGCCGGCAACGGTTAGTGCCAACACGAGCAGGGCGATGAAGGGCAGTATCAGCCAGACTCCTGCTTCCCGAACGAAGAGCCCGTTACCAACAACGACGACTACCGCACCGGCGATGGCCGCGAACCGATCGAGCCGAATAAATGCCCGGGTGACGTCGTTTGCCGTCTGGTCTTGCGGAGGTTGCCGACCCCGCGCTCCCATCCGGCTCGTCATGCCGTCACGATACGCAGCCTTGCCGGGAGCTGCGAAGGAAGTCTTCGACGCTTCGGCTTTACCCGGGTACTTTCGAGTCATGGCTGGCCTTCGAGTTGTTCTCGCCGACGACAACTACCTCATTAGAGAGGGTGTCGCCGCCGTCTTGCGGAGTCTGCCTCAGATGACGCTGGTGGCCGAGGCCGGCGACCGCGATGAGCTCAGAAAGGCGGTTGCTGAGCATCGGCCGGACGTAGTCGTGACCGACATTCGCATGCCACCAACGAACACCGACGAAGGCATCGTGGAAGCCCTCGAGATCCGATCCACCTATCCGGACACCGGGGTGGTTGTGCTATCCCAATTCGCCGATCCCGCCTATGTGCTGATGTTGTTCGAGAACGGCTCTGACGGACTTGCGTATCTACTGAAAGACCGAGTGGCCCCCGGCGAACTGGCACGGGCCATAGAGGCTGTTGTCGAGGGCGGATCCTCCGTTGACCCTCACATCGTGGAGGTTCTGGTTCAGACTCGATCCCAGAAGAGTTCGGCCATCGACGTACTGACGCCACGGGAACGCGACGTGCTGTCGCTCATCGCACAAGGACTGAACAACGGAGCGGTGGCCAGAAGCTTGGTGTTGAGTGAACGAGCCGTCGCACGACACATCAACTCCATCTTCGCCAAGCTGGACCTAGGCGAGGACGAGGAAGCCCACCGCCGGGTGAAGGCTGTTCTGCTTTGGCTCGCACAGTAGTGGCGCTTCGCTCGTCGCTTGCCTGCTCACGGGTAGACACATCCATCTCGCTTGACCTCTGGCGGACACACACCCTGGTCGTACTCGACCGACCAACTGTTGAGCGTCAGTCCATAGTCCAGGCCGCTGCCAGCGACCAGCAACTCTGGCCGCATGTCACAGACCGTGGTCCCCAGGCTGAGTCCGATTTGTGTCGTGCACCGGAGTTCAACCTCGGCTCGGTAGATGACCGATGTGTCGAGTACTGGAAGTGGGAACGTGTTGTTGGCCGATCCCTCGATTTGGAACGCTGCAATTCCCTGATACCCCGCACCAACCCCGTCGTTGAGCAGCACTTCTTCCCAGACGACTCGCTGGGTGTCGCGTTCCCGCAGCCGAACGACGATGGCGACATTGGAATGACTGTCCACACCGCTGAATGCTGAGACACGGCCATTCCAGCTTGTATCGACCGAAAGCGAGGCGTTTGGTCGGTAGGGCTTGAATCCCGACTCCAACCGTGACCACGCAGTGATGGACTCTCCTGCTGCGCCGAAACCGAAGGCTGCTCGGGCGGTGAGGCGGCCGGTAGTTGTGTTCCAGCTCCACGTAGTGGCGCGCACCAGATTGCTCTCGGGACCTCCGCCCTGACCACTTCTGGCTCGCAGCACGAGGATCTTGTCAGTCCGAATCTCGGGTTCGCCTCCGCCGTCGTCAGCGGTGCCGCAACCTTGTGCGCCGAAGCGGTCGCGGTATTCCTCAGATTCGCTGAAGTGGATCATCACTCGCCCTCTCGGCATGCCGCCATCCAAGGCATCGACCCAAAAGGCGAACCCCGCATCGTCGGGAAGCCGATCAAACAAGTTCCGGTAGATCAGGCGAATGAAGTCGCCGTTGCTGACCTGATCCCCGTAGGTACTGCGGAACTCTTCGGAGCCGGCGAAGAACTCCGCCATCAAGTCAAGCCGAAGCCCAGCACTTCTCCGGTCGTTCCAATAGGCGCTTCCTCCCGCATCAGGAGCCCTCAGGAAATAGGCGCAGTAGAGACGATCGACGCTCTCATCTGCTGATCCCGATGCTCCGGCCGGTGCGATGGCGACGAAGGGCAGAGTGGCAAGGGCCACTGCTACGGCAAGTAGCAGTGAGGAGAAGCGCGATCGGCTTCGCTGGGCGATGGTCGGTTGGTTGGTCATGTCGCTACTCCCGGGTCGGACAACTGGTTCCGTATCCACAATGAGGCCGATCAGGCCTTCGATCACTGGTGCGGACAACCAACTCGAAGGGGGTGCCTGCACCCCTCTGTCGACAGGCTTCACCGAGGTGCCAGTCGCGACGGTTCTGGGTCGGCGACGAACTCGTCGCTCTCATCGCCGATGAATCGGCCAGGATCTCGATGTCGTCGGGTAGCTGGCCTCGAGGCCGTGCGTTCTCCGGCGTTGTTCTACGCTACGGGGTACTGGTTCCCATCGAGTGTGGGATGTCGGTGAGTCGTGATTCAGGGTGACGCAAGCATGCAGCTCGACAACGGGCAGAAAGAGAACGTGGGATCGATGAACACCGAAGCGGCCAATCCGGAGCACCACGAGGCGATCATTATCGGGGCCGGCCTGTCCGGCATTTACCAGCTCTATCGCCTGGCCGAAATGGGCATGGACGTCGCGTGCATCGAGGCCGCTGACGATCTCGGCGGAACCTGGTACAAGAACCGCTATCCCGGCTGCCGGTTCGACTCCGAGAGCTACACCTACGGCTACTCGTTCTCCGAGGAGCTGCTCGACGAATGGCATTGGAGCGAGCACTTCTCGTCCCAGCCCGAGAATCTTCGCTACCTCAACCATGTCGCCGCGAAGTTCGACCTGCGCCGACACATGCAGTTCGGATGCAAGGTCGAACAAGCGGCGTTCGACGAACAGACCTCCACCTGGAACGTCAAACTCATCGGCGGCCGCACGATGAGCTGCCGTTTTCTCATCACGGCCATCGGGGTGCTGTCGACACCAACGATGCCCCGCATCGAAGGCATCGACGACTTCGAGGGCCAGTCGTTCCACACCTACAACTGGCCCAAAGAGCCGGTAGATCTCGTCGGCAAGAAGGTGGCGGTTATCGGCACTGGCGCCACTGCCGTGCAGCTGATCGCCGAGATCGCCGACAAAGTAGGCGAGCTCTTCGTCTTTCAGCGCCGACCCAACTGGTGCGCCCCACTACACAACGCCAAAATTGACGAGGCCGAGATGGCCGATATCCGCTCGCGCTATTCGGAGATCTTTGAGCTGTGCGCAACGACCGCTGGCGGCTTCATCCATCAGTTCGATCGGCGCGGCACATTCGAGGTGGCTGAGGAAGAGCGTTATGCGTTCTTCGAGGAGCTGTACGCATCATCAGGGTTTCGCATCTGGCAGGGCAACTTCCTGGACGTGATGATGAAGGAGGAGGCGAACGCCGAGTTCAGCGGGTTCGTGGCCGCCAAAATTCGTGAGCGGGTGAACGACCCTGTCCTCGCAGAGAAGCTCATCCCGAAGGACCACGGCTTCGGCACTCGTCGAGTTCCGATGGAGACGAACTACTACGAGGCGTACAACCGCGACAACGTACATCTCGTCGATATCAACGACACGCCGATCGAACGAGTTACCGAGTCGGGACTACGTACCTCCGAGCGCGACTACGACGTTGATCTGATTGTCTACGCCACCGGCTTCGATGCCATGACCGGCGCGTTCGACCGCATGGACATCGTCGGTAGGAACGGCCAAAGCCTCCGTGACAAGTGGAGCGAAGGGCCTGTGACCTATCTCGGTCTGCAGGTCGGTGGGTTCCCGAACATGATCATGTTGGCCGGTCCACAAGCCGGCTCGGGATTCACGAACTTCGGCCGCGGCGTCGAGGAAACGGTCGACTGGACCACAGAGTTGGTGCGCCATGCACGCGACAACGGCCACCTCAGCGTCGACGTGACCCCCGAAGCCGAAGCCGAGTGGGGCCAACACGTGGCAGACATGTACAGCCTGATGCTTCTAGGCAAGGTCACATCGTGGTTCACCGGCTACAACTCGAACGTCGAGGGTCATGAGGCTGGCAACATCCGCCATGTGGTCTACAACGGCGGGGCTCCTCGCTATCGCAAGAAACTCGCTGACGTCGCCGAGAACGACTATCACGGTTTCGTGCTGGCCTAACGGCTCGGCCAACCTACGGATGACGGGTCGTAGCCAGCCCGACAGTAGGCAGCCGCTCTTGGCCACTTGGCCTCTCACGGGCGATGGCAGCCGGAGTCCGGCTGCCATCGTTCGTAGCTATATGCGACGTAGTAGCCGCCGTTGGCGACTAGGCGACCTCAGTCTCAATTCGTGTCACGGTCACACGTAGGACGTCGTCATGTTTGAAGAAGTCCAAGGCGTCGGCGTTGTGCACGCCGGAGTGACCCTTGATTTTCTTGTGTTGAGCCAACGCATCTTGGTCACTGGCACCTCCGGAACGAAGCGACTGGCATGGTGGCGCACCCGGAACGTCGCCGGAGCGGCTCGTGTTGCGCTCGGTACCGGCGTCATATGCATGGGCCAGAACCGCAGTGGTGGTTCCTTCCGCGGGGAGTTCAATGGCGTCGACTCCGGTGATCCCGTCGTTGGTGCAGACCAACATGTTGACACTAGACAGAAGGTCGGATTCGTCGTCGGTTGTCAATGTGATGGTCACCGACTGTCCCGGTCCGAACGGTGCCATTCCGGCCACGCCAAAGTCGGCGACGCCGTCGCGAGTCCCCAGAGCCCCCACGAGGAGCGAGTTGTCGCCACCTTCAGCGATCGCCTCGATCTCAGGGCCGGCATACGTCCCAGGAGCAGCAAGCTGAACAGAATCATCGTGGATGACAACAACCGGTGGTGTCATCGGCTGCCCGTCGGTGAGGTTGGTGAATGTCACCTCGTAGGTCACGCTTGCCTCGGCTGTCGCCCCGATGGGAGTTACCGCCAGAAGTCCCGCCGGCACAGCCAGCGCCAGGAGTGCTCTCGAGAACGTGTTCGTCCTCCGCTTGGTCAGAAGTCTCAACCAATTCATCCCGTCAGTCAGCTATCCGGCCCACTGCGATGGCCGGCCAATCGCGGCAACGTAAGCCCGACCGCGTTTCAGATCAATGAATCCGGGACCGACTTAAGGGGATGTTCAGACTTGGCTAGGAACAAGTGCGGGGGCTGGTGAGCCCTAAGCCAACGCGGTTCGCATGTTGTTCCAATAGTTGTCGTGCCATCCCTGGGCGAGATGCTCTCCCTCACCATCGGGAAACGATGACTGATCGAGCGAGACGCTGCTGCCCTCGTCGGTCGCCTCGATCGAGAAACAAACCAGCGAATAGACGCCGGCATCCCACGGGTTCGGTCGCCAAGCCTGAACGATGCGTTGGCCTGGCACCAGCTCGATGTTGCGCCCGGTAATCATCCCGCCGAACAACGAGATGGCTCCCCCTTCGGTGGCGTCGATCTCGGCGGGAGCTCCGCCGGTCATCGCCGCGAACTGCTCCGACGATGTGAGCAGTTCGTAGACGGCGTTCGGTGGTGCACTGATCGATTCGGTCTGCTGAATTCGGTTGGTCATTGGTCCTGGTTCTCCTCGGGTGCTTCGAACCCCTGTGATTCGTTTGCAGTAGTAAACCATATGGTTATATGTTGGAAACCATGCAGACGTCAAGCACAACGATCCAAGACGGATTGCTGGACGAGGAACTCGACCGCATCTTCATGGCTCTCGCGAATCGGACCCGCCGAGAGATGCTCCGCCACCTGTCCGAGAACGGTTCAGCGACCATGTCCGAGCTGGCAGAGCCGTTCGCCATATCGCAACCCGGCGCATCGAAGCATGTCCGCGTTCTCGAGCGAGCTGGGCTCGTTAACCGTGAAGTCGATGGTCGGCTTCACCACTGCCGTTTGGATAGCGGACCCTTGGACACGGCGAACTCGTGGCTTCGAGAAACCCGAACCTTCTGGGAGGCACAGCTCGACGCGCTTGCCGAGCACTTCACCGAGGACCCTGAAAGTGACTGACGAACTTGGTGTCGACGTACTGACGGTTTCGAAGGTCGTGTCGGCCCAACCAGCGGCGGTCTTTGACGCCTGGACCAACGCCGACACTCTCGTTGCGTGGTGGCGGCCACCGGGCGGAACGTGCCGGAGTGCTCGAATCGATCTGCAGACCGGGGGAACGTACGAAATCATCAACGACTTCCCTGATGGATCGACCGTCACAATCTTCGGCGAGTTTCTGGAGATCATCGCACCCGAATCACTCACCTATACCTGGGGTGTTGATCCGGACGTAGAGCCCGATCAGTTCGTCTCTGTCAGGTTCCAACCGCGCAACGACGGCACCCTTGTCACTGTTCGCCACGAGCGAATTCCGACCGTCGAGATGCTTGAGGGTCACCGAGTCGGTTGGAACTCATGCCTCGACGGCCTCGCTGAAGCAGTATGGCGGGGTGAAGACACCTGACCGGATGAACACCCGAGTCCTACTGGACCGACGGCCGGACGGCCCGATCACCACGGATCTGTTCCGACTCGACGATGCCCCCGTCCCCGAGCTCGATGCCGGCGACGTGTTGGTCCGAAACATCTATCTCTCGTGTGACCCCTACCTCGTCGGGCGAATCCAGTCGGTGTTCACCGTTGGTGAACCCGTGACGGTTCGCGCCGTGGGCGTCGTCGAGCAATCGGCGAACGCCCAGTTTGTCGAGGGCATGATCGTGTGGGGCTTCCTGGCCTGGGAGGAGTACAGCCTGGTCGCTGGCGGCCGGGGGCTGACCCCGGTCGATCCCGAGTTGGGCCCGATCTCCCACGCCATCTCGGTACTCGGTATGCCGGGACTGACGGCCTATGTCGGCGCCATCGAACTAGGTCGACCGACGCCGGGCGAGGTGTTCTACGTCTCGTCTGCCGCCGGCGCGGTGGGGTCGATCGCCGGTCAGCTGGCTCGACTGGCCGGGGCCCGGGTAATCGGTAGCGCCGGCTCGGCTGCTAAGTGCATTCATGTGACCGAGACCCTCGGCTTCGACTCTTGCTTCGACCACCGGGCAGTCACTTCGGTTGGCGATGGCCTCGACCAGCATTGCCCCGACGGCATCGACGTGTACTTCGACAACGTCGGCGGTGAGACTCTCGATGCCGTCTTGGCCCGACTCAATCCGCACGCAAGGATCGCTGTGTGCGGACAGATCTCAACCTATGTCGACAGCGGACCTGGGTTACGCAACGTGGCCGCCATGCTGCGGAAGCGGGCAACCATGACCGGCTTCTCGATCTATGACCACACCGACAAGCTCCCCGAGTTCCTGGTGCGGATGAGTCGCTGGTTGAGAGACGGCGACATCGTCTACCTCGAGGACATCCATCACGGCATCACCGCCGTTCCCGACGCCTTCGTCGGCATGTTGGCCGGCGACAACATCGGTAAGAGGCTGGTTCAGGTCAGCGACGACCCAACCAGCCCCTGAGTCATCCAATGACACCGACCGAACGCAGGGCCTCTCGGTCAACCGCGTCGACACCAAGCTCGTCGAGGACCTCGTCGGTGTGTTGGCCGAGCAGGGGCGGCGGAGTTCGGATCGTCAGCGGGCTGGCCGCGAGGCGGGCCACCGGCCGAATGGTGGGCACCGTGCCTGCCGTTGGATGCTCGAACGAGTCGACCACCTCGAGGGCCTCTATCTGAGGGTGGGCAACCAGCGAGTCGTAGTCGTTGAACGCCACCGCGTCGCCTCCAACCGACTGGATGAGGAGGCGCAGCTCTTCGACGGTGTGCTGCTTGAACGCCTCTTCCCACACCGGCTTCGCCTCTTGCACATGACGACCCAGCGGGGCGCCGTCACGACCATGGTTACCAAAGCGCTCGTCACCGATGTGATCAACCAGGCCGAGGTCGATCATCAACCGGTCGAAGTCTTCGCTGTTGGCCCGACGGAGCCCGAAGAACAGGTGACCATCGGCCGCCTCGTAGCCGTACTCGGGTGGGCTGGTGTAGCTGTCGAGGTGAAAGCCCCACCAGTCGTCGGGGTCACTTCGAGCGGCCCACATGATGCCCCGCATATGCAGGAGGACCCGCAGCATCGACACCGACACCCGTTGCCCGTTTCCGGATCGAAGGCGGTGAAGCAATGCTGCGGTAACGGCCTGGGAGGCAAAGACGGCGGTGTTGAGGTTGGCCACGTCGGCTCCCACCCGCACCGGAGGCTCGCCGATGCGACCGAGGCTGCGGGTGTACTCGGCCATGGCTTGCACGACGAGTTCGGATCCGGGTAGGTCGCGCATCGGACCCTGTTCTCCCCAAGCGCTGATCGAGCAGCTCACCAGCTCCGGGTTGTCGACCGCCAATTGGTCATGACCCAACCCCAGCAGTTCGGCTTGGCCCGGCCCAAGGTCCTCGAGAACCACGTCGGCTCGGGCCGCCAGACGACGCACGAGGTCGCAGCCATCGCTGCTATCGAGGTCGATGGCGACGCTGCGCTTGTTCCGGTTGAGGGCCAGAAAGACCGAGCTCTGGCCTCCGACAAAGGGTGGACCCATCCCGCGGGCACAATCGCCTCGACCAGGCGGTTCGACCTTGATCACTTCGACGCCGGCATCGGCCAACCGCATCGAGGCGTAGGGTCCGCACACGCCCTGGGTCAGATCGAGAAGGGTGAAGCCCCGAAGCGGTTCCATCAGCTTTCCTTCCGACCGACACGCCCTGGGCTGCCGTCGGCATCGTCGAGCCCGAACTCGGCCCGGATCTGTTCGCCGTGTTCACCCTGCAGACCTCCAACCGTCACCGGCCCTGCCGGGGTGGCGCCGAAATCCCACGGGACGGAATCGACAACCAAACTCCCGAAGTGTGGGGTGTCGAGGTGCTCCAGGTGACGGTTCGCCGTCACCTGAGGGTGATGCTTGAGCACCTCGAACTCCTGGATCCGACTGTTGGCCACGCCGGCTCGGCTGAGACACTGGGCCCACCATGCCGCAGGCCTCGTGGCGAAGCGTTCCGTCAGCAGCGGTATCAGTTCGTCGCGACGCTCGACCCGATCGGCGTTGGTCGCGAACCTGGTGTCGGTGGCTAGATCGTCCAGTCGAACCGCCTGACAAAACCGAGGCCACTGCGCATCGGTGGTAACCCCGACAGCAAGCCACTCGCGGTCCTTGCATTGAAAGGCCTCGTGGGGAACCGTCGTCGTGACAGCGCTGCCAAGCGGCGGAGGCTGCTGGCCGGTTACGAAGTACTCGGCCAGTCGGGTGCGCTGCAAGGCCAAGGCAGCCGTAAGCATCTCGATTTCAATGAGCTGGCCATTACCAGTGCGCTCACGGTGGATGAGAGCTTGGAGCACCGCTTCCACGATGTTGGAGCTGGTGGTGATGTCGAGATGCGCCAGGTAGCGAAACATCTCGCCGCTGCTGTCGGGCGGTCCACTGATGTTGGTGAATCCACTGAAGGCTTGGAGCAAGGGGTCAACCCCGGCTTCGGTAGCCATTGGCCCCACCCGCCCGTACGCCGAGGAGCTTACGTAGATCACGTCAGGCCTTATCGCCGCCACCTCGTCGTAGCCGAACCCAAGCTTGTCAGCGGCTCCCGGGCGCATGTTCTCGATGAACACGTCGCAATGGCCGACCAACCGATGGGCCTTTTCCCGGTCGTCGTCGTTCTTGAGATCGAGCACAATCTGACGTTTGTTGAAGTTGGCCGAGATGTAGAGCACACCGGTGCCACTTATCTTGGGCGGAACCTGGTGCGCCAGCTCGGGATCCGGCGACTCGACCTTGATCACATCGGCGCCCAGCTGGCCGAGCAACTTGGAAGCCCACGGTCCCACCGCGGCCAGCGTCATGTCGAATACTCGGACCCCGTCCAGAATGCCGGTCACGCCGCACCATCCCCATGCTCACTGATAGCAACAGGTTGGGCCGGCGCGAACTTGGCGAGCGTCACCTCGTCGGTCACGGCGTCGAACACAATCTCGACTGGCATACCCGCCTCGATCTGATCATTGTCGATGCCGACCAGGTTGGTCATCAGTCGGGGACCCTCGTCGAGCGTCACCTCGGCCACGTTGAACGGCACCTCATCGTCGAAACCCTTGAGGTAGGCCTGGTGGAACACAACCCAGGAGTTGACGGTGCCCCGGCCCGAGAGAGTGGCCCACTCGATGCCGGTCGACCAGCACTGGGGACACAACGGCCCGGGTGGGTACCAGATGAGATGACAGGCCAGGCACTGTTGCATCTGCAGCCGACCCTCGCGGAGCCCGTCCCAGTAGGGCCGGTTGAGGTTGGTTATCGGCGGCAGCGGTTTGAGGTAGTCGGTCACGACGTCACCTCTCTGCCAGCGGCGAGACAGGGGCAATCAGCGTTTGAATCGGTCATCGGTGGAAGATGATCGAGTCGCCATAGACGTTGCCCCATTGGATCACTTCAGCTCCCTCGACTTGGCGGGGTCCGCAATCGCCTCGTAGTTGGCGCACGATCTCGATCTGATGATTCCACCCCATGACATGAGCTTCGGACAACAGGCCGCCGTTGGTGTTCGTAGGAAGCTCGCCCCCCAACTCGATGCGACCGTTCTGGGTGAAGTCCTTGGCCTCTCCCATACCGCAGAACCCCCATCGTTCGAGGGCCAGCCAGACAAGGGGCGAGAAGGCATCGTAGGTAAAAAAGGCGTCGATGTCGGCCGGGGTGGTGCCAGCCATGGCGTGCACGGCCTGGTTGCCGGGGTGCCAGTCGAACTCGTCCTGTTGGGCCGTGCCGAACCCCGGATGGGTCCACATGAACTCGTGACGGCCGGCTGGAAGGCCCTGCATCCCACCGAGGTACACGGGCGCGTGCGCTAGGTCGGCCGCCCGTTCGGGCGTGGTGACCAGGACGCAGGCCGCTCCGTCGTTCACCTGGCAGTAATCGAAGATCCGCAACGGTTCGGCCACATAACGAGCGGCCAGATAAGCGTCGACGGTGAGCGGCTCCTGGTACATCGCCAGCGGGTTGAGCGTGGCGTGCCGGCGGAAGGCGCGAGGCACCGATGCAAGGTCTTCGCTGGTCGCGCCGTAGCGGGCGAAGTACTTCTGGGCCATCAGGGCGGCACCGGCGCCAGGGGAGGTCATGCCGTAGACGGGATCTTCGCCGTGAGCACCGCCGCCTTCTCTGGCACCTTCTCGGTCACCGCCGCCGCCCACCCGAAGACGACGGACACCGCTGAAGCTCACCGCGGCCAGACAAGCCACCACGTCGGCCAGACCGGCGGCGACGGTCATCGCCGCCCATTGCAACGCCGAACCAGTAAAGCGGCCGTGGGCCCAGGTCTGGTTGTAGGCCCGTAGCTCCAAACCCAGGCTGAAAGCCAGAGTGTCGGCGTCGGCCCCGAGCGGCGAGCCGAAGGTGACGACCATGCCGTCGACATCGTTCTTGGTCAGCCCGGCGTCGGTCACCGCGGCCCGGATGGCATCGGCGCCCAGGTCAATAGAGCTACGCCCGAGGCGACGGCCGTAGTCGGACTCGCCGACCCCGCACACCACCGCTTGATCGGTTAGGTCCAAGGTCATCGACGCGTTCCTCTGCTCATCCGATGCAGTGATCGGTATGGGAGATCATGGCGTCCACGATGATGGGCCACAACGGCTCGGGAAGGTCGTGACCCATGTCTTTGAGCAGCAGCAGGTTGGCGCCGGGAATCAACTCGGCCGTGCGCTAGCAACAACGCCGGATCGGACGGATCACCGATCGGCTCGTAACAGATCTCGATTCCGTTTGCCTGCGCTATCGCCATAACGCCACACACTGCCACGATCGAACCCAAGCAGGCTCATACAAGTCCGTGTCTACGACATCGCGACCCACGAGTTGTCGAGTCAGGCGCGTGATCGCATAAGTTTGACGCCGTCGCCCTCGCAATGATCGAGAGCCTCGAAGCGACCTGTCATGGCCATGATGAGGTCAATCCCGGGGCCTGCAACTTCGGGGCCGTCTCCCCAAGTGAACTCGCCATCGGTCGCTCGCAACGACAACCCCTGGGTTCGCGCTTTGGCCTGCAGCGGCTTGCCCTGCTTCACGTACACCGGGCCGAGCTCGGCGACGTGGGCCGAAGGGTGTTCACCACGATCGCCGAACGCCCGCCGGATGTCCTCGCCGTGGCACATGAACTCACCGAGCGCCACATGATTCAGCATTTTCGGCGTTGTTGGATTGGCGATCGAAGATTCGAGCGCGTCGATCATCGAACCTTGCTCACCCAAGTACTTTTGAAGATCCCCTTCGACCACCTTCTGAAAGTTGAAACCGGTGGTGACCATGCGCCTGAGGAAGTTGGGCACCGTTTGGTTGCTAAGCGCTGTCAGATGAGCGACCAGATGTTTCACTGTCCACGGATCGCAGACCGTCGACGCTGTCCACGACTCCGTGGGAACGGAGCGCAAGTACTCAACCAGTGCCTCGCCTTCGGCTCGCGTCATTGCTTTTACATCAGCCATTTCGGCCCCCTTTTTCGAATAGTGCATGCTAGGCATATTGCGCTTCCAGCCGCCCAAATCTCATCGGCCGAGAAGCTTGAGGCGCCCGATCTTCGCAGAGCGGCGATGCCGCGTCCGGGGCCAAGTTAGGTCTCAGCCGTGACCATTCTGGACCCTCGTCAGGTGAGTGAGTTCTCCACAAACGGCTTCGTTGTGACCCCGGGGTTGCTCTCCTCAGAAGAGCTCGACCATTACGCCGAGGCGGTTGACGCAGCGGTGACTCAACGGACATTGGATGATCAGCGAACACTGGCCGAGAAGCCGGCCTACGAGCAGTCGTTCATTCAATGCATGCGACTTTGGGAAACCGATCCAGCTGTAGCGCCGCTGACGTTTCACCCGGCTCTGGCTCAGGCAGCCACCGAGCTGTTGGGTGTCGAGTCGGTGCTGCTCTGGCAGGACCAAGCCCTCTACAAGGAGCCCGGCGGTCGTATTACCGACCCCCATCAGGATGCCCCCTTGTGGCCCATAGGCGATGCTCCCCTGGTCTCGGCCTGGATCCCGTTCGACGGATCGACCGAGGCCGACGGTGCCCTCGGGTATGTTCCTGGTTCGCACCTTGCCGGAGCGCTGGATGTGGTCGATCTGATGAACGACCCGTGCGACATCTTGAGTGATCCGGCGCTCGCTGGAGTCGGTCCGCAAAGGGTAGAGGTGCCGCGGGGTTCGATCTTGTGGCATCACGGAATGACGGTTCATGAGGCGGCAGCCAATCGAAGCGACCGAAAGGAGCTGAATCGCCCTGGGTTTGATGGAGGCTCTGCTTATTGGTTTCCAACCCCAGTCGGGGAGGGTTCGTTGGCCGCATAGTACGCGGCTTCGTATTCGGCTGGCGGGATGTCTTCGCAATGGGTGTGGAGACGGTCGTTGTTCCACCAATGGACCCAGGACAAGGTCGCGAGCTCGAGGTCGCCAACACCGTCCCATCCGGTGGTGTCAGGCCCGTAGACGCACTCGGCTTTGTAGAGGCCGTTGACGTTTTCGGCCAGGGCGTTGTCGTAGGAATCAGCCACCGTGCCGATGCTCGGTCGTGCCCCGAGTTCATCCAGGCGTTCGGTGAACCGAAGCGCCGTGAACTGGCTCCCGGCATCGGAATGGGCGATCAGCCCTTCAAGGCGTTGCCCACCTCGTGAGCGTCTCGCCATCTCCAACGCGTCGAGGACCATCGACGTTTTCATGTGCCCAGCGACCCGCCACCCCACGATCGCGCGGGAGTAGACATCGACGATGAAACACACATACGCCGTGCCGGCACGAGTCTTGACGTAGGTGATGTCGGTGACCCAGAGGCGATCTGGGCTGGCCGCAGTGAACTTGCGTTTCACCAGATCGATCGCCCTCACGTTGGTGCGGTCTTGGCGGGTGGTGAACACCCGGTTCCCTCGCCTGGTGATCCCGCGGATCCCCAGCTCCCGCATGAGGCGGGCGACCTGGTCTCTGCCGATGTCGTGCCCGTCACGACGAGCAGCTTTCCAGAGCTTGTGGGCCCCGTAGACCTTCTTGTTGGTCACCCACAACGCCATCAGCAACGGCAGCAGCACTGTGTCGCGTGCCGCTCGGGCTGACATCGGGCGGGACTTGCTGGCGTGGTAGGTGCTCGGAGCGATCTTGGCGCCGGCCTCGGTGAGGACACGGCAGATCGGCTCGATTCCGAACTCGTCACGGTGTTCGTCGATGTAGCCGACGATCACTTCGATGGGCGGTCGAGCTCCGCCGCGAAAAAAGCTGAAGCAGACTCCAGGATCGAGTTCGCCCGACGCAGCTCTTTGTTTTCCTGCTCGAGTTCTTTGATCCGTGCAGCCTCAGCGGTGGAGACCCCGGCGCGGTCGCCGTGATCGATCTCGTGCTGCTTGACCCAGGACCGCAGCGACTCGACCCCAATCTGGCACTGGTCAGCGACACGCTTCACCGTGCCCTGCTTGGTACCCAGCTCTTTGCGGAGCTGCAACACCATCCGCACCGCACGCTCTTTCTCCTCAGGCGAGTACCGCTTCGTTGTCGGCTTGCGCTTCACATCTGTATTCATAGCTCTCATCCTCTTTCAAAGGTCGAGAGACTCCATGGATCCCAGGGCGAATCAAGCGCACTGCCTGGCCTTGTTATGTGACCGCACTTTAAAGAGCCCAAATCTCGGCGACACAAGCATTCTCGTCAAACAGAAACACTTCGACAGAGTCCCATTCAATACTTCCATCGGACACGCGCAGATAGCACGTAACATAGGGCCCGTGCTCATGAATTTCTATCAGTTCTTGCTGTATGCCGGCCGATGCGAGTAATCCGAAAACCTTTGAATCGATTTCCTCTGCGCCGACTGCCTCAATTTCAAACTTAGGTATGTGCATTCGAATACTTGACGCACAGGACACATCAGCCCACGCGGATGCGCCCTCAGCGTTCGCTCGCGCCTTGTAACGCGCTATTGCCGTTCCACGTGGAGACATCTCGCCATTGGTACTAGTCATTTCGATACCTCCAAGGTCACATAACGCTTACGCCAGTCCGTTTGCTTGTACTTGTTACGCGGCATCAAGACTGACCCGTTGGACGCGATTAAGTTTTACACCCTTCTTCGCTTGGAAGAGATCATATGCGTCCTGCATGATTAGCCAGCTCTCAGGGCTGCGGCCCAATGCCTTGGAAAGACGCAGCGCCATCTCCGGACTAACGCCACTTTGCTTTTTCAAGACTCTATTGAGCGTGGATGCGGCCACATCTAGTTGCTCCGCCAAATAGCGGCAGCTAAGGCCAAACGGCTCCATATAGGTTGCTTGGATAAACTCACCTGGATGTGGGGGTTGTGCATAGCCATTAGTGATAATCCTCGTAGTTGACGATACAGACGTTGCCGTCGATAAACGGCGCTTCGGTTTTCAGCGGGGTTGTGGGGTGATGGTGTCGAGCAGGTCCCAGTTGGGGCGTCCCGCGTAGAGCACGGATCGGAGCCGGTAGTTGTCGAAGTTGGTGAACCCGAACCCGACACGCTTGATCCGTTTGATCAGCCCGTTCGCTGCCTCGGTTGACGCGTTGGTTGTGCGCTCGTGATGCCAGGCAGCGATCTGGTGGCGCCATTTGTGCAGTGTCCGGCCGAGCCGGTTGACCTCGGGCGGGTAGTCCTGGTCTAGCAGATCGGCTGCCAACGTGGTGACCCACTCGAGACCGACTTTGTGATCGGTGTGGATATACAGCTGGCGGACAAGCTCTTTCGCGTGCCAGGCGGTGCGGACCTCTCCTCTCGGGTCGCCGGCCTCGAGGAGCCCCATCAGCTTGGAGTGTCCTTTCTCATCGAGTCGTTCCTCGGCTTTGGTCAGCAACCTGCGGCACCGGTACAACGGATCGTCCTTGTGTCCACGATGCCCGAGCGTCTCGTTCTGGACCCGACGGCGGACCTCGTCGAGGGCCTGATTGGCGAGCTTTACAACGTGAAACGGATCGGCAACCTGGACGGCGTCAGGGATCATCGTGTCGAACACCAGCCGGTAGGGGCCAGACAGATCCAGCGCCGCGTACTTGATGGCATCGAGCCATGCCCGCTCTCTTTGGTCGAGCCACTCGCAAGGGGCCGTTGCGTTGCGGCCCTCGACCATGTCGAGCAACACGCCACGGGCCACGTCAACAATCGAGGTCGCCCACCGTTGCCGCTTCCATCGGCCCTGTTTGAAGAACAAGGTCTCGTCCAGGCCCAACGCGGTGACTTCCCCGATCCGTTCAGGGTCATCGAGCAACGGTGTCCCGAACGCGTGGATCGTGTTGTTGATCGTGTGCCAGTCGCAGCCCAACTCGTTAGCGACATCGCTCATCGCCCGGCCAGCCTGGCCGATCTGGCGGGTCACCCACCGCCCGGCCCGATCGGTCATCGCCAATCGGGGCCACCCGATCGACGGCACGTGCTCAGTCCACGAGCCAGTCTCGCAGTCGCTGTTGAGGCATCGCCACCGGTACTTACGCCAACACAGCTCGGTTGGTCGCCCGAACGCTGGGAGGTCGACCAGGCGGACCATCGGCCGGTCCTTCACCACCGCCGGCCCGCCACAGCCCGGACACGCTGGCCGTTCGGTGCGGGTCTCGATCCAGACCTCCAGCGGCGCACCAGGAGTGTCGCTGACCGCCAGGACGTTCACATCGGGCAAGCCGACAAGCAGCTCGCAAATGCGCGTAGAATCAGTGCTCACAGGGGTTCTCGATTCTGTTGGCGTCAAGAACCGCCAGAGTCGCAGAACCCCTGTCTCGCGTCAGCGATACTCGCCCACAATCACACCAACACCCCGCTCAGATCCGAAGCGCCCGATAAACTCAAACGCGATTCGCCAGTTACCGCTTACGGAAACTGACCAAACGCCTTTTCGGTCGCCTTTTAAGCACCGATTGATACGACCCGAACGTGTCCCGGTCGGAAGCCGCGTCATCGACATCGAGATCGTCCCACTCGGTATCTGCCGCCGCCAGAAGGTATTGCGGATGGCGGCCCGTGGTGTGCGCCAGGCGCGCCGCAGTCGAGTCAGCGATCAACGCTCCCTCGAAGAAGACACGAATCCGTTTCGGGCTGGGATCGATGCGGGTTTCGATCGGCGGCTCGGCCCGGCTGCATGCGGTTGGATTCGGATCGGACGGAGCAGTGGTAGCGGTCAGGAGGCCAACATGACGTCGCCCCGTAGTTGACACATCGCCCGAGGCCGACGATCACTCTTCGGGCTGATCGAGCAGGCCGAGTTCGACGGCCCGTGCCACCGATCTCGTCGCCACGGCCGTTCACGCCGAGCTTGTGGCGAAGTGACGTGAGATGCGTCTTTGCTGTGTTCTCGGAGACAAACAGCTGCGCTCCCAGTTCCTTTCGTGACAACCCGTGTGGCAAGAGATGAAGTACGGCCAACTCGCGCTCGCTCAACTCAACCGGTAGCCCGGCGTCGCCCCGGGCGAACCGAGTGTCGTTGCTGGTCTTGCGGATCAATTCGCCGAGCTCGGGTGCGTCACAGTCGGCCAAGATTGCCTCTGCCTCGCGAAGCCAACGTCGGGCAACGTCGGGATGCCCCTGGGCATGGGAGACAACAGCGAGTTGGCAGCGTGCCCGAATAGTATGCAGAGGTTCGATCGCCGCGACCGCAATCCGTTCGGCCCGTTCGGCGAACTCGACGGCATCACCAATATGGCCACGGTTCATCGCCACGTCGCTCTTGACCAGTAGTGCGGTGACCGGCTGATGGAAACGCTCGAGGGTCGGGGATGTCACGAGGGCCAGTGCTTGATCGGCGTAGGCCTCCGCCTCATCGTGACCGCCTTCTGTTCCAAGCGCCCAGGCAGCCATGCCGGAAAAACCGGTCATCATCGATGAGACGTTATGGCCGATTCGTGCGTTCGATACCGCTGCCATCGCCGTCTCCAAGTCGGGTTCGCCGGGAAGGGTCTGAGCCATGCTGCACGCTGCATGAACAAACGAATAGTCCAGGTGATCTTCTCGATCAGCCGGCACGAACTCCAGCGCCTTGGTCGTCTCCTGGAGCGAAAGGTCGAGGAGACCGCGATGACGAGCCAGGTGAGATCGGATGCTGTGGAGCTGCGTCAGGTACACGGCGGTCGCTGCCTCACCCTCGGGTAGTTCCAACCAGCGCTCGACGTCGTCGTATCGGCGGATGTTCAACAGAACCCAGGCGGCGATGAGACGGAGTTCTGGATCTCTGAAGCAACGATCGAGGCCGTAGGTCTCCAACCAAATATTGGCCGTGGCCATCCGACCGGACTGGCCGTACGCACTGAAGTGCTGCTTCATCGTCGCGAGCGCGTCATTTCCGGCCTCCATGGCGTGCTCGATCGCCGACGTTGGTTCCTCGCGAACCACGTACCAGTCGGCGGCGCTCTGGTGGAGATCGGCAAGCAGCGCGGGCTCGAGTTCCTGCGCACGAAGGCGGAGGAAGTCACGGAAGAGTCGGTGGTATCGGTACGTATTCGTGGCGGGATCGACAAGATCGGTGAATACCTGTGATCGAGCGAGCTCGCGGAGCGTCGCCAGGCTGCCAGGGTTGCCAGTGAGCAAATCGGCAAGATCAGGTCCCAGTTCATCGACAATGCTGGTCACGACAAGGAACCGCTGCAGGTCGGGGCGCAATGATCCCAGCGCCTCGGCCGCTAGAAACTCGGCGACGTCGCCACCATGCACGCTGACCGCTCCGAGCGCCTGACTTGCCTCGGTTGAGCCAGACATCGAGACCGCCAGGAGACGCAGGGCGGTGGCCCAACCTTCGGTGTGCTCGACGATTCCCCCCACGGTGTGCAGGTCAAGTCCGACGAAGACTGCTCCAGCCTCATCGACGGTGAAGGCCAGATTCTGGGCCCGAACCTCGACCAGGTCACCCTGGGAGCGCAGTCGACCAATGGGTAGCGGCGGGTCCAGCCGTGACGTGATGACGACGCGAAGGTTGGCCGGTAGGTGCGAGACAATCCGGCCGAGGACCTCCATCGTGTCGCCATCGCTGATCTCGTGAAGATCGTCGAGAACCACAACAAGTGGGTGACTACGCCGTTCTATGTTCGCCATGATGGTGTCGGCCACCGCATCGAGTCGATCGACGTCGAGGTCGTTCACCAGCTCGTCCAACTCGACACCATCCCCAAGCACTGTCGCGGCAAGATGAGTCCAGAACCGGGCGGGATCGTTGTCGGCCCGATCGACGCTGAGTCACGCAACATCGTCGGACGTGGATTCGAGCGCTTGGCAGACCAGTGTCGTCTTTCCATAGCCGGCCGGGGCACTGAGCAGCCAAACCCTCGCCCGGCTCTCGGACAGATGGTCGATGAGGCGATGCCGTACGACGGACTCGACGTGCAGCGTTGGTGCCAAAGTTTTGGACCGAAGGAAACGAGCAGCCATGGCGCAGTATCGCCCGTCCGTGGGGATCGGCCGTATCGGAACGGGTGATCAACGGCTTCGGGCGATGCCGGCGCTAGTGGTTATTCACAGAATGAGGGCACTTCACATGGCCGTGTCCGATTCGACTCGGCTCTCGAACCACCAATCAATCAAGGAGCACTCATGAACGCAGAAAAGGCAGCTCTCGTCACTGGGGCCACATCGGGACTCGGCCTCGAAACAGCCATTCATCTCGCTGACGACGGCTACCGCCTCGTGATCGTTACCGGGCGATCCTTCGACCGGGCCCAGGCCGCAGCCACCGCCATGAAAGAACGCACCGGTTCCGATGTGTTTGTGCCGCTCGCGCTCGACCTGAACCACACCAGCAGTGTGCAGGCGGCAGTCGCGTCGCTCGTCGACAGCGGTGACTCGATTGCCGCACTGATTCTCAACGCCGGCGTGGTGGGCGGATCTGACCCAGTGATTACTGGCGAAAACGTGGAGGTCACCTACGCCTCTTCACTCATTGGACATCATCAGCTCACGATGGGCTTGCTCGAGGCTTGCCTCATTGCGCCAAACGGGCGCATCGTGATCGCCGGTTCCGAGGCGGCCCGCGGGGATGTCCCGACGTTTAACCCAGTCGATCTCCCTAGCTACGCAGCCAAACACTTTGCCGGTGATCTCGAAGCAGCCGCTATCAGCCTGATCCGACATGATGGTCCGCTCAAGTACAAGCCGGCGACGACCTATGCCACCGCCAAACTGTTCGTCGCCTGGTGGGCTTCATCGCTGGCCCAACGGCTTCCTGATGGAGTCACCGTGAACGCCGTTTCGCCGGGATCGGCGCCGGGTACGGATGCGGGACGGAACGCGAACTTCTTCATGCGCCGGATCATGATGCCGGTGATGAAGCGTGCTCCGAAGCGTCTCGGTATGGCCGCATCGGTCCCGCTGGCGGCACGACGCTACGTCGACGCCACCGAGTTCGGGCCCGAGGTCACCGGCAACTTCTTCGCTTCGGCCCCCAAGAAGATGACGGGACCGCTGCATCGGGTCGAACTCGACCACGTGCTCGATCGGGCCAGTCGTGACGCGGCCTGGAATGCGACGGTCGCCGTAGCCAAATCAACGACCTGCACCCCGGCCTGAACCACAGCCCGGCTCCACCATCGCCGCCGCTCCTTCTTGTCCCGCTGTGCGGGCGTGGCCAGCCAGCCTGGAGGTGCACCCCCCCCATATTGATGGGGCAAGGGTTCCCAAATCCTCAAGCGGCGGACGAGTTCCATCGATGACACGTTCCCTGAAGGAAAAGGGCCTCCCGACACGACGACTGAGCTTCCTGGCCATGATCATCGCTCCAGCCGTTCCCGTTGTTGTCATCGCCGTGATCCTCACGTCGCACATCCGCAGCTGGACCACAGAACGAGCGACGGCGAACGCCGCAGATGCCGCTGCTCTTGTCGCGGATCTAGCCATCAGCCCCATGCTCGAAATGAGCGACTTTACGTCTAGCGCCATAGACCCTCGCAGGACGGACCAACTCGATGCCACCCTGCAGCCGTTCCTAGGCCATGTCATTCTGCGGATAAAGATCTGGGATCGGACCGGACGTGTCATCTACTCCGATGACCGCGACAGCATTGGGATGACCTATCCGATCTCCCATGAGCTTGAAGATGCGCTGAAAGGCGAGAACTCCTCGGAAATCTCCACGCTGGACAAGCCCGAGAACTTTGGCGAGCAAGAATTCGACCAACTGCTCGAGGTCTACGTCCCGGTCAGCGCCGGCGGTGACGGCGAACTAGCCGGAGCGTTCGAGCTGTATTTGCCCTACGAACCGATTGCCCAATCAATCGAGTCCGACACGCGTCGGGTAGTCACCATGCTGGCCGTCACCTTGGTCGGCCTTTATCTGGCTCTTGCTCTGGTCTTATTGCAGTGGGCTCGATCCCACCGTCGAGCCGCCGATCACGAACACGAGGCCAACCACGATCCGCTCACCGGCCTCCCTAACCGCAGGAAGTTCCAGGCCACACTGGAGGCTCGAGCCGACGGGGAGCCGGAGCAGCCCGTTGCCGTCTTGTTCCTCGACCTCGACGATTTCAAGACCATCAACGATCGCCATGGCCACCATGTCGGCGATGCCCTTCTCACAAACGTCGCCGATCGGCTTCGGCGACAGCTCCGAGCCGACGCAACGCTCGCCCGCCCGCCTCGGAGGCGATGAGTTCGCCATCCTCATCCCCCACGTCATCGATGTTTCCGACGTCAGCAAGATCGCCGACCGGCTCATCAATTGCCTCCGCCAGCCCATCCAGGTCGGTGACCTACTCCTCGAGATTCAGGCCAGCATCGGAATCGACATCACAACGGCCGATCGCACCGACCCTCAGCTGATGCAGCGCAACGCCGATGCCGCGATGTACATGGCAAAAGGCGCAGGCAAAGCCCAGTACGCCACCTACGACCCCGAGCTGGACAACCACCTCCACCGCTCACAAGGTCACGATCTCGCTGGCTGATGGCCAGCAACAAGAAACCCTCCGGGCCTAGGCGCCCATGACGGCATAGGCGGCCGTGACTAGTCCTTCGCCCCGGGAGTCACCGCCGGTGCCCGGAAGCATCCGATTCATCATGTAGGCAATGGTCATACGGCGTTCGGTGTCGACGATGATCGACGAACCGCCCCAGCCACCCCAGAAACAGATGCGCCCCTCCGGTAGATAGGGCCGCACCTCTTTGTCGGCCAGGGCGTAACCGATCCCGAACCGTTGCAGATCTTGCAGCACCAGATCATTGCCCCGTGCCTGCTCTTCGAAGATGACATCGATGGTCTGCGGCGAAAGAAGCGTGACGTCGCCAACCGTGCCCCCGTTGGCAACGATCGCCTGGGCTATGGCCACCGAACGTGCGTTGCCGTGGCCGTTGGCGGCTCCGATGTCAGCCTGCTTCCATCCATCGGTCCAGGCAACATCGGCCGACGGGGCTGGGCCGGTGAAGGTCTTGATGGCGGGATGATCCGCACTGAATCCGCTGATGTCGACCGGAGCAGCTTCGGGTGGAATAACTGGCGCGACCCGGTGGTGCTGCGACGGGTCGAGACCAATGTGGAAGTCGATGCCGAGGGGGCCGGCGACTTCTTCGGCGAAAAACTGACCTAGCTGGCGACCATCGATACGGCGAATCACTTCACCGACGAGATGTCCCTGGTTGAGGGCGTGATAGCCCGATGCTGTTCCCGGTTCCCACCAGGGGGCCTGGCCAGCCAACATGGCCGTCGACTTCTCCCAGTCATAGAGGTCCTCGATGACGACTGGCTGATCCCAGCCCGAAACCCCTGAGGTATGACTCATCAGGTGCCGAACCTCGATGTTCTCTTTGCCATTGGCTGCAAACTCTGGCCAATAGGCGGCCACTTTTTCGTGAACGTCAAGGAGTCCCCGCTCGACCAATACCAACGCACTGAGGCTCATCATGGTCTTGGTCGTCGACCACACATTGGTAATGGTGTCTTCCTGCCACGGTTTGGTGTGCTCCTCGTCCAGCCAACCTCCCCAGAGGTCGACGACAAGCTCTCCCTCGATGGTGACAGCCACCGATGCCCCGAGGTCGCTGCCATCAGCAAGAGTGCCGCTCAGCAGGTCTCCGAGCACGTCAAAGCGGGGGTCGCAGTTGCCAGAAATCGTGGGTGTTGCATCAGCTTGCGTCATAGCCGAACAGTAGGCGCCACGTCCTCAACAGGTCACCTAGTCAACAATGAAGAGACGGGCGCCGGTGGTGGTCGACGAGCGATGTGGTTCACAGTTGTCGCCGACCTGGTAGCTCGTCCCTGGCGTCAGAGTGAAGGTTCGCCCATCGGCCAACTCCGTGTGAAGTTCGCCTTCCACGCACAACAAGACGTGCCCCTTCTCACACCAGTGGTCGGCCAGATAGCCAGGCGTGTACTCGACCGTTCTCACTCTGATGGTGCCGAGGTGACCGGTTCGCCACAACGCTTCACCCGTCTCCCCCGGGTGCCGCGTCTCTTCAACCGCAGTCCAGTCGGTGACCTCGAACGGATGCTTCTCGATATCCACCCGCGCATCATCGTGCCAAGCGCACTGGCTGTGCCGCATCGGAATCAGTCCGGATTGGGTCGACACCTCATTTCTTGTATTTAACATAGTTGTTAACTAAGGTCCAAGCGTGGCTACGGTGACCGAGGAAGAACGCATCAGCGAGACCTTTGCTGCCCTGGCCAATCCGACGCGCCGCGCCATCCTGGCCCGACTGGCTCAGGGCGAAGCCAACGTGAACGAACTGGCCGAGCCCTTCGAGATGACGCTGCCCGCTGTCTCACGCCATATCCGCGTGCTCGAACGGGCCGGGCTGGTGATCCAGGGCCAGCGAGCCCAGTACCGGCCGTGCACGCTCGATGCCCGGCCGCTACGAGACGTCTCGAACTGGGCCGAGCAGTACCGAGTCGTTTGGGAAGCCAGCTTCGACCGCATGGACGGGTACCTGCAGGAGCTACAGGTGCAGCCGTCGCAACCTCCTTCGGCTCCACACGAATCCGCCCCTCAGGCCCTACGCAAAGACCCAAACAGCAATCCCATCCGAGAGAAGAGAAACAGATGACTGACAACAGCACTCAGCCCGACCTTGTGATCGAGCGAATCTTCGACGCTCCCAGACATCTCGTGTGGCAGATGTGGGCCGATCCCGAGCACTTCAAGGCCTGGTACGGACCCAGCGGTGCCACCATCCCTGTTGCCAACATGGACGTTCGGGTCGGCGGCACTCGCTTTGTTGGCATGGCAATGGAGACACCGAACGGACCAATGGAGATGTGGTTTACGGGCGAGTACCGAGAGGTCGTCGAAAACCAGCGGCTCGTCTACACCGACTCGATGGCCGATGCCGATGGCAACGTCATCTCCCCCGCCGCAATGGGAATGCCCGAAGGTCACCCCGAAACGACCGAGGTGATCGTTGAGCTCACCGACCTCGGGAACAAGACCAAGATGGTCATGACCCATGTTGGCGTTCCTGCCGATTCCGGCGGCGCCGGCGGCTGGACTATGGCGTTCGACAAGTTGGGCACTCATCTCAGCTTGTTGACACCGTAAATGGCCTGACCCAAACGGTTGATTTCACGCATCCTGCCCTAGAAAGGATGTCTATGACTTCATCGTCAACTGAAGATCCATCCCAGGCCACTGGCCCACTTCACGGTGTCAACGTGCTCGATCTGTCATCGGTCATCATGGGCCCCTTCGCCACCCAGACCTTGGGTGACCTCGGTGCCGACATCATCGTGGTTGAAGACCGAACGGGCGACACCAATCGCTCGATGGGGCCCGGGCCAGAGCCTGGGATGTCGGGCAACGCGCTGAACCTCATGCGGAACAAGCGCAGTCTCGCCATCGACCTCAAGGACGAGCGCGGGCGCCAAGCCTTTCTGAAACTGGCCGAGTCGGCCGACGTCGTCGTTACCAATCTGCGACCCGGGCCGCTCGGCCGGCTCAGGCTTGCCTACGACGATGTCAGAGAACGACGGCCAGACATCATCTTCTGTCAGGCCCACGGCTACCCGTCAGACAGCGAAAAGGCCAACGCTCCGGCGTACGACGACATCATCCAATCGGCCAGCGGCATCGGCGACTTGTTCGAACGCCAAGGCCATGCGCCGAGCCTGTTGCCGACCCTTGTCGCCGACAAGGTGTCGGGGATGACCATCGCCAACGCCGTTATGGCAGCGCTCTTTCATCGGGCCACCACCGGCATTGGTCAGCACATTGAAGTACCGATGATCGACGTGATGCGCTCGTTCGTCCTCGTCGAGCACGGTGCCGGGGCCATCGCCGAGCCGCCTCAAGACCAGGCTGGTTACCGGCGGATACTCACCGCCGAACGTCGCCCGCAAGAGACCGCCGACGGCTGGATCAACGTGCTTCCCTACAACGATCATCACTACCACAGCCTGTTCCGGGCAGGCGGACGAGACGACCTCATTGGCGACTCGCGTATCGCCACCCGCGAATCTCGCATCATCAACAGCGAGACCCTCTACCGCGATGTTGCGACGATCCTGCTGGGTCGCACTACCGATGCCTGGCTTGATTTCTGCCAGACCGAAGGAATCCCGGCCACCAAGGCGGCATCGCTTGATGACCTCGTTGCCGACTTACCGCTGGCCGAGCATCCTGAGGTTGGTACCTATCGGGTGATCCCTCCACCCGTTCGCTTCTCCAAGACGCCAGCGAGTGTTCGGCGTCCAGCCCCACGAGCAGGCCAACATGGCCGCGAGATTCTGGCCGAGGCAGGGCTCTCGGCCACCGAGATCGACCAACTCGAAGAAGCCGACGTGCTCTTCGGGCCTAGAGAGGCGCGTCTAGATGGGCGCGTCTAGATAATTGCCCCTTCGCGAAAGGGCTCGCCTCGCACGATCCGGTCATAGCCAAGAGGTGTGAGGTCGAGGGTCCGGTAATCGCCATAGCTGATCAGCTCGGCGACACCACGGCCCATTGCCGGCGATTGCTGCATTCCGTGGCCCGAGAAGCCGTTGGCAAAGATGAAATTGCCGACCTCATGGTGGGGACCAACCACCGCATTGTGATCAAGTGTGTTGAACGCGTAGTGCCCGGCCCAACGGCTGGTCACCCTGATGCGTTCGAACGCCGGAATCCGGTGGACCAAAGCTGGCCACACCTTGGCCTCGAAGATCGCATCGTCCATAACAAGGTCGTCGTAAGCCACGGCCGGATCATCGTCAGGTGTGCATCCAGCCATGTAGGCGTCGCCGTCCTGTCGAACATGCACACCGCTGGGGTCGATGGTGAGCGGCAGATCGCGATCGAGAGGCTCGGCCGCATCGAAAACAAAGGTGAACCGTTTGCGGGGCTCGACGGGCAGATCGAGACCAGCCAGATGAGCGGTTTCGACCGCCCGGGGTCCTGACGCATTCACCAGCGTTCCGCACGCAATCAGTTCGCCGGTGGCCAGCGTGACCGATGTGACGACCGATTCCGAGCGTTCGATGCCAACCACTTCGTTGGCCAGAAACTCAACGCCATTCTGACGGGCCTTCTTCCGCCACCAGTCGAACATCGTGCCCGAATCGAAATAGCCCTCGTCGACAAGATTGTGGCTGCCGCACACCAGATCATCGACGTTATAGAAGGGATAGTCGGTTGCGATCTCCTCCGCCGTCATGATCGACGTGGCGGCCCCGAAGCCCGCCTGCAACAACTGGTTTTGCCTCAGCGTGTGGGCGAACCCGTCGTTGTCGGCCAGGTACATAATGATGGCTCCACCGACGATGACGACGTCGTAGGACCGTTCACGAGGTTCGCTAACAATCGGTCTCATCGACATCGAGCGTAGGCGGCCGCTCTTTTCCTCTGAAGAAACCCGCCTAAGCATGGAGCCCTCGCACCCCAGAACAGACGCCCTCCCACCCAGAACATTGCCCTAATCAGGCAGGCCCGATTAGACAGTGCCACGATGCGGCGCACCACCACTCAGCCTCGCAACGGAATGCCAGGCGGTCGGCCATCCAAACAAGCGTGGTTGAGCATGGCCCTGGCCGCCACCTCCTACGTCGTCATTCTCGACTCGATCGGCGTGTCGGTGGCCTTCGCCCGGATCGAGGAAGCGTTCCCCGATACACCTCGCACAACGCTGGCTTGGGTCTCCACCGGCTTCAGCATCACCTTGGCCTCCCTACTACTGCTCGGCGGCCGGCTGGCCGACCGCAACGGTCGGAAGCGTGTCTTCATCTCGGGTTCTGCCATCTACCTGGTCGGCGCCTGCATCAGCACAACGGCGCCCCACGTCGCGATTCTGATCGCCGGGCGGGTGGTCGGCGGCGTTGGCGGAGCTCTGATGACCGTCACCGCCATCGCCTTGGCCCTGCCCATGTTCCCATCGGAACACCGCGGGCTAGCTCTCGGCTGGCTAGGTGTCGCCGGAGCCCTCGCCTCGGTGCTGGGGCCGATTCTCGGGTCGACGATGGTCGAGCTTGTGGGCTGGCGAGGTGCGTTCGGGATGACCATTCCCTTCGCTCTCATCATTTTGGTCTTTGGCAAGCGCATTCTCGTCGAGAGCGAAGTCGCCGCCGATCCAGGCGGGCTCGATCTGATCAGCGTCGTGGTCGGAACCAGCGCCGTTGCCCTGTTCACGCTTGGCGTCATCCAGGGCAGCAGCTGGGGCTGGGCCTCGATATCGAGCCTCGCGGTGTTCGGAGCATCGATGGTGCTGCTGCCGCTCTTCCTCTACCGGTCGGCCACCAGCGCTGCTCCACTGCTCAGTCTCGCCGCCTTCCAAGATCGGCGGTTCGCCGTGGGCACCCTGGCGCAGATGGGCTCCCAGCTCGGCATCTTCGCCTGGTTCTTCGGTACGCCGCTGTTCCTTCAGAACGTGTGGAACTGGTCCACCATCGATGCCGGATGGGCGCTTGCTGGCGCCATGACACTGGGTGTGATCTCCGTGCCCGCTGGCCGATGGGCTGACCGCAACGGCTACCGGACCGTGCTTGTCGTCGGCTCGACCATCGCTAGTTCGGGCGTTGTTTGGTGGATCGTGACCCTTGGCGAGAACCCGAGCCTGTGGACCGGCCTTGTTCCCGGGCTGTTCCTCTTTGGGCTGGGCGCAGGCTTCGTGGGCCTACCGGGCACCGGTGCGGCACTGGTCGGCATCACCGACACCAACCTCGGCACAGCCAATGCGGCCCATCAAACGGTCCGCCGACTCGTCCAGGCCATGGGGGTGGCGGTGGCCGTCTCAGTTGTTGGCAGCCGCGATGCCGACTCGGTTGCAAACTTCAAATGGGTCTGGGCAATCACGGCCGCTGGCTACGCCTTCTCGGCCATCACCATCCTGGTGGCGTACCCCCGAGGCATGCCGGAGACCAGTACAGAGCGTCAGTGACGCCGAGCGGGCTCAGCCGTCGAAGTAGTGCAGCGAGTCGGGGGCGTCGAACATCGTGGCCAGAATCTCCGGCTCGAAGTCGATACTGAACTGGCACAACGACAGGTCGGCCGCGAGAGCCTTGAGTGTGGCAGGCATTGGATACGGATTGGCGCTGACAGGCACCTCGTTTCCGGCGAGATCGAGGTGGCTGACCCAGTAACACTCGCCCTGATGCCAGCCCTCCATCAGCCGAATGGTCGAGGCGTCAACGAACTCCATCCGGTACGCGTACATCCAATCAACATCATCCGGATCTTCCCAGCGAAGGTTGCGGATCACCTGATCAGTCCAGCCGGCGGTGTCGATCACGTGTATCTCCTCGAATCCCCACGGAGTACCGAGTCCGAACTCGCCGTCGAAGGCCGATCCCTTCCAGACCACCAGTGTGCTTTCCCCATCGTCGATGGCGTCGTCCACCCAGATCTGGGACATGTCACCGAACTCGGCTTGGATGGCCTGTTCGATACAGCCCATCGCCTCGCCGCCGTTGATGACATCGCCAGCCCGCCGAGCCATCGTGCGACACGAATCGGACACGTCGAGGACAACGGCGCCGTCGGGCACCACTTCCTCGCCGTCGGCCGAATCATCGGCTTCCTCAGAAACAGTTGGGTACAACTGGGGCCACTCAGCAATCTCTCCCTCAAGGTCAATCGAGTCACTGCACTCGAACTCGCCGTGAGCACTATCGAGTACGAACCGGTCGGCCTGATCGGCATCCCAGTGATTCACAAGGGAGACGCCGCAGTCGCCGAGGCCTCTGAACTTCGTGTACACCGTCAGAACACCGGCCTGAGCATCAACTTCAATGTGTCCAGACAGGCTCATCGTCAACTCGATGCCATTGGAACCAAACGACTCGACAGCCAGCGGTGTGAGAACAACCCCGTCGTTCGTTGAGACGCTGAACAGCCGAACGTCGGTCGGCTGATAGGCGCCGAGGGCGCAACTCACGAGAGCCACTTCGGTGCGATCGGGCATCTGATAGAGCTCGACGAGGCTGAACCCCTCGGGCAACTCGGGTCGCCCGTATTCAGCCCATTGGCAAAGGTCATCGTTGACAACCACTACCTCGACAAGCGCCGCTTGGTCCGAGTCAAGGGCAATCAACGTCTCACGACCCGGGTCGGTACCGGGCTCATCTGCCACCTCTGGCTCAGCAGCATTGGTCGAGCCAGCGGTGATGGAGGTGGATTGCGGGTCGTTGGCCGCGCCTTCATTCGTGAGCTCAGCCGTTTCCGGTCCACCGGCCGCATCCAGCTCGATGGTGCCAGACCCTCGCTGAAGCGAGGCCAACCCGATGCCGCCAAACAGCAGGACGGCAGCGGTTGTTCCGCCTGCCGCCATGCGTTGCCGCCGACGGCGGAGTTGCCCCCGGGTGGCGACAGCGACCAGGTTGCCGGGCGTCACGTCGGTTTGGCCCGACTGCGAAGCGAGGGCGTCAGCAAGTTCTTGTTCGGAAGTCATGACCGTTCTTCTTCGGTGGAGTCGGTGAGGTCGATACGAAGCTGAGCGAGAGCTCGCCCAAGACGGCTCTTTACCGTTCCCGGGCGAAGGTTCAGCGACGACGCAATGTCGTTCTGTGACCAGCCGAGCAGATACTTGAGCACCACCACTTGGCGTTGGGGTTCTGGCAGCGCTTGCAGGCCGGCCAAGAGGTCGTGGTGGCCCGGTGCCATGGTGAACTCGCGTTCGGGAAGCGGGGAATCAGAAAGAAAGCGGCGTCGCCGAAGCCGTGAGATGGCCCAGTTGCGGGCCACTCGATACACCCAGCCGCCCGGGTTGTCGTAGGTGCCCACTTTCGACCACCGCTGGTAGGCCCGAGCCATCCCTTCGTCGACCGCTTCGGTGGCCAAGTCGGAGTCGCCAAGTGCAGCAGCGAGGCCGACCGCGAGCCGGTCGCGGTCGGAACGATAGAAGTCTTCAAAGGTGTGGGCGAAGTCGACAGCCATAGATCGAGGCAGCACTTTCGGGGCGATACGCCCGCTTGAGAACGTGCTCATGGTGCCAGTCACGAGCCCTACACGCCTGACACCTTTGATTCGTTCCCTCAACGGTTCACCTTTTCCCAAGCACTCACTCGTTGGCTAGCGTCGCAGCCTGATGGTGAAACTGGCCGCAAACATTTCGACCATGTTCAACGAGCACTCCCTGGCCGATCGGATCAACGCCGCTGCTGCGTGTGGTTTCGAGGCCGTCGAGTGCCAATTCCCGTATGACACCGACGCTGCCTTGGTGAAGGCTCGCCTCGATGCCACCGGGATCGAGCTCGCGCTGCTCAACGCACCACCCGGCGACTTGGCCGACGGAGACCGGGGCCTCGCCAGCATCGACGGCCGCCAGGAAGAGTTCATTGCCTCGATCGAGCAGGCCCTGACCTACGCCGAAGTCACCGGTTGTCCCCGCATTCATGTGCTGGCTGGCTGCCCGACCGACGGCGGAGCCAGCGAACGCTTTGTCGATCGCATCGGCTGGGCAGCCGACCGCACCGCACCCGCAGGAATCGACATTCTGATCGAGCCCATGAACCTGCGCGACGTGCCCGGCTACTTGCTGATGTCATCCAAGCAAGCCGAGCGAGTCATCGCCCAAGTCGGCCGGCCAAACGTGAAGCTCCAGTTCGATACCTACCACTTGCAAATCCAAGAAGGCGATCTGCTCGAGGGCTTCCAGCGCTGCCTACCGGTTATCGGCCACGTGCAGTTCTCGTCGCTACCAGGGCGCCACGAACCCGATGAAGGGGAAGTCGCCCACGATTGGCTCTTCGAGCAATTCGATCGGGCTGGCTACACCGACTGGGTTGGCTGTGAATATCGACCGCGAGCGGGAACGCTCGACGGCTTGGGCTGGGCCCAGGCCTATGGCATAACAAAAGGAAGCTGAACACAATGGGAAGACTCGATGGCAAAGTTGCAGTTATTACAGGGGGCGCCAGCGGTATCGGTGAGGCCACCGTCCGTCGGTTCGTCGCCGAAGGCGCCAAGGTCCTTATCGCCGACATGCAAGAAGAACGGGGCCAGCAAGTAGCTGCCGAGCTTGGGGACGCTGCCGCGTTCCAAGCAACGAACGTCAGCAAAGAAACCGACATCCAAGATGCCATCGCCGATGCCGTCGATCGATGGGGTCGCCTCGACGTCATGTTCAACAATGCTGGCTTTGGCGGCGCTCTGGGCCCGATCAGCAGCATCGACGAGTCCGAGTACGACATGACGATGGACGTCTTGCTGAAGGGCGTGTTCTTCGGCATCAAACACGCTGCGCCGATCATGTCCGAACAGGGCAGCGGCAGCATTATCAACACCGCCAGCATCTGCGGCATCCAGTCCGGCTACGGGCCCCACATCTACAGCGTGGCCAAGGCTGCGGTGATCGCTCTCACCGAAACAACCTCACTCGAACTCGCCGAACACGATGTCCGGGTCAATGCGGTTTGCCCCGGTTTCACCGTGACTCCACTGGCCGTCGGTAAGGCTGGCGCCGACGACGATCGACTCGACAAGATGCGCGACTCAGCGGCCGAAAGCCAGCCCATCAAACGGGTTGGCGAGGCCGACGATCTTGCCAACATGGTGCTCTTCTTGGCCAGCGACGAGTCGACTTGGGTGACCGGGCAAGCCCACGTTGTTGACGGTGGCCTGATGGCGGGGAAGCCATGGAGGCGCCAGCCCCGCATGTTCCGCGAACCCAACCCAATCAAGATCTACCGCCAACCCGACGATGCTTGACACCTCAATGCTTGACGCGGAAGTGGCGACTGCCCGCCAGGCATACGTCGAAGCTCATCCCCTCAGCGCTGCTGCTGACGTCCGCGCTCGAGAGGTCATGCCGGGCGGCAACACGCGCTCGGTGTTGCACTTCGATCCGTTCCCGTTCCGGGTGGCCTCAGCCGAAGGCTCGGTTGTCGTCGACATCGACGGACACCGCTACGTCGACTTTTGCGGCAACTACACCGCCGGGCTCCTCGGACACTCGCCGCCGCGACTCAAGCAAGCCATCATTGATGCTCTCGATCAAGGTTGGTCCATTGGTGCCACCCACGAACGCGAGATCGAGCTGGCCGAGCTCGTGTGTGCTCGGTTCCATTCGATCGATCAAGTGCGATTCACCAACTCCGGCACCGAAGCCAACTTGATGGCCGTTGGTACGGCCCTACATCACAGTGGTCGAACCGGCGTCGGAGTTTTCGACCACGGGTATCACGGCGGGGTCCTGTCCTTCGGTCCCGGCGGGGATTCCCCCGACCATCCACTGAACGTTCCCCATCGCTTCGTCGTCGAAGCATTCAATGATCTCACGGCCCTCGATCGGCTCTTCAGCGACAACGACCTCGGGTGCGTTCTGATCGAAGCTGTTCAGGGGTCGGGCGGATGTCGACCAGCTAGCCAGCAGTTTCTATCCGAGCTAGCCCGCCGCTGTGACGAGCACGGGACGGTGCTGATCCTCGACGAAGTCATGACATCGCGTCTGGCTCCGGGCGGTGCGCAGGAACGGTTCGGCATCACACCCCACCTCACGACACTCGGCAAATACCTGGGCGGCGGTATGAGCTTCGGGGCGTTCGGTGGCTCGGCCGCCGTCATGGCTGCGTTCGATCCCATTCAGGGCGGCGAGCTCACCCAGGCCGGCACATTCAATAACAACGTGGTCTCGATGGCTGCTGCGGTGGCCACGCTGCGCTACGAACTCGATCCCGAGATCATCCAGGCCGTCAACGCACGTGGCGATCGACTTCGCCAACGGCTCAACAACTGTTTTGAGCAGAACAACCAGCCGTTTCGGGTGACCGGCATGGGCTCGATGCTGTGTTTCCATGCCGATGATCCACGGCTCTTGGAGTTGCTCTTTCACCATCTGCTGACCGAAGGGATCTATGTGGCCCGTCGCGGTTTCATGGCTCTTTCCCTAGCACTCACCGATGACCACATCGACCGCTTGGTCGAGGGTTGCACACGTTGGGCCGCCGATCGAGGAACCACCATGCTGACGGCCAGTTAAACCTGCTGGGCACTCAGAGTGCCTCTCTGCGAGCCTTGGCCACGCTGCGGCGTGAAATGCTGCGGGGTGCAAACCCAGCAACCGCCCGGTCCTCTTCGGTCTCTCCACCCCAGATGCCGCTCTCGAAGTTGCGCCGACCGGCCTCGCGGCACACCAGCATGACGGGGCACTCCTCGCAGACAGCCTTGGCCTTCGTTTCGCGTCGTGCCCGTGTACCGGGACGTTCGCCAAAAGGTTCGAAGAAGAGATGTCCCAGCGCCCCACATACGCCATAGACCGTCCACGATCTCTGCTCGAGCGATGCAAGGAGTGGGTGGGAGCGAGCCGAAGATCCGCCCTGTTGTTCCGACAACAACACAGGTTGCCAGGCACTATCGACTCGCATCATGTATCCCTCGCTTGTTGTCGCAACTCTTCCAGTGACTCACCCGGGCCACCGATCAGCGCTCGGATGCCCTCGGCACCTAGATCCCGAGCAATCGAGGTGGCGAGCGGCCGAACTCTCGCGAAGGTCACCGTCAACACCACCAGATCGGCCTCGACCTCGCGGGCAAACTGAAGAAAGTCTTCGGCCGGTACACCGGCGCCAAGGTGGTGCACTGACCAGCCGTCTTCTCGAAGGGCGATCGCTGCCATCGATGTGGCGAGCGTATGCAACTCGCCTGACACTGCCCCGACCACGGCTACTCCGCGTCGACGCCCGCGTCGCGCCTGGTGATGCTGGCCGAGGGCTCGATCGATGATGGCGGTTGCTCGATGCTCATGCGGCACCGAGACTCGCCCCGCTGCCCATTCATCGCCGATCTGCCGAAGCGCTGGCGCCACCACTCGATCGACCGTTTCGGTAAGCGTCCACCCCTGGGACAGCAGCGATCCAAGCTGCACGCGCACCTCGCGCTCTGTCCCGGAGAGAAGTGATTCGAAGACCGATGAAGCAAGCGAGGCATCACCGCTTCGAGGTTGACGCGCCCGTGGCTTCGTCGGCCGGCTACGAGCGCTCCGAAGCTTGGCGACCTCGGCCGGGTTGATCCGGTATTGGCCGTGGATCAGATCAGCAGGCAATCGACCCGAGCGAACCCACTTGTAGGCGGTCTGGTAGTGAACTCCGAGCGAGTCGGCCGCGGTCTGGAGATCTATGGAGTCCAACGCCATGGCGCGATGGTACACCATCAGCCAAAACAGACTAAGGAGGACTAAACCAAGGTTGTCTTGGACTAGTGGCCCATGATTGAGCTGACCACATCAGGATCGAGGCTCAGTTCGATCACCACCGGCTGGCCGGGCGACCGATTCTCAATAGCGGTGCTGGCGGCTTCTAGATCGGCGATCGACGACACCTTCACCGCTACCGCGCCCAGCGACGTAAGGACCGGACCGAATTCGGGCCAATGGTGAAGGGATGCTTTTGTGTCCATCTCTTTGCGCCACAGCTGGATGTGTTCTGCGCCGTAGCTGCCGTCGTTGTACAAAATGACGATCAGGTCGATGTTGTTCTCGACCGCCGTGTGGAATTCTCCGACGCCACCCATCATGAACCCACCATCTCCGACACAAAGCACGGTGGGCCGGTTGGGCCGAGCAATTCCGACGCCGATCGCGGTGCTGGTTCCCAAGCCGATGGAACCAAACCCGTGGCTCGTGATCAGCGACTCAGGGTCGGGCACCGGCAAGGTAAGCGCGTTGAGCATGAATCGTCCGGCATCGACGACGACCGATCGGTCATCCGGCAAGAGACGGTCGAGAGCAAGGGTGGCCGTACGAGGATCGATCGATGCCGACGTGCTGAGGTCGTCGAAGAGAGCAGACGGGTCAAAGTCGACAAGCCGCTGCTGGAGTTCATCAGACGCGAAGCTCGACGGTCGATGATCGGCGGCTTGAAGCCACTCGGTGATGGTGCTTGCTACCGCGGTCGCGTCGCCGACAACTCCGGCATCCACTGGCACGGTGGATCCGAGTCGGCGCGGGTCGAGGTCACACTGGATCACCCGCTTGTCGCGGAGCAGTGTTCCCTGGTCGGTCGTGAAATAGTTCAACGACGCCCCAAAAGTGATGACGCAATCGGCGCTGGCAATGGCCTCACCGGCTACCGGGTGAGACAGCGTGCCGAAGATCCCGAGGTTGCATCGATCACCCTTGAACAGCCCGGTGCCCAACACGGTGGTAGCCAACGGCGCGCCTAAAGCATCGGCCAGAGCGACTAGTGCGTCATGTGCGCCAGCCTTAGCTGCCCCCCGACCAGCCAAGACGATGGGCCGAGCCGCGCTGGCAAGAAGGCCGACGGCCACATCGAGAGCTACGGGATCTGGCGCAACTGCCAACGGGTACGGCTCGACTACTTCCACCGGAGCCAACACAACGTCTTCTTCCCACTCGATGTTGGCCGGCACGTTCAACACGATGGGACGAGACTCAGCGTGGGCTCGACGTACCGCGGCAGCGACATCGGAAGCGATCGTTTCGCTACTGCGAATTGGCTCGAATCCAGCGCCAGTCGCGGCCACAACCGCGTGCTGGTCGAGGCTCTGCAAGTGATGTCGATCCTCAACCGGCGTGTCGGCGGCAACAAGCAAGAGCGGCGTGCGATTCCTGGCCGCTTCGACCAACGGCGTGATCGTGTTGGTGAGGCCGGGTCCGTGGGTGACCGTGGCGACGCCAAGGCGTTTGGCCGCCCGTCCCCAACCTTCGGCCATCGACACAGCGTTGGCCTCGTGTGTGGCCGACACATAGTGCAAGCCGTGGTTGCGCATCATGGCCTCGCCTATAAACAGATTGCCATCACCAAGCACACCGAACATGGTGTCGATGCCTTGATCTGCCAGCGCCTTCGCTATGGCCTCATAACCCTTCATAGTGTTCCCCGATCGTTGGAATTGGTCCCCACCGGTCAACGTAGTTGGCGAACCGCGCGTTGGGAGAGGCGACGCAATCAACCTACGGTGGCCGCCGACCACGAAAGACGCAGATGACTGAAACTTTCGAGCTCGACGAGACACTTCGAGCAAGCACCCAAAAACAGACGCTCAGCACCCTGTTCGCCAGCGGCTTGTTTGCTCGTGCCGGGATGACGCTCGGATTTCCGATCGCGGCTCTGCTCATCAAGGACATGCTTGGCAGCGCCACATTCGCTGGCCTATCCACGGTCGCCATTACCGTCGGTACCGCTTTCAGTGCCAAGAGCATTAGCTCGTACATGAACCGACGAGGCCGACGGCCCGGCCTGGTTGCCGGCTACCTAATTGCCGCCGTCGGCAGCGGCATCGCTCTGCTCGGGGCGCAGATGGACTCGATCATCATCTTCCTTGTCGGCCTCGTAGGTATCGGCGTTGGGTCGGGTGCCAGCAACCTCTCGCGGTACGCAGCGGCCGACTTAGCGTTGGCCGATCGAAAGGCAAAGGCAATTAGCTTCATCGTCTTTGCCTCAACCATCGGAGCTGTGTTCGGACCAACCCTGGTAGGCCCGGCCGATCGGATTGGTCAGAGTTTTGGGTTCGACGAACGGGCTGGCGTCTATGTGGTAACTGCCGTTCTGTTCGTGGTCGGCGCCATCATCGTGGGGATCAGGCTCCGCCCCGACCCACTGGTGCTCATCGGTGGACTCGACAGTGCAACGTCACCTGAACGGGCCAACTTCACCGACAGTCTCAGGATCATGCTCGCTCAGCCCCAGACCCGGCTGGCCCTACTGTCACTGGTTGTCTCTCAAGCCGTCATGGTCGGCGTCATGGCTATGACCCCGGTGCACATGGAGGCACACGACCACAGCGATTCGATCATCGGGTGGGTTATCTCCGCCCATGTGCTCGGAATGTTTGCTTCAGCCCCGCTGGCCGGTTGGGCGGCCGACCGGTTCGGCAAGATGCCATCTATTGCCTTCGGCGGCTTTGTTCTCGTGCTCGCAACCACCCTGACCTCACTGGCGGGCGATGCACCCAAGCTGCTGCTCTTCCCCGGGCTCTACCTGCTCGGTCTCGGCTGGAGCTTTGGCATGGTGGCAGGTAGTGCACTACTGACCGAGTCAGTTACGGCCACCGACCGTGTGTCGGTTCAAGGTGCCGCCGATCTTTTGGCTGCCATCGTCTCCGGAGTTGCGGCTCTGGCGTCGGGCATCATCCTCACGATGACCGGTTATCACATCCTGTCAATGATCGGCATCGCCGCCGCTGGCCTTCTACTGGTGAACGGATTCACTCGTACACGACAAGCGGCCTTGGCCATCTAACAACTGGCCCGTCAACTACTGGACCACCGGCAGCTCGACCCTTACTAACGCCCGCTCGAGTGTGGGATTCTCTCTCGAAAAACCACCGGTTTCGGCTGTTGCGCTCGAGCCTCGGGTTCGGCCAGGGCAAACGCGTCTTCAGTTTGCAGCCTCTTAAGAATGACGATGCAGAGCAGGCCCCCGATCGGAACAAACACGATCGGCAGTTCGAACATCAGCGGTGTCAGCGACAAGTTGCCCAGACCAAGGATGACGAAGAAGGTGTGGGCCAGACTCCAACTATTGGGACGGATCCGGATGAGGCCGACCCCAACAAGACCGGAGACAACAGCCAGACCAGCCAGGGCAAGGGACGGCCAGGGCGAGGACCCGACCGGACGCGACCAGAAGTGCATATAGGACACGCCGAGGTAGAAGACGCAGCCGAACAGCGCCAGATGCGCGGCCCGCACGGTCGATCGAGGGGGTTCCATCCACGCAGCCGCCAAGCCCATCGCCGCGACCCTAATCCTGGCACAGTGACCCAGACAACGACTACCGCGGCGCCGGCCACAACGGCATACGGCTTCTAGACTCCTGGGATGTCATCCGGTCTTCACCTCGAACCCTTCGACGGCTTGGGCACTCGTAACGGACCCTTGCTGTTGGTCATCGCTGACGGCGTCGGCATCGCCCCGGACGGCCCAGCAAACGCCGTCACCACGGCCGCGACCCCAACCCTCGACGCTCTCGCCGCCGGGCCGCTTGCCGTCGAACTACTGGCCCACGGGCCGGCCGTTGGCCTGCCGTCAGATGATGACATGGGCAACAGCGAGGTCGGTCACAACGCTCTCGGCGCCGGGCGCATCTTTGCCCAGGGAGCGAAATTGGTGAACCACGCCCTCGCCAGCGGAGGCCTGTTCACCAATCCGGTGTGGGTTACCGCAGTCGAGCAGTCGAGGAACGGCGGAACACTACATTTGCTTGGTCTGCACTCCGACGGAAACGTTCACAGCAACAACGACCACCTTTACCACCTACTCGAGGTCGCAGCCGACCAGGGTGTCCCCAGAGCTCGGCTGCACATCCTGCTCGACGGTCGCGATGTCGGGCCGCGTTCGGCCCTCGACTACATCGCTCAGACCGAGCAGGTGCTGCAGAAGATCAACGAACACCACGGAGCCGATTACCGAATCGCATCCGGCGGCGGGCGCATGACCATCACCATGGACCGCTATGGGGCCGACTGGCCGATGGTCGAGCGGGGATACCACTGCCACACGCACGGAGTCGGCCGGCCCTTCGCTTCCGCGTCAACAGCAGTCGAGACGATGTACGCCGAGAGCGACAAGGGCGATCAGTATCTCGACCCCTTTGTCATCGTCGGTGACGATGGGTCGCCAACCGGGACTATGGCTGATGGCGATGCCGTGCTGCTCTACAACTTCCGAGGCGATCGAGCCATCGAGATTAGCCAGGCATACGAAGACGTCTCCTTCGATGCCTTCGATCGCGGTCAATACCCCGACGTATTCTTTGCCGGCATGTTGCAGTACGACGGCGACCTTCAGGTACCGAAGAACTACCTTGTCGAACCGCCCGCCATCGATCGCACCATCAGCGAGTTTCTATGCAACGAGGGCGTCCGCAGTTTCGCCATCAGCGAGACGCAGAAGTTCGGGCACGTCACCTACTTCTGGAACGGGAACCGTTCGGGCTACCTCGACGAATCTCTCGAAACCTATGTCGAGATTCCTTCCGACAACGTCGAGTTCAACACGGCGCCAGGCATGAAGTTGCGAGAGATCACGGACCGAACCATCGAGCTGCTGCGAACGGGCACCTACCGGTTTGGTCGCCTGAACTTCCCAAACGGCGACATGGTTGGCCACACCGGTGACCTGGAGGCCACGATCGAAGCCATGGAAGTGCTCGACGGTTGTGTGGCCGAACTGATCACCGTCGTCGACGAACTAGGCGGCGCGCTGGTGTTCACCGCCGATCACGGCAACGCCGACGTCATGTACACCGAAAGCGACGGCGTCCGGTCACCGAAGACATCACACACCCTGTCCCCCGTTGTCTTCGCCATTCATGACCCCACAGCACCCGTGCCCTACGCGCTGACCCAGATTCCAAACGCAGGCCTCACGAACGTGGCAGCAACGCTGCTGAACCTGATGGGGTTCGCCGCCCCCCGGGGCTACGACACCAGCCTGATCTCGCCGAGCTAGCGCTCGTTCAACCCAGAAGAGTGGTCGCTAAGTCGGCGAGATCATTAATCTCGTGCGTTATCTGGTTGGCCCCGGAGACCGCACCCATTGGGTTGTACCAACAGGTAGCCAACCCATAGTCGCGACCGCCCTTGATATCGCTGGTGAGGCTGTCGCCGACCATCACCGACCCATCCTTCAAAGGAGGGGCTCCGGCCAGCGTTCGGAGTGCGTCGAACGTGAGATCAAAGATGGCCGAACCTGGTTTGGCCACACCAACCTCGGCCGAGATGATGACGGCATCGAAGTAGTGGCCAAGATCAAGACGCTCAATCCGCGCACGCTGAACGGCGCTGAGACCATTGGTGATCAGCGCCAGGCTGGTGCCCGCCGCTAAATCGTCGAGAGCCTTGCGGGCCCCCGGGTAGAGGTCGCCGTTGGCTCCGAGGCCGACGGTGAAACGCTCGGCCATCGCCATTGGGTCAGCGTCGAGCTGAAGCTCGGCGCCAAGCTGACGAAAGCGCTCGGTCTTGACCTGATCCGGTGTCAGCGTCGCCTGTTCAACCTGCTTCCACAGAGCGCGGTTGATGCGCCGGTAGGTCTCGAAGTGGGGCCACGGGTCGTCGATTCCTGATGCCACGAGGGCTTGGCCAAAGGCAGCCTCTTCGGACGCGTCGGTATCGAACAGCGTGTGGTCGAGATCGAGGAGGACGGTGGTGTACGACATGAGTGCGACAGCTTCCGGTAGGCGAGCCTACGGTGAGGCCATGGACGTGAGGCTCGACAACAAGACAGCATTGATCACCGGCGGCAGCCTTGGGCTGGGACGGGCCATGGCCACCGAGTTCGCCCGATCGGGAGCGGCGGTGGTGATCCTCGGCCGAACGCAGTCGACCCTCGATGAGGCCGTCGCCTCGATCGGAGCCGTTGCGCCCGAAGCACAAGTTGTGGGGTTGGCCTGCGACGTCCGAGACGCTGCCGCTCTTTCGGCCGCCCACGCCGATGCTGTCAAGGCCGTCGGCGCCATTGACATCCTGGTCAACAACGCGGGCACATCGGCCGCCAAACCGTTCGAACAGATCACCGACGACGACTGGCAAAACGACTTCGACTTAAAGTTGTTGGCAGCTGCCCGCCTGGCCCGCCTGTGCATCCCGGCCATGAAAGAACAGCATTGGGGCCGCATCATCAATGTGCTGAATACCGCAGCCAAGGCACCACCGGCCAAGAGCGCCCCCACCTCGGTAAGCCGAGCAGCCGGGATGGCGCTCACCAAAGTTCTGGCCAGTGAGTTCGCGGCCGATGGCATCCTGGTGAACGCACTGAACACCGGGATTCTGGTCACCAACCAGTGGCACCGGATGCACACCGAACAAATGCCGGACAAGACATTCGAGGAGTTCCTCGCCTCTCGGGCCAAGGCCGTACCGCTCGGGCGTATGGGCGATGCGGCCGAGTTCGCCAACATGGCGTGCTTTTTGGCCAGCGACAAAGCGGCCTTCATCACGGGAACCGCCATCAATGTCGATGGCGGCATGTCGCCCGTCGTGTAACCGCGCGACTCCAGCAAGAGGTGCAGTGCCCGCTCTGGGCAGATAGGACGAGATCTTGAGCGGACGTCGGCCATTCGACCCCGGCCGACTTCCGGTCTACTACGGCTGGGTCATCGTGCTGGTCGGCACCTTGGGCATGCTGGCCAGTGTCCCCGGTCAGACAGCCGGCGTAAGTGTTTTCACCGATCATCTGATCGAGGCAACCGGCCTCTCACGATTGCAGCTCGCAGCGGCCTACTTCATTGGCACAACGGCCAGCGGCTTCGTACTCCCTACCGCCGGTCGGTGGATCGATCGGGTGGGAAGTCGTGTGGTCGCCATCGTTGCCGTAGTCGGACTAGCCGCCACCATTACCGCACTCAGTTTCGTTGGCCCGATGGGATCGGCGACCGGGCTTGTGGTGATGAGCATCGGATTCGGATTCCTCCGTTTCACCGGTCAGGGCCTGCTGACCCTTTCGTCCCGCACCATGATCTCGCGCTGGTTCGACCGGCGCCGAGGCACCGTGACTTCCGTTTCGTCAGCAGCCATGAGCTACATGTTCTCGCTGTCGCCGCAACTGCTATTCGCCTGGGTTGCCTACTCAGGGTTCCGAACAGCCTGGCGACAGATGGCCATCGGACTCGTGCTGGTTGTCGGCGCCATCGTGCTGACCTTCTTTCGCAACAGTCCTGAAGAGGCCGGACTGCGAATCGACGGCGGTGGAGCGATTGAGGAGGGGGAAGACGCACTCGCCATCAGCCTTGTCGGCGACCCGGCCATCACCAGGGGCGAAGCGCTTCGCGACCCCAGATTCTGGATCCTCACCCTCCCGGTGGCCGCTCTTTCCATGGTCGGCACCGCCTTGACCTTTCACATCATCGACCTTGGGCGCGAGATGGGGATGACCGAGACCGAAGCAGTCGGCATCTTCGTCGCCATCGCGTCGATCAGCATTCCCGTCTCGCTGCTCGGCGGCTATCTGGTCGATCGCATCAATCCCGTGGCCATTGCCACGGTCATGGCGACCCTGCAGCTGGTGATGTATCTGAGCGTTGCCGAGATGGACCGGCCGACGTTCCGCCTCGTCGCCATCGTGGCCTGGGGCGCGTCTCAGGGCTGCTTCTCTCCCCTCACTTCCGCCGCCATGCCCAAGCTCTTTGGCCGAACCCATCTCGGCTCGATAGCAAGCATCCAAATGAGTGCCATGGTTATCGGCAGCGGCATTGGTCCCGCGTTTTTTGCCCTGGTGCAATCAACGACCGGCAGCTATCGCCACGCCCTGTGGCTTTCGGTATCGCTACCCATTGCCGTGTTGTTGCTGGTCGTCACTACCTGGCTCGCTCCGCCAAGCTCGCGCGAACGAAGCGCTCAGCCGACGTAGGGTCAGGACATGGCTGATCTCCTGAACGATGACGAACTAGCCGCGCTCCGGGCCCTTGACACCCCGACCGTGTGCAATGCGCTCGAAATCGTGGCACCCAGTCGGCGAGGCAGCAGCTACTCGGTTCAACCCTTCTTCTGTCCTCGGCCCGAGCTCGAGCCAATGGTCGGCTACGCCCGCACCGCCACCTTGCGATCCATGCAACCGTCAACCCTCGACGCCGCAGAAACGACCAAGGTGCGATTCGGCTACTACACCCACCAGGCAGACGGACCCGGACCCACGATCACCGTGATCGAAGACCTCGACGCCGTTCCCGGCTACGGCGCCTGGTGGGGAGAGGTGAACACCAACCTCCACAAGGGTCTCGGTTCACTTGGAGTGATCACGAACGGGAGCATCCGCGATCTTGACGATGCCGCCGCCGGCTTCCAGATGCTGGCCGGAATGGCCGCGCCGTCACATGCGTGGGTCAGAGTCGAGGAGTTCGCCGTGACGGTGACGGTCCACGGCATGACCGTTGAGCCCGGCGACCTCATCCATGCCGATCAACACGGCGCCGTCGTCATCCCCCTGGATGTTGCCAGGGACGTCCCTCAGGCCGCCCGAGACATCGCGGCCAAGGAGCGGGTGCTGATCGAGGCCAGCCAGCAGCCCGGCTTCACCATCGACAAGCTGCTCGACCTCATGGGCGGAGGTCCTGGCCACTAGCGTCGGATGCTCCCCTCAGAACTGGCCGGCGAGAAAAAACAGAAGGACACCAAGAAGCAGTGACCCAGTGGCGAACACGGTGGAGGTGGCACCTGCCATTAGAGCCGCGGGATGCAGGACAGCTGCGTTTCCCACCAGCTGGCCGTACACGCTGTCATTGAAGGCGTCGATAGCTGATTTGGTTCCTCGAATCGAATGAAACATGGCCCAGGGCGACTTTGGCTTGTCCACAACGCCATCGAGAGCGGCAGCCATCGGGGCCAGGTCATCCTTCACCTCCTCGACGCTCGTTGGCAGGTCTCGAAGTAGGTCTGGTAGGCCAAGCGCCGGTATCAGACCAGATCTAAACCGCCACAGGGCAACAGCCGGAAGGGCAACGACGGCACCGAGGACGAGACCAACCCACCAAAGCCAACCAGCTCGCACGAATCCGGCGAATACTAGGACCCCTCCGGCTAGAGCCATGACCAAAAAGACTCCTGCAACGGCTCGGAGACCTCGCACCACGGTCGTGAGGTGATCCAGTAAGCGGGTCACGCGTTCGGGGTGCTCGTGCATTGGCTAAAAGTAGATCAAAAGTAGGTGGGCGCATCGTGTCTCGGCGACGATGAAACCGTGGCCAAACTTCTCCTTGTTCATCACACGCCCTCACCGGCGATGGATGCCATGTTCCGTGCCGTGCTCGACGGAACCGCGGCCGATGGCATCGAGGGAGTCGAGGTGGTTCGCCGTCCGGCGCTGGGAGCAACGGCAAGCGACGTCCTCTCAGCCGACGGCTATCTGCTCGGCACGCCGGCCAACCTCGGCTACATGAGTGGGGCACTGAAGCACTTCTTCGACACGATCTACTACCCATGCCTCGACCACACGGCCGGCCGGCCCTATGGCCTGTACGTCCATGGAAATAACGATGTCGACAGCACGGTCGCCGCGGTCGGGCGCATAACAACCGGACTAAATTGGCATCTGGCCCAAGCCCCGGTGACCCTCACAGCCTCGCCAACACCCGCCGACCTCGACAGCTGTTGGGAGTTGGGTGCAGCAATGGCTGCCGGACTCGGGGTCTGAGTCTGAGTCTGCTACCGATTCAGCGCTGCAGGTACGCTCGCAGTTCGCCGGGATCCATCGATCCGGCGAAGTGGAAGCCCTGGCCGATCTGGCAACCAGCGTCAGCGACAACCTTCAGCTGCTCGGGGCGCTCGACACCTGAGGCCGTCGTCTCGAGTCCTGCGAGCTGTGCCAAACCGATGAGCGTGGCGAAGGTCTGGGCCGCCATGGTGTTCCCACTCACCTGAGCCACAAGCGGCTGACCAAAACGAACTGCGTCGAAGGGCAGCTGCTGCAATACGTCGAAGTTGGCTAATCCTATCCCGAAGTCGCCAATCGCTCCACGGGCACCATGGGAAACCAAGGTCGTCAATACTTCATGGGCTTCCCTCGCATCTCCAGGGGGGGGGTTGGGTTCATTTCCAGGCCGACCTTCACCCGTGGGTTGACTCTCGTGGCATCGAGCACAGTCTGAACGAAGTCAGGGTGAAGAACCTCGGCAGGCGCAACGCTCGTCCGGAGTGTCACC